>DUOK01000045.1 GCA_012838865.1 Bacteroidales bacterium | reverse complement strand
GCAAACGCTGGCCGACATTTACGAAGTGCACTCTCACCCAATGGCGCTGGCGCAGTGTGAGCAGTTTTTCAAGAACTACCCGCATATTCGTCTGGTGGAGTCGGAAGATACCGCCCTCAGTGCCAAACGGATTGCGGAAAACCGCACTCCCGGTGTTGCCGCCATTGCTTCTTCGCTGGCCGCTCAAATTTACGGGTTGGAGTTGTTGGCACGCGATATTGAAACCAACAAGCACAACTATACCCGCTTTTTGGTGGTGGGTCGTGCCGATGAGCAGCAAAAGCAAAAGTTACTCAGCGAAGGTCGCCTGACCAAGGCTTCCCTGGTCTTTTCCCTGCCGCACGAGGAGGGCAGTCTCTCCAAGATTTTGACCATCCTGACCTTTTACAACATCAACCTGAGCAAGATACAATCGTTGCCCATCATCGGGCAGGAGTGGGAATATCTTTTTTACATCGATGTGCAGATAACTGATTACCAGCGCTACCACCAGTCGCTCGATGCCATCCGTCCCCTTACCCGTAAGCTGCGTGAACTGGGAGAATACGAGGCGGCCGATACCCTTTATGAAACCAACGGTGGCGGAGGGGTGAAGAAGGCAGCGGCCTTGTAAAAACGCAGCGGCGTTTTTACCGCAGAAAAATTGGCTTTATCTTTATCGTTGAATGACCTTATAATTAACCTTTTTATTGACAATTATAAATTGTAACCATGATTCAACCAGCAGACAGAATTAGTAATGTATCGGAATACTATTTTTCGATTAAACTGAAGCAGATTGAAAAAATGCGCAACGAAGGCGCAGACGTTGTAAACCTCGGTATCGGCAGTCCCGACCAGGCGCCTGCCCCCGAAGTCATCAAGGCCCTGCAGGATGCAGCGCCAAACCCCGGCTTCCACGGCTACCAGAGCTATGTCGGAACACCCGGACTCCGGAAGGCCTTTGCCGACTGGTACAAGCGCAGCTACAACGTGGAACTCGACTACAATACTGAAATTCTGCCCATGATGGGTTCCAAGGAGGCCATCATGCACATCTGCATGGCTTTTCTGAATCCCGGTGATGAGGTTTTGTTGCCCAGTCTGGGCTACCCCACCTACACTGCCGTTGCCAACCTGGTGAGTGCCAAAATTCGTTATTTTGAATTGAAGGCCGACGACAACTGGCAGCCCGATTTGGCCGCCCTGGAAAACAGTGACCTGTCGAAGGTGAAAATGATGTGGATCAACTATCCCAACATGCCTACCGGAGCGCCTGCCCAGCAGGAAGTGATGGAGAAGATTGTGGCTTTCTGTCGCAAAAACAACATCTTGTTGGTCAACGACAACCCCTACAGTTTTGTGCTGAACCCCAATCCCACCAGCATCATGTCCATTCCCGGATTTAAGGAGATTGGTATTGAATTGAATTCCTTGAGTAAGTCGCACAACATGGCCGGCTGGCGCGTGGGTATGGCCGCCTCTAATGCCGAGTTTTTGCAGTACATTTTGCGTGTAAAGAGCAACATGGACTCCGGTATGTTCCGTCCCGTGCAGGAAGCGGCCATTAAGGCCCTGTCTATGGGTGACGCGTGGTACAAGGAGCTGAACGAAGGCTATACCCGTCGTCGCGAACTGGTCTTTCAGATTATGGACCTCTTAAAGTGTGAGTACGACCGCAACCAAACCGGTTTGTTCGTCTGGGCCCGCATTCCCGATACTTTTAAAAACGGTACCGAAGTGAGCGACATCGTATTAGAAAAGGCTCATGTATTTATTACCCCCGGCTTCATCTTTGGGGAAGCAGGCGAACGTTACATTCGTATCTCGCTTTGTACCACCGAAGATAAATTCAGGGAAACCATCAAACGCATCCAAAACATCAAATTTTAAGCAGCTATGTCAAAGTTGAATCTTGAACCCATTAATTTTCCGGGTCTGGAACCTAAAAGACCCCTGGTTATTGCGGGTCCCTGTAGTGCGGAAACCGAAGAGCAAACCCTGGCTACGGCCCGTTTGCTTTCGGCCATCGGCGTAAAAGTCTTCCGTGCAGGCATCTGGAAGCCACGTACCCGTCCCGGAGCCTTCGAAGGCGTGGGTTCTATCGGACTCCCCTGGCTGAAGAAAGTGAAGGAGGAAACAGGCATGTATGTCGGTGTAGAGGTAGCCACTGCGCATCACGTGTACGAAGCCATTAAGCACGGCGTGGATATGATGTGGGTGGGAGCCCGTACTTCGGCCAACCCTTTTGCTGTACAGGAAGTGGCCGATGCCCTTAAGGGCATCGATATCCCCGTGTTTGTTAAAAACCCGGTGAACCCCGACCTCGACTTGTGGATAGGCGCCCTGGAGCGCATCAACAATGCCGGTATTAAGCAGCTGGCTGCGATTCATCGTGGTTTCAGTACTTACGATAAGTCGGAGTTCCGCAACCATCCGCAATGGCAGATTCCCATTGAGCTGCACCGTCGTATTCCGGAGCTGCCCATCATCACCGATCCGAGTCACATCGGGGGTAAGCGTGAGCTGATTGCCGATATTTGCCAGGAAGCGATGGACCTGAATTTCGATGGCTTGATTATCGAGACCCATTACAATCCGGAGAAGGCCTGGAGCGATGCTGCGCAGCAGTTGACCCCTGAAGGTTTGAAGAAGGTGTTGGATAATTTGGTGTTGCGTCGACCAAAAATTGGGGATACCCCGCGTAATACGCTCGACGAATTGCGTAAGCAAATCGATAAGCTCGACAACGATCTGCTTGATATTTTGGCTGCCCGTATGAAGGTCTCGGAAGCCATTGGTAAGTACAAGCAGGAGAACAACATTACCATTCTGCAGAGTCGTCGTTACGATGAAATCATGCGCGACCGTACCGAGCGGGCCAATAAACGGGGCCTTGACGGTGAATTTGCCGCGAAGATTTTTGAATCCATTCACGAAGAATCCATCTCTTGTCAGAGTGCCATTATGAACAAGGCGCTTAAAAATAAGGAGAAGGGAGCCTAAGGGCCTTTCCCTTGTCAGAGCGTGTTCTGGAGAATTATTCAGCAGCATCACCCGGCCCGGCTTGGTGATGCTGCTTGTAAACAACAATGTGCAAGCGATGAAGATTTGTATTTTGGGTGCTGGTAAAATGGGGACCTGGCTGACCGATGCCTTGTGCCTGCAGCACGAAGTGGCTATTTTTGACAGGGACAAGGAGCGGCTGCGCTACGTGTTCAATACCCAGCGATTAACGACCCTTGAGGAAATCAGGGAATTTGAACCTGAGTTGTTGATCAACAGCGTTACCCTGAAACACACCATTGCGGTCTTTCGTGAGGTGGAACCTTATTTGCCTGCTCATTGTATCCTCAGTGACATTGCTTCGGTGAAAACAGGGTTTGAGGACTACTACAAGAGTACGGGCCGTCGCTTTGTGTCGACCCACCCCATGTTTGGGCCCACCTTTGCCAATCTGAAGGATCTGAGTGCGCACCACGCCATCATCATCACCGAGTCGGACCACATGGGCAAGGCCTTTTTTAAGGACTTTTTTGGCTCGCTGGGACTCAACATTCATCAGTATTCTTTTGATGAGCACGATGAGACCATTGCTTATTCTTTGTCGATTCCTTTTTCTTCGACCCTGGTGTTTGCGGCCTGTATGAAGCAGCAGGATGCGCCGGGAACTACTTTTAAAAAGCACATGGACATTGCCCGTGGCTTGCTGTCGGAGGATGATTATCTGTTGACGGAAATTTTGTTTAACCCCTATACTGTTGGACAGGTGGAGCAGATCCGTAAGGAGCTGAAGGATTTGTTGGGTCTGATTAATCAGCACGATACGGAGGGGCTGCAGGCATTTTTACAGCGGGTGCGGGGGAACATTGCTGCTAAGTCAACGTGAGGTGGAGGATGGTGCGGGTGCTGGGGGTGATTTTGTAGCGCTCGTCGATGCGGTGGCCCACTACCCAGAGGATGTCGTGTCCGTTGGTGAGCAGCCAGGTGTCTTCCTTTTGCAGAAGGGAGAGTTTTTGGTCAACATAGAAATCGCTGATTTTTTTGAAGCCGGTCATGCCCAGCGGGATGAAGCGATCGCCTGGTCGGGCTTTCCGAAGGTAGAGGGGGAAGTCGATGAGCTCGGCATCGAGTTGTACTTCATGGGGATTTTTGGATAAAATGAAAGCTTCGGTTTTGGGGTAGGATGCCCATTTGAGGGACAGGGGGACTGTAAGTTGCTTGCAGCCGCCTTCCAAAATGTAGCGGTTCTGGTCGTTCTCCTGATCTTTAACCAGCAGCAGGTTGTAGCGGTCGATCACCAAACGGTGGGTGGCCGAGAAAAACTGACGTCCGGGTTCGCTGTCGAGTCCCTCTGCTATTTGTTGGGCCACTTTGCTGTTGAAGCCGTAGGGACGCAGCAGCTCAAAAAGCACACTGTTTTTCTGGGGATGTTCGCGCAAGAGGCGCAAGGGAATCAAATGGGTGTCGCCCTCCTGTGCCACCCATTCGTTGCGCAGCTTTTCCATTTCCGTATCGAAAAAGGCCGCAAGTTCGCGCAGGTGGTCGAGGTTGTGTTGCATGGTGGCAAAAAAGGAGGGATTGAGTTCCTCGAACAGGGGCTGTATTTGGTGGCGGATTTTGTTGCGTACAAACAGGGTTTCGCTGTTGGTGGCGTCTTCGCGCCAGGAGAGTGCGCGTTCTTTACAGAAGTTGCGAATCTCATCGGCCGAAGCAAAAAGCAGGGGTCTGATAAGCTGCTCGCGGCGGTAATCCATGCCGGTCAGTCCCCTTACCCCGGTACCGCGACTCAGATTCAGGAAGAAGGTCTCGATGGCGTCGTTGCCGTGGTGGCCGGTGGCCAGAAGAACGCAGTTGTGTTGGGCCATAAGTTGCTGAAACCAACGGTAGCGCAATTCGCGGGCGGCCATTTCGATGGAAAGCTTATGCGAGCTCGCATAAGCGGTGGTGTCGAAGCTTTGCACATGGACTTCTATTCCTTCTTTACGACAAAGACCCCGGACAAAGGCTTCGTCGGCATCCGACTCGCTGCCGCGCAAATTGAAATTACAATGGGCGGCTATGGTGGTGTGACCGGCTGCCTTCAGAAGATGCAACAAAGCCACCGAATCGGCCCCTCCACTGAGTCCCACCAAAATGCGCAGCTGTTCATTGACCCCACAGCGCTGAAGGAGGTGGTGACGAAAGCGTTTTTCGAAGTTGTTGGACATGGCTTGGGGACTCATTTGTTGGGGGCTGAAGTGGATGATTGTTGGTAAATGGCGGCTGCTTTGAGCAGGCACTCCTGGTATTCCTGTTCGGGATCGGAAAGTGCGGTGATGGCACTTCCGGCTGTGTACGACAGCCGACGGCTTTGGGTATCGCAAAGCAAAGTACGAATCACTACGCTGAAATCAAAATCCTTTTCGGGACTCAGATACCCGATGGCTCCGGAGTACAAACCTCTTTTTCGTTGTTCATAGCGGTCGATGAGTTGCAGGGCACTGAACTTGGGGGCCCCGGTCATTGAACCCATGGGGAAGCTCGTCAACAGGGCATCTACCCACTGTTTTTTGTCGCCCAGGGTGGCTGAAATGGTACTGACCGATTGGTGGACCCGGGGAAAGGGGTAGGGGCGACACAATTCTTCTACCTTGACGGAGGCTTTTTGGGCCACGCGGGCCAGGTCGTTGCGCACCAGGTCGGTAATCATAATGTTTTCGGCCCGCTCTTTGGCGGAGGTGGCCAGTTCGTTGCACAAGGCGGCGTCGTGCAAGGGGTCGGCCGACCGGGCGGCAGTCCCCTTCATGGGCATACTGAAGAGCTGTCGCCCCCTTTTTTGCAGGTAGCGTTCGGGGGAGGCCGAAAGGGCATAGCGTGTGCCCTGGCGCAGGAAGGCCAGAAAAGGCACCGCGCTGTGGTCGGCCAGATGCCCAAACAAGTCCTGCGGGTACCGGAGCGGTGTTTCGGCAGGTAATTGTGCGGCAAACTCCATACAGAAATTGACCTCATAAATGTCGCCCCGGTGGATGTGTTCCTGTAAGTCCCTGACCGCCTCAAGGTATTGTTCGCGGCTGAGACAGGCTTGCAGTTGAGGAAGTTGCTGCGGGGATTTCGGCTCGGGGCTTTCCCTGCGCTCCAGCAGTCTCTCGATGAAGTCGCCTGCCGTTTTCTCGTCGTCGTGCCGGGGATCGTAGCCCAGGCGAGGTCCTTCGGCATCGTTGAGGACCAGCCAGCGGGGACGGAAAAAGGAGAGGGGGGCAAAGGGTATTTGTTCCCTGGCTGCCTTTGGCTGCAGAGGGAATAATTCTTCTTGCAGCTTGTAGCTCAAATGGCCCAGGTACCAGTCGTCCTTATCCAGGGCACGGCCCAGTTGTGCCAAGGGTCCTTGGTGACTTTCGAGTGCGCCCAAGCCCGCCAGGAGGGAAAAGCGTTGCAGCTTTTGGTACCAGCCCTGAGGCTGGGACCAGCGGTCGCTCAGTACCACCGCTTCCTCAAAGTCGGCTGTTAGCGCAAGCAGTGCAGCCTCCAGCTTCAGGGGCTCGCCCGGGGACAATGTGATCCATTTTCGCATGGCTGCAAAGTTAGTGCGTGGGCGCTTTCCTGCAAAATATTGCTGCATTTTGCTGTACTTGGCTCAAAATGCGCTATTTTCGGGATGAAAACCCGGTTTTTGTTGATGAAAGTTGAAACGTCGACAGGCCTTGTGCGTATAAACACGGAATTTAATCTTGTTTTGTATTATGTTTGCAAAACATTAGCGTGAACCCAATGAAGAATTATTACAGGCTTTGGTATCTGATGGTCGTGGGATTATTTTGCTCTCTGCGTCTCAGTGCGGGTACCCTGGAAGCTTTGTCGCCCCAACCCGAAACTGTTTTTCCCATCGAAACGACCACTGTAACTCTCAGCTGGTCATGGAGCAATACACCCATTGAAAATTTAAGCGGCTACGAAATTGAGTATGCTGTTAACGGAGTCGTGCAAGACTTGGTGAGCGGCCTTTCAGGGACTTCCTATGTCGTGGGCGGACTGACGCCCGGTACGCGCATAAGCTGGCGGGTAGCGGCGGTCGACACGGATGCTGGTCGAACCTGGACCGCCCGACGACAGTTCTACGTTGCGCGCAATCAGCCGGTATATGTAAAAACTACCGGCAGTGGCAATGGAAGCAGTTGGGGTAATGCGTCTTCTTTACAAAATGCATTGATTTCTGCAGTTCCCGGGGATGAGTTGTGGTTGGCAGCAGGAACTTACCTGCCGGTAAGCGGATACGACAGGAATACCCCGTTTTTATTGCTTCGCGACGGGGTACAGATAATTGGCGGTTTTTCCGGAACGGAGACGGAATTGGATCAACGCAACTGGCAGGCTAATCCGGTGGTTTTGAGTGGCAACATTGGTAACGCGGAGTCGGAGACCGATAATGCGCGCCATGTACTGGTGGCACGCGGCAGCGAAGAATTTCCGCTTACTCGCGCTACCCGAATTGACGGGGTCATCATTGAGGGGGGCTATGCTTCGGAGGACAGCGTGAGCGGCGGGGGCATACGTTTGACACGGGCTTCGGTCGATTTTCGTAATGTGGTGTTTCGCAACAATACTTCCTACAGTGGGGGCGCAGTGGCTGCGGACGAGCATTCCTCGCCTTATTTTTTTAATTGTATTTTTAATGGGAATAAAGCGCAAAGGTTTGGCGGTGCGGTAAGGACTTTGGGAGCCATGGACTTTGTCAACTGTGTGTTTTACGGAAACAATGCGGTAACACGTGGTGGGGCTGTGGACAATGGGGACTACGGTGCAGTTGCCGGTACTAATTCCATTTTTTGGGGCAATACTGCATCTTCAAACCCACAGGGCTACAATACGATTTTTCGCTATAGTGTGGTGGAGGGTGGCGCTTTGGGAACAGCCAATATTTCGTCCGATCCCCAATTTATTTATGCCGAGGGCGGTGATTTCCGCGTAAATGTAAATTCGCCGGTTGTCAATAAGGGCAGTAATGCTTATGTGCCGGATGATGGTGACTATGATTTCGGTAAGCGCACTCGCATCCAGGCCGGAACTGTAGACATAGGCGTGTACGAAGGGGGCGAAGTGCTGCCTACTTTAATCAGTCCCGCCAACAAACAATTGTTTGATGCTGGAACGTCTTCTGTTAAGGTAGTGTGGGAGTGGCCCCAGGATGGACCTGCCGGCTTAAATTCTTTTAGGGTAGAGTATCGGCTGAACGGTGTGGCCACCTGGAGTGGCGCAGTAGTAGCCGATACCGAAAGTTCCTATACCATTGAGGGCTTAAATGCCTTTGATAAGGTAGAATGGCGGGTGGTTGCGCAAATGGATGACAACGGGCAAATGTATTCCGAGGTCTTTGTTTTTTATATTACCCGTGGACGCCCCGTTTACGTTAAATCAGACGGAAGTGGAGACGGCAGTTCGTGGGCAGCAGCCAGCTCCTTGCATGGGGCCTTACAGGATGCGAAGTATGGCGACCAGCTTTGGTTGATGAAGGGTAGTTATGTTACAGATGCAGGCGGGAATCGTGAAATCGCTTTTGAGATTCCCGATGGTGTTTCCCTCTATGGTGGTTTTGCCGGAACAGAAACGCTTTTGACTCAACGCAATGTTTTGCAAAACAGCACTGTACTTAGCGGTGAGTTGGGCGACCCGGAAAGCATTGTTGACAATGCTTATAATGTGGTACGCATTGCAGGCAGCTTTAGCAGCCCGGTGGGAGGTCAAACGCGCCTTGATGGCTTGGTCATTGAGGGGGGAAATTCCCGTTTGGGTGGGAATACCTATGACTTTGGTGGGGGCCTCTATCTGGAGCATGCCTCTCCCATCGTAGTAAATATCATTTTTAGGGATAATAACGGAAAGTACGGTGCCGGGATGGCCGTTTTGGGTAATTCGCAGCCATTGGCTGGGAACTTAATATTTATGGATAACCATGCGACCATAAATGGTGGTGCACTTTATTCCGATGCCGCCTTTGAAGTATGGAACAGTGTTTTTTATGGCAACAGCGCAGCGAATTGGGGTGGGGCTGTTTTTGCCTATGTAACCAATAAGTTGACCATAAATAATTGTTCTTTTGCTTACAGCCAATCTTCGCTCAACAATATTACTTCTGAGAGAAATCATCATTATTACAATGCTCAGGTCTTCAGTTGTATGGCCGATGAGGTAAGCGGCAGTGAGTTGCTGAACGACGACCCCTTGTTTTTGGATGGGGAGTTTGGCGATTTTCGACTGAACTATGCCTCCCCTGCCATTGATAAAGGTTTGGCGGTCCCCGCCTGGCTGAGTACCGATTTCCGCGGAAGAAGCAGAGTCCTGGGAAGTCAAACGGATATTGGGCCCTTTGAGGGAGGCAGCAATACGGTTTATGCCTTTAATCCGGCCAACGGAAAGACGCAAGAGCCGGGTGAAGGGAATGTGGCTGTGGAATGGCGTTGGCACGATGCAGTCCCATCCGATGTCGTGGATTATGTGCTGGTTTATCGCGTAAACGATGGAGATGAAATTGAGCTGGAGGGCTTGGGCGGCTTGCAAACTTTGCTGGATGCAGTTCAGCCTCTCGACCGGGTAAATTGGCGCTTGTACAGTCGCCACAGCGACGGCAGTCGCCGCTGGTCGGCCCCCGCTGCCTTTAGAGTGCGCCGTGGCCATCCTTTGTATGTTAAGCCGGAAGGACAGGGAGGCGGAACTTCATGGTCCGATGCGGTCTCTTTGCAGGAAGCCTTGGCTATGGCCATCGAAAGTGACGAGCTTTGGCTGGCGGCAGGGACTTACCTTCCCGGGGCCACTCGTGATGCGTCCTTTAACCTGATCGACGGCATTAAGCTATACGGAGGCTTCCTTGGGAATGAAAGTGAACTCGGGCAAAGAGACTGGTACAATTATCCTACTGTACTCAGTGGAGAAATTGGCGATCAAAATGCTGTAGCAGATAACGTAAGACAGCTTGTGCGTGTTAACGGAAGTGCGGAGTCCCCGGTTAGGGACTTGTGGCTGGACGGTTTAATTATCGAAGCAGCCAACTCGGACAACGCAGGTGGTGGTGGTTTGGTGTTGACCCACGCCTCACCTCGTGTAATTAATGTTTGGTTTAGACGAAATAGCAGCTCCGCGTCGGGTGGCGCAGTTTGGGGCGATACTCATTCAGAACCGGTCTTTGTCAACACGCTGTTTACATACAATCAGGCAGGCGGCAGTGGAGGCGCAGTGTCCGCTGCCGGAGTCATGACCTTTTACCACTGTTTGTGGCATCAGAATCAGGCCTCCTCTTACGGTGGAGCTTTGCACGGCATCTACAGCAAGGTTTATAATTCCATTGCCTGGAAAAATACTGCGGGGATTGCAGATCCTTCTTTTCGCGGCGCTGAAGTGACTTACAGTTTGGTGGAAAACGGCTACACCGGAGTTGGCAATTTGCAAGCCGATCCCTTGTTTTTAAATGTTGCAGAGGGGGATTATCGTTTGGATTTTGCTTCTCCTGCCCTGGAAAAGGGAACTTTGGGTGCCTGGCCTCAGGGTGTTGGTCTCGTCGATTACCTGGGAGCTGATCGTGTTCAGGGGACACGACCCGATATGGGCCCCTTTGAAGGTGGGTTTGATGCGCAATTGATTGCTCCTGTTGCGGAGTATCCTGTGGATGGTACGGAGTTTGGCACGGATGTTAGCGCTGTGGAGTTGCGATGGGTCTGGGAGGAGGAAGCGCCTGCCGGAATCCTGGACTACGAGTTGGAATACCGGGTAGGAACAGCTTATCAGGTAATGAGTGGTTTGCAAGGTCTAAGCCAGAATATTGTAAATCTTTCCCCGGCAGATGAAATCAGTTGGCGGGTAAGAGCACGGACGGCTGAGGGTTACCTGGATTGGTCGTATTACAGTACTTTTCGCATACTTAAGCCCACCAGTAGGCAGGAGACCTCCCTGGCGTCTGGTGGATTGCAGTTGTGGCCCAATCCCATACGCCTGGAGAGCGAGCGCCTGACTTTGAAGGTGCCGGAGGGGCAGGAAGGAGGTTGTCTTCAGCTTATTGATCTCAGCGGTCGACTGATTTTTAGGCAACAACTGGAGGGAGCCGGCCTTCAAAACCCGACCCTTCCCGCATTGTCGCCCGGCGTTTATCTTTTGCGCTATCAATCGGAAAGCGGATTTTCTGATGTGGTCCGGCTGCATGTGAAATAAGT
>DUOK01000044.1 GCA_012838865.1 Bacteroidales bacterium | reverse complement strand
TTTAGTCTGGGTAACCAGGTGGAGATGAAGGTGAGGAGCGACCGCGACTCCACCGGCTTCAGAAAAATCCCCATCCTGGAATCCCTCAATTTCAGCTCCTCCTACAACTTTTTGGCCGACGAATTCAAACTGAGTCCCATCAGCATGAGTGGGCGGACCAAAGTATTGGGGACCAACATCAGCTTCGGTGCCCGCTTTGACCCTTACGCCCTCGATACTTCCTACAATGCGGCCGGCACAAGAACCGTTCGTCGGGTCGACCGCTTTGAACTGGCTGAGAACAAGCGCCTGGCCCGACTGGATAATGCCAACCTGAGTTTTGGCTACAGCTTTGGTTCGGAGACTTTCAAAAAGAAGAAGGGTGAAGAAGAGGCGGAAGAGGAAGTACCCCCGGTGGATGAAGAGGAAGACAATCCTTTTCTGGATCCGATGAACGATGTCATGGACGACAGGGACCCGATGAACCAGGAGCCCCTGCGCGAGATTGAAGAAGGCGACGACGGCTACGTCAAATTTGACATTCCCTGGAACATCTCCCTCAACTACAATATGCGTCTGGTGCCCGACCAGACCAAGTTCAACGAAGACCGTATGGCTTATGGCCATAAGGTAACGGCCGACATAGGCCTTTCGGGACGCATTTCGCTTACGCAAAAGTGGGATTTGAATATGAGCACCGGCTACAACCTTGAGCGCGGAGAAATTGCCCATACCAACCTGCGGGTGAATCGCAACCTGCACTGCTGGAACATGAGTTTCAACATTTCGCCCTTTGGTCAGTACAAGTCCTTCTTCTTCTCCATTGCCATCAACAGCAGCCTCTTGCGCGACCTCAAATACGAGAAAAGAAGTCACCCCCGCGACAATCCGGGCTGGTTTTAATTTAAAACAAAAGCACCATGCGTAAAGTCATCAGTACTGCAGCTGCTCCCGCAGCCATCGGCCCCTACAGTCAGGCCATCGAAGCCAACGGTTTTCTCTACATTTCGGGGCAGGTGCCCCTTGACCCCGCCACCGGTCAACTCGTAGCGGGCGGCATCACCGAGCAAACCCGGCAGGTTATGAAAAACATTGGCGCCATTCTCGAGGCCGCCGGCTACACCTACGCCAACATCGTAAAAACCACCTGCCTTTTGTCGACCATGGATAACTTCAAGGCCATGAACGAGGTTTATGCCACCTTCTTTCCCGAAAACCCTCCGGCCCGTGCCGCCTTCGCCGTACAGGCCCTCCCCCTCTCCGCCCTCATCGAAATCGAAGTCATCGCCAGCCGCTAGACTGACGCACAAGGCCACCCAGGACTGAAGTCCTGGGCAAGTCCCCTCGAGGCTCTGCCTCGATCTGTCTGGTCCTACACATCCTCTACATCAAGCCCGGGGCACGGGTGCCCCGGGGCCGCGGCCCCCCCAACCTAGGCCCCAAAAAAAAAGCGCCCCCATCGGGGCGCTCTCTTCTGTTTGTTTGAAAAACGTAGTATGTTATAAACTTCTTTATTCAGCTACAACCTCAAAGTCGATGCTTACTTTTACATCGCGGTGCAGTTTAACGGTAGCGGTATAGCTGCCCAGTTCTTTAACTGTATCTTTAATAACGATGTTCTTGCGCTCAATTATGAAACCGTCTTTTTCCAGTGCTTCGGCAATCTGAATGTTGTTCACCGAACCAAAGATTTTACCGGTTGAGCTGGCCTTAGCACCAATGGTCAGCTTCTTGCCTTCCAATTGAGTCGCCACTGCAGCAGCTTCCTGACGCAGTTTCTCTTCCTTGTGGGCACGCTGCTTTTGGTTTTCAGCATGCACTTTACGGGCGGAGGCCGTGGCTAAAACTGCCATTCCTTGGGGAATCAGGTAGTTTCTGCCATAACCGGGCTTCACCTTAACGATATCGTCTTTGTGGCCCAATTTAGCCACATCTTCTTTCAAGATAATTTCCATCATGGTCTAATCCCTCCTTATTTATTTCATCAAATCGGTTACATAAGGCAACAAGGCCAAATGACGGGCTCTTTTAATTGCCTGGGCCACTTTACGCTGGTACTTCAAAGAGGTACCGGTCAGTCGACGGGGCAAAATTTTTCCCTGCTCGTTCAAAAACTTCTTCAAGAACTCAGGATCTTTGTAATCCACGTACTTGATTTTGTTTTTCTTGAAGCGGCAGTACTTTTTCTTTTTAATCTCTACCGACGGAGGAGTAAGATATCTGATTTCGCTTTGATTCTGTGCCATGGCTTAGTTCTCCTTTTTTTCTTTTTTGTTGGTTCTTCTTTTCTCACTGTACTGAAGCGCGTATTTGTCCAATTTGAAGGTCAGGAAGCGAATCACGCGCTCGTCGCGACGATACATTACTTCCAGCTTCTCAATAAACGAAGGCTCAGCTTTGAACTCCAACAGGTTGTAAAAACCGGTTGACTTTTTCTGAATCGGATAAGCCAGTTTGCGAAGGCCCCAATTCTCGTCATTAACGATCTCGCCTCCACTCTCCAGGATCATGTTCCTGAACTTTTCTACCGTCTCCTTCATCTGAACATCAGACAAAACGGGAGTTAAAATGAAAACGGTTTCATAACTGTTCAACATAGAAACTAGTTTTTAATTATAAAAATGTAAATAGCGCCGCAAAAGTAGCACAATTTTCTCTAACATACAACAGGCTGTCCCCTGTCTTTCACATCACTTTATACAAGTGCCGGTTCGGGAAACGCTGCCGGGCTTCGGACCCTTGCCTCATGCCCGCTCCCGACCGGTTAAACAGCTGAAGGCGCTTGTCTTTTGGAACGGTTATTTTTTACTAATTTTACCGGAGCGACAGCATGTGTTGCGCAACAAAAAGCATTTTCATAAGCGCAAAAAACCTTAGGGATGGAAAAACTCACGGGCATTGTACAAAGGGTCACCTATCACAACAGCGAAAACGGCTGGTCGGTACTCAGGGTGAGTCCCCTCGACAAGCCCTACGAGCTGAAAACCGTAACGGTACACCAGGCCAATGTTTTTGCGGGAGCCACCATGGAATTTGAGGGCGAATGGGTGCAGCATCCCAAATACGGCGAACAATTCAAATCAAGCATCACCACCGAACGCAAACCGGCCAGCGCATCGGCGCTGGAGAAGTATCTGGGGTCGGGACTCATTTACGGGGTGGGACCCAAAATTGCACGGCGCATAGTCAAACATTTCGGAAAGGATACCCTTGAGGTGTTCGAAAACAACATGGAGCGTTTGAAGGAGGTGAGCGGGATTGCCCAGACCAAGCTCGAGCAGATTGAGGCTTCGTGGACCGAGCACCGGGAGATCAGAAATGTGATGTTGTTTTTGCAGGAGTATGGGGTAAGTACCCTCTTTGCGGTGAAAATCTTCAAGACCTATGGCAATGACGCCATTGCCATAGTCAAAAACAACCCCTATCAGTTGGCCAAGGACATCTACGGCATTGGCTTTTTCTCGGCCGATAAAATTGCGCTGAGCATGGGCATGGAAAAAGACAGCGAGCAACGCTTGCGTGCGGCCGTGGCCCACGTGCTGTCGGCTGCGCGGGAACAGGGACATTGCTACCTCGAGCTGGAAAACATCTTAACGGAGGTGGAGGCTTTACTTAAGGAGGAGCATGGCGGGCGATTGGTGGGACTGGTGGCGCTGATGGAGCGGGAGCAGGATTTAAAGGTGCGCTGGCGCAGGGAGGCGGATACTACGGAGCCGGTGAAATGTTATTATTCCAAATCGCTGTATTACGATGAGCAGGAAACGGCGGCCTGCATCTCTGCCTTTTTGCAGCGCAAGGTGAATGTGGACCAGCAGCGGGTACACGACTGGCTGCAGCGCTTTAACCAACAGCAAACTCACCCCCTGAGTGAAGAACAGTTTGCAGCGGTGGCGGGCATTTGTGGGCAGTCGTTTTCGATATTGACGGGGGGACCGGGATGTGGGAAGACGACGACGACGAGGGCGCTGGTGCGTCTCTTGCAGGCTATGAAAAAGCGCATTACGCTGGCGGCGCCTACAGGCAGAGCGGCCCAGCGCATGGGCGAAGTCATTGGTCGCGAGGCCCAGACCATTCACCGCCTGCTGGTGTGGCAGCCCCACAGCGGACAATTCAAGAAAAACAGAGAGGAGCCTTTGGCGACCGACTTCGTGATCATCGACGAGTGTTCCATGCTGGATATTTCCATTGCGGCCTCCCTGCTGCAGGCCATTCCCCCCACGGCCCAGGTGCTGTTCATTGGCGACCCCAACCAGCTGCCGTCGGTGGGACCCGGCAACGTGCTTAAGGACCTGATCGAAGGGGGTCAGGTGCCCTGCTACCACCTGCGGAAGGTGTTCCGTCAGGCCAGTGAGAGTCACATCATAAAATTTGCCCACCAAATGATTCAACGGCGCATCCCACCCATCGAATCGCCCCTGCATGTGCCCGACATCTGGGAGAAAAAGGTCGATTGCCTTTTCATCGACTCCGAGGAGGCCACCAAAGAGCAGTCGCTCTTCATCCAAAAAATACGTGGGGCCATGCGCTACGTCATCGACAGTCAGGGCCAGGCTTTTGTCAGGGAACAAGGCCCGGAAGGCACAAGTGAACAATACAAGTCGGTGGTGCAGGAAGACGACATCTACATTGCCGACACCAGCGAGGCCGAAATTGAAGAACTGCGCAAAACGGGCGCCCGCTCCTATGTCTTCAACATTCCCCGGCACTTTATTCAGGCCGACCTGTCGGCCCTCCTGAAATCAAAAAGCGATGCCGAGGCCCTGCGCAACCTGGTACAAGGCATCCATCCGTGGTCGAGTCTCCATTACGGCCTTACCGCTGCCGAAATGGTGGTGCACCTCTACGTAAAAACCCTGAAAGAAAAAATGGGAACCGGCACCGAAGTCCAGGTGCTGACCCCAATGACCGTAGGCAGCATGGGCACACGCAACCTGAATCTGTTGCTGCAACAAGCCGCCAATCCCGCCCGCATTGACCAACCCGAGGTGCAGGTGGGCGACCGGCTGTTCCGAAAGGACGACCGGGTAATTCAACGGCGAAACAATTACGACCTGGAGGTGTTTAATGGAGACATCGGTCGCATTTCGGCCATCGACAACCAGTCCATGACCCTCGAAGTGAGTTTTCCCTCCGCGACCGATACCCGTCGCGTACAGTACCGAAAGGAAGATTTGCTGGATCTGGATCTGGCCTACGCCATAACCATTCATAAATCGCAGGGCAGTGAGTTCGATGCCGTAATCCTACCGGTGGTGATGCAGCACTTCAACATGCTGTTTCAAAACCTGATTTACACCGGCCTCACCCGCGCCAAAAAAATGGCTCTTTTTGTCGGCAGCCGCAAGGCCCTGGGCATTGCCATAAAAAACATCGATATGCGCACACGAAAAACCATGCTGAAAACACTGGTGGGGACAGGCACCGGAAAAATTTAGCCTAC
>DUOK01000043.1 GCA_012838865.1 Bacteroidales bacterium | reverse complement strand
CTCTACCAACTACGCCGTTATACTGGATGCCCGCACAGAGGAAGCCGAAAAAAACTTTCAGCACATGGCCCTCCTGCTCTTTGTCAACCAAAAGTGCCCCGATGTGGTGGCCCTGTCGGCCAACTTTTCGGCGGACATAAAATTGACCGCCACGCCGGTCATCAATATCGATGCCTTGCTCTACGCCAACGTCAGCGACCAGCACATTCACAGCTACGACGATGGCAGTACGGGGACTTTTATTGTAACGGGACGAATGGACATATGGCGCATGCTCACCTTGAATTACAGCTGGGAGCTGAACGACTACCACCGCAGTAAGCGCATGGTCAACGATTCAACGGTGGCCATCGAGACCTCCTTTACCGAACGCATCAACATCAGCAACGGTCCGGGTTTACCCAACACCATCAACGAATGGAAGAAGCGGCAGAGCATTTTCTACAACCTCGTTACAGGTAAAATGGAAATTATGCAAAGCACGGAAACGACCTTTGCCCGTGGCGCCTACTACGACCTGAACGATGTTGCGCACAACTACCACACCTACCGCCGCACCGAGGAGCTGCACCACCTGGTGGCAGAAGATGTGTTCAACTTCAGCACCGACGTCATCTCCGGGGTGGCCGAAAAAGCTCACATTTTTGAGACCAACAGCACGGCCCACACCCAGGCCATACTAAAGAGGCTGGAGCATACCATTAGCGACTCGAGTCTCGACAGTCAGGGCAATGTTACGGGCTCTACCACCAAAACGCTGACGGGCACCGATTATTCGGGCCAGGAAGTCACGCTGAAACTCTGGTTCAACTGCGAGTAAGGCGGCAATAGGCAGCAAAGCGGGCAATGACCAGAAAACAGATAAGGGGCAGTACAAAGGAAGCTTTCACTGAGGGGAAGTTTCCAATCTGCCCCAAATCAATGATGGCACCCTGACAAGGCGGCATTAATGCGCCCCCCACAATACAAGAGGCGGCGGCAAGAGCAAACACGAGCAAGAGCTGGCGGGTATGGCCATAGTGGCGTAGCCGCCATAAAAAGCAAACTGGATAAGGGAAGCCCGTACGTTGGAAATTTCCATTACGGTAGAAAATGCAGCCACCATAGGGTTGGTAATATCGTTGGCAAAACCCCACAGAGCAAACAAGGAGGTGACCACTACAAAGTGAACCAACACTTTTCGTTCTACCAGTTTAACTCGTGCCATATACGCTTTCTTTTAAATGTGTGCTTGTCTCAGCCGGATCACATAAATCTCCCGCTACGGCATGCATCATAACCAGAGCTTGCTCTACATACTGGTCCAGCTCTATCAGGGGCATTATGGCCGCCAACAAATCGCCAATCTTAAGGCCATCGGCCCGCAATACCCTGGCGTGAAGACTGTAAGCCGGAAAATGTGCATCGGCCAGCACCAGTTCGTCGCCATGCCCCATTTCAGCAAGCAATTTCAGTAAATCGGGACTCAGCAGTGGAGAAATTCCTTTCAGCATATTAATCGATTTAATGTGGAGTTGATTTCAACGCAAGGTAAGCCCGATATCGCTCTTCATAAAGGGCTGCCAGGGATTTATCCGGCTCTACAAAACGGGCACTGTAATTGATTTGTGCTCGGGCTTCCTCAGGCTGTCTGAAGATTCCTGCACCGGAAAAAACAAAGATTGCTGCCCCCAAAACGGTGGTCTCTGTTTGTCCGATAAACTGCATGGGCAGACCGCAAACAGCTGCTCTGATCTGATTCCAGAGTTCGTTTTTACTGCCGCCGCCCACAACAATGATCCGATCGGGGTGAAAACCACCGGCCTGCTGCATCTGCTCCAGACCTTCCCGTAAGCGATAAGACAGTCCCTCCAATAAGGCCCGATAAATTTCTCCTCTGCTGGTTTGTATGCGCAAACCTTTGATTTGTCCACCCCCCTGCGACAGTTCGTTGTAGAAGGACGGATCGACCAGTAGTCCCTTACTCCCGGGAGCAACAGCTGCAGCCTCTTCCATCATTTTCTGATACAAGGCATCACCCTGCATACCGGGATAAAAGTGCCTTGAAAACCATTCCAACACGCCGGAACCCAACCAGTTCTGCCCAATATTATAGAGGCCCGGCAAGGCATCGGCCTCAGTTGTTAAGCCACTGGCCAGATCCTGTTCTCCTGCGGAGAAGCTTTTGCTGCGGACCATCAGGATCTCCCAGGTGCCGGAGCTCAGCACGGGCTGTCCCGGCTCCGCCCCGGAGCCCCAAAGGGCAAACTGGGTATCGTGTCCACTCAGGTACAGGGCGGTTCCCTCTGGGATACCACAAGCCCGGGTGGCTTGTGGACACACTGCACCGATGCGGGCGCCCGGCTCGGCGACCTCCCCAAAGAGCGCCACAGGAAGCCCCATGGCTTTAAAGATGGCCTCGGAGGGTTGTCTGTGCCGCAGGTCACCCATCATAGAGGTGCCCAGCATGGTGGTATCGTTTACGGGCGCACCGCCCAACTTATGCAGGAAAAGGGAAGGCAAAAACAAAAAGCGATGGGCTTTCGCCAACACATCGGGTCGCTCTTCCTTAAACCAGGCCATTTTGGCAATGGTGTTAAATGCATGCGGGTAAACGCCACTGATGCGATAGAGCTCAGACACCGGCATGTATCGGTGAATCCCTTCCATATAGGCCGACAAACGGGGACATTGCCAGGATATCACCGGATAAAGCGCCTGCCCCTGCTCATTGACAAAGGTACCATCTACGCCAAAAGTCGTTACGCTTAGTCCTACAATTGGCTGCCCCTTTATCTGAGCCATGACCTCCTTAGAAGCAGCACAGAATTTCTGCCACAATTGCTCCAGGTCCCATATGCGTCCACCCTTCCAAAATGGGTCCTCTGTGGTGCTGTTGGGAAAGGCTTTTGCAGCCACCACATTTCCACCAGCATCCATCGCCATCACCCGCAGATTGGTGGCACCACAATCAAAAACCAGGGCAAGACCCGCTGTGCTACTTCTCATTTGAGCGACTATTTAAAGCGATACAGGGGACCGTAGTTCGAACAAGCCCGGTAATCAGACCCCTCTGCATCGGTGCCGAAGGAGGCCCAGGCACTGGGTCGAAAGACTTTAGTGCTTTCAACGTTGTGCATAGATACGGGGATACGCAACATGGCGGCAAGGGTGATTAAATCCGCTCCGATGTGCCCGTAACTGATGGCACCGTGATTGGCGCCCCAATTGGCCATTACTTTATAAACGTCCTCAAAGGGTCCCTGACCAGTCAGACGGGGAACAAACCAGGTGCTGGGCCAGGTGGGATTGGTGCGCTCGCTGAGCACCTCATGAATTTCCTCGTCCAAATTAACCGTCCATCCTTCTGCAATTTGCAAAACGGGGCCCTGACCAGCCACCAGATTCAAACGGCACATGGTAACGGGCATTTCTCCCGAAGTTTTAAACAAGGAAGAATAGCCTCCTCCTCTGAAGTATTCCCGGTCGGCCTGCGGCCAAAGCGTAGCAGCAAGACAAGCATCCATTTCGGCTTCGCTGATGTCCCAAAAGGGCTTCATGACAGGATTACCTTCTGCATCCTTTTGCTGTGCGGTGGCATCCAGCGTGGTTGAACCAGAGTTTATAAGGTGAATGATGCCCTTGGCGGCTTTACCCTCTAAAACCTTTCCGGTCACGCGCTTTACTGCATCGGGGCTCCAATAAGTGCGGACGTCGGAGAAAAGTTGAGCAGTATTCGACAGCAAATGTCCAAAAAGCATGGAAACAGCATTCAGGCAGTCGTTTTCGGTAGCGACAATAAAAGCCTGGCGAATACCGTTCCAGTCAAAAGACGAGTTCAATATGGCTTCAGCAAAGTCGCCATTAGGCAGGTGATCGGTCCACTGTCGCTGTCCCTGAAACCCGGAAATCAAGGCATTGCGTCCCAATCCCTCTTCGCGATAGCCCTTATCTACCAAAACTGAATTGCCAATCATCATATCTCTGATGATGAGGGTCATTTTAACGACCGTTTCCCATTCGTAGTTCTTCCGCTCGTCGTCCTTTTGGTTCTGCGGTTTATTGTAATCTTTGCCTTCCTTACAGTTCTTCCGCGTCCACGCCATGGCCTTCTCGAACTCCTTCTCATCATAAATACCTTCCTCTATACGACGAAACACCTCCGTAGAGTCAACAAACTCAGTGCGCATGCCCAGGTACTCATGAAAAAACTCGGGATTAACCATGGAACCGGCAATACCCATGGAGCTGTAGCCAATGGAGAGATAGGATTTCCCGCGCATTTCGGCCACGGCCAGACCAGCCTTAACAAAGCGCAATATTTTCTCCTGTACCTCACCCGGAATATTTAAGTCGCCCACATCCTGAACATCGCGACCGTAAATTCCAAAGGCCGGGAGTCCCCTCTGGGTGTAACCTGCCAGTGCAGCTGCGAGATATACAGCCCCGGGGCGCTCTGTACCATTAAAACCCCAAATGGCTTTAGGGATGAGCGGGTCACTGTCCATCACCTCGGTTCCATAACACCAGCAGGATGTAACGGTCAGCGAAACCCCGACCCCTTCTTTTCGGAACTTTTCAGAGCACATAGCCGCCTCGGCTACACCACCTATGGTAGTGTCGGCTATAACACATTCTACCGGATCTCCATTGGCAAATCGCAGGTTCTTTTCAATTAGTTCTGCAGCAGCCTTCGCCAAATCCATCACCTGGGTCTCAAGAGATTCCCGCACGCCACGCTCACGTCCGTCTATTACAGGACGGATACCCACCTTGGGCAAGCTTCCAATTAATCTGTTAGCCATAACTCAATATTTAATGAATTTTTATCTTTTTTACAAAACTGAGGGATTAATGCGTCGAAAAAAATGATTGAATCAATTATTTTTGTATCTGTTTTAAACACCCAGCATGTCAACATCCTTTTATAAAAAGCCTGATGCCGGCGATCCTTCAGACGTACTCCAGCTTTTCCCCCGCTACAATCTGCAAGTACTCTGCTGCCGTTACTGGTGGCTCAAAAAATGGGAGTTCAGAGAGTTGGCTTATCCCTACTGGCGCATTTATTACAATAAAACAGTAGGAGCTGAGATTCACCATCAGGGGAAAAGCTACCCTTTAAATCCCAATGCTATTGTGCTGATTGCGCCCAACACCTCCTTTCAAAGCAGCTTAAGTGGGGATCTAAGCAGGGATAGAGATTTTGAATTGGAAGGAGCACGCATTGACAATGTCACCACCGAAAGCAAAATGATGGCTGAAGGGGCTGTACCTCATCTTTTCATTCATTTCAACCTGGGCATGCCCTATGACAATATTCCTCCCGGTATATTTGTATCTGAAACAAACTCTCTTTGGCTGGACAAGATAAATACCCTCATTGCTCATTTACAGCACGACCACCGTCGCTTCAGTATGCAAACTTCGCTGGATTTGCAAGCCCTGATTGCGGGACTGCTGGCCGAAATTCCGAAGGCCAAATGGGACCTGATCAGCAAGGATATGCGGGTACTTAAGGTGCTGGCACATATAGAGAAGCACCTGAGCGGCAATTTGAACAATTTGGAGTTGGCCCTGGTGGCGGGTATGGCGACCAATGCCTTTACCCGCCTGTTTGGTGGGGAAACGGGCATATCGCCACAGCGCTACGTAAAGAAAAAGCGCATTGAGGAAGCCTGCATTCTGCTCCACCACTCCAATCTGTCGATCGACCAGATTGCTGCCCGCTGCGGTTTTGCCGACCGCTTTCACTTTTCACGCATTTTCCGTCAGCTTACAGGCATCCCTCCTGCAGGCTACCGCAAAGGTTTTCAGCTCAGCTGAGCCGGGTCATTTCGTTTAAAATACGTCACCGTCACCAAAAACCTAAGGGTCCCTTACCGGTCTCCGCGCACTTTTCTCTTACTTAGGGCTGCCTGGTCAGTCAACTAAAACCTTAAAATCAACAGTTTGCAAGTCCTCATTGCGTGAGGAGCTGCCGACCAGCAAACGATAGTCGCCAGCCAAGGGGGTCATGCGCTCTATTTCAGGATTCCACCACTCCAGCACCTCCGCACTTAAGGCAAAGCGCAGCTCCACGGTTTCACCCTTTGGCACAAACACGCGCTCAAAACCGCGCAGGGCTTTGGTGGGACCGTCGGCATCGTCGGGTTTTTGCAGATAAAGTTGAACCACCTCCTCGCCATCGTAATTGCCGGTGTTGCTCACCTTAACGCTGAGGGTAGCTGAGCCATCTGCTGCCACTTCTGTGCTGCTTAATTGGGGCCTGTCGTAACTAAAAGTGGTATAGCTGAGTCCGTAACCAAAGGGAAATTGTGCTTCGCCTTCAAAATAACGGTAGGTGCGTCCCTTCATGCTGTAATCTTCAAAATCGGGCAACTGCCCAATATTTTTATAGAAGGTTACGGGGAGGCGACCAGCGGGATTGTAATCACCAAACAGCACTTCGGCCAGGGCGGTGCCCCCGGCCTGACCGGGGTACCAGGCCTGGATAATGGCGGAGACGTAATCGGCTTCTTCTTCCAGACCGATGGCCGAACCGGAAAAGTTCACGAGAATAATTTTTTTACCTGCCTGGTGCAAGGCACGCAGGATGTCTTTCTGTACCTGAGGGAGCGCAATATCTGTACGGTCACCCCCCTTGAAGCCGGGCAAATTCACCCCCATTTCTTCGCCCTCTAAAAAGGGCGAAATGCCCGAAGCAAACACCACTACATCTGCATCCTTCACTTTAGCTACCGAAGCCGGAATGTCCACCTCGCTGCGATAACCGATGTTAAAATCCAATTCGGCTTCGGACATGTGATGGGCAAAATTCAACTCTATGTTGTAGGACTTCCCGGCCTCTGCATTCATCTTGTATTCACGTTTGCGACCGCCGTGCTTCGAAAGGTATTCAAAAACAGATTTCCCGTCTATTTTTAATTCGGTGGCCCCGTTAATGTAAAAGTGAAAATAGACTTCCCCACTCTGGCTGGCCTCAAAGGTACTGGTGTAGCGCGCCGAAAATCCGGTAAGTTCAACACCGGGTGCAAAGACTGTGGCTCCGGCGGTGCAAAAGTGAAAAGGGTTTTGCTCGAGGGTTACCACATCGGCGCTGCCTTCGCGATTGGGATTGTTCCAGTACTCGGCTTTAAAGCCTTGCTGTCCTTCGCTTACGCACTGATTAAAAGCACTCTTAAAAATTCGATTGCCCACCCATTCGGTACCCTTCTCATAAACAACCTTAGCGTTGGATCCTACAGCGCTTTCAATGCCTTGTAAAAGAGTGCTGGTAGCAGCCGGAGTTCCGTTGTAATTGCCCCACTGCATCAAGGAATCGTTGGCATTGGGACCCATAACGGCAATCTTTAATCCTTCCTTTTTCAGCGGAAGAGCATGATCCACATTCTGCAACAAGGTGATGGACTTGCGGGCGGCTTCCAGGGCCTGTTGATGGTGCGCTTCAGAAGCCACTACATCGTGCGCAATCTTTGACCACTCCACCTTCTCGTCCGGGTCCAATTCGCCCAACTGAAAACGGGCGATGAGCAGACGGCGTACCGATACGTCCAACTGTTCTTCGCTAATCAGTCCCTTGGCTACTGCCTCAACAAGAGAAGGATAACTGCTGCCACAGTTCAGGTCGGTGCCACTGAGCACAGCATCGGCCGAGGCGGTTTCTGCATCGGGATGGGTGCCGTGGGCTTCCGGATTGTAAAAATCATTTATGCCCCAACAATCGGAGACCATCACCCCGTCGAAGCCCCACTCGTTGCGCAGCAGATCAATCATTAAGCGATCGCTGCCACAACAGGGTTCTCCTTCAAAGCGGTTATAGGCACACATGACCATACGCACATCGGCATCCATCACCAACTTCTTAAAAGCAGGCAAATACGTTTCGTGCAAATCGCGTGGTGCAATATCGCGAGCGTCAAAGGAGTGGCGGTTCCATTCGGGACCGCTGTGCACGGCAAAATGTTTGGCACAGGCGTGAAGCTTGTCGTAACCCTCACCCCGCACGCCTTGCAGACCATTCACCACTGCAGCACCCAGCACCCCGTTCATATAGGGATCCTCGCCATAGGCTTCCATTCCCCGGCCCCAACGCGGGTCACGAAACACATTGATGGTGGGGGTCCACATGGTCAGTCCCTGATAGCGCCCCCTTTCTCCTCTGGACTTAAAATAGTGGTGTTTCGCCCGGGCCTCATCAGAAGCTACAGAAAACACATCCAAAACCAGGTCGCGATCAAAGGAAGCGGCCATACCCACAGGCTGAGGAAATACGGTGGCACGTCCTGCACGGGCCACCCCGTGCAGGGCCTCGTTCCACCAATTGTATTCGGGAATGCCCAGGCGCTCAATGGGCGCATTCTGGTCCACCATCAACTGGACCTTCTCTTCCAGGGTCAGCTTCTGCAACAAATCATCGGCCCGTTCTTCGGGGGTATAATT
>DUOK01000042.1 GCA_012838865.1 Bacteroidales bacterium | reverse complement strand
TGTAATATTAGCAATTTGTACGCAAAACAGGGTCAAATAGTTGCCGTAAGTGGTCGAATTATTGATAAAGGAAACAAACAGGGTGCGCAATGGTTCAACTAGAGTTTCACCAGGCGGGCCAGGTAGTCGAAATGGGGACCGTCGGCAATTTTCTCGAAGCGGAAACCGTGCTTTTCGGCATAGCGGGCCATCAGCTCGTCGTCGATAAACAGCCACTTGAAGCGTTTGCCTTTGTAGTCGCCATAGCTCATGCGGTATTCTACTTCGCCGTAGTAGCGGCCATTCAGGTTCACCAGCATGCTGCCGTCTTCGTCTATGTAGAGGTAGCGCAGGTCCGAGCTGTCCATCAGCACTTGTCCCCCCGGCTTCAGCACTTTATTTACCTGCTTAAAAAAGCGTCCAAAACCGTTTACGGTGCCTACCAGACCAATGCCGTTCATCATCAGCAAAAGGGTGTCGAAGGTCTCCGGGGCTTGCACGGTAAAGAAGTCGCCGTTGATGACCTGCTGTACGCCGCGGCGCGACATCACTTCGCAGGCCATAGGGGAAAGCTCCAGGGCGCTTACGTCCAGTCCCTGCTCCTGCAGGTACAGGGTGTGACTGCCCATACCGGCACCAATGTCCAACACGCGGCCCTTGCATAAAGCAAGGGCTTTCTGCTCCAGTCCGGGCATCTCCAAATAGCTCCGAAACAGGTAGTGCACCGGCAGGGTGTCGTTTTCGGCTATATCGCTCCACACCTTTATGTCGGTGCTGCGTTGCCCGTTCAAAAAATAATCCATCCCGGCCTGTCCCAGGGCATCAAACTGCGCTTGTATCATAAGGTAACGTTAATCTACTACTACCACTTCTACCCCCATTTTTTCGAGGGCTTCTTTGTGGTCGGGCGTTATGCCACGGTCGGTAATCAGCACGTCTATCTGACTGATGTTGCAGATGACGGCCAGGTGGCGTTTGCCAAACTTGGAGGAGTCGGCCACCACAATCACTTTGCGGGCCATTTTTATCATGGTGCGCTTTAGGGCAGCTTCTTCGAGGTCGGGCGACGAAAGGCCCAGGTTCACATCGATGCCGTCGGCAGCCAGGAAGAGCTTGTCGCCAAAGAATTTCTTGAAGTTGTCGATGGCGATGGCGCCCACCAGGGTGAGGATGTTGTGCCGCATAATGCCTCCGGGCATTATGATGGTGATGTTGTCCATATCGGCCAACGAACTGGCTATGTTCAGGGCATTGGTGATAACGGTGAGGCGGTTGAAGCGACTCAGGTGATTGGCAATTTCGCGGGTGGTGGTTCCGCTGTCCACCACTATGGTATCGCCATCGTCGATGTAGCGGGCGGCTTTACGACCAATGGCTTCTTTTTCGCGCACGTGCTTGCTCTTCTTCTCCAAAAAACGCAGGTCGAGCGAAGCTTTCTCTGTTTTGATGGCGCCGCCCCGGGCCCTAATGAGCAGGTTCTTCTGCTCCAGATGGGCCAAGTCGTTGCGAATGGTCACCTCGCTCACCCCAAACTGCTCGCTGAGTTCGTTCACATTTACCTGACCTTGTTCATCGACCAGTTTAATGATAAGGCCCCTGCGTCCGGCAGTGGTTTTGGGATTGTAATTGCTCATGGCTCCTTTACTTGATGCTTCAACTGCAAAGGTACCTCTTTTCCGTCAATTAGCAGAAGAAAAACAAAGCCTCTGTTTTTTGAAGAACAGAGGCTTTGTAGAGTTATTAGGGATTGAGGCGAGACTCATAATAAGCATCCAAAACACGTAAGGCAGCTTCATCGGGCACCTCGCCCAGACGGGCATCGGGCCCCAGGTACATCACGGCAGGATTCCCGGCACTGAAGGCGGGCCACTCGGGCAAGCCCTCGCCGTTGGGATGGCCGTACTTGGCAAAGTTGGTCCAGTAGGTACCCATGATCTCTGAGAGTACCCGATCGCCAGGCTGAGTGTGTGGATGTTCGGGATTTATGTGCATAAACACAAAAGGCACATCCACGCCGTGGGGCGTACCGTGGTCGGCCTGGGGCGAATCGGCGGGATACTCGGGGTGCTGATCAAAGTAGTAATAAAACACTTCACCCGTTCCGGTTTGCGATTGCAATTGGGCCCACTTCCAGGTATGCCAGCCAAAGGCCGCATCGCGCATCAGGTTACGAGCAGCACGCTTCACCTCTCCATCTGTTAAGGGATAGGCTTCCAACAGGGCATCGGCGTGATCGCCAAAACGATGGCGCACATTACTTACATATTCCTCGGCGGTTCTTCCAGCCGGAAAACTCAGGCCTTCATCAGAATTATAGCCAATCAGTACAGGCACATCGTTGTAAGCACCTTGCTCGTACAATGCCACCTGGTCGCCGGGCAACACATAACCATCTACAATGGGCCAGCCGCCGGGCATGGTCCATCCCTGCGGAATCAAGTCCTCGGCAGGCAAGGCACGCATTTCTGCTATGGAACTCAAGCCCTTGGCTTCCACATAAGCCATCCCATCCTGCTCGGCCATTTCCAAGGTCTTCATGTTTTCGCCGGGAAAGGTTTCTGAGCGGGTGGGACCAAAAGAACCGCCACTTTGCGATATGGCGCCCTGGAACAAGCCTTTAGCCAGCGGCGAAGCACAAAGCATGCTTACCGAAATGCCGCCGGCCGATTCGCCAAAGATGGTCACCTTGTTGGGGTCGCCACCAAAGGCGGCGATGTTGTCCTTGACCCACTGCAGACCAGCAATCTGGTCGAGCAGTCCGTAGTTACCGGATACGCCGTTGGGACTCTCGGCACTCAACTCGGGATGGGCCAAAAAGCCCAACTGTCCCACCCGATAAGCCACACTGACCACCACAACTCCCTTACGGGCCAGGTGCTCGCCATTGTGTACGGGGTCAGAGGTCGATCCAAAGCTGAACCCTCCCCCATAAATCCACACCATTACCGGCAGTTGCTCTTCGGCAGACTGGGCCGGGGTCCATATGTTGAGGTAAAGACAATCCTCACTCTTTCCCGATGCGGGATTGCCGCCCTGCATGGGGGCCGGGGCATATTCCTTGGTCGACTTAACGCCGTCCCAACTTTCAGCGGGCTGCGGCGCTTTCCAGCGCAGTTCACCAACGGGAGGGGCAGCAAAGGGGATGCCTTTAAACACACGCAAGTCCCCTTCAATACTTCCCTCAACTATTCCTTGTTGCACTTTTACCTGCTCAGGCGGAAGCTCAGCACAGGCACTTAAAGATAAGACGGCAATCAAAACAACTAACAATCTGGTCATTACTCAGTTCTTTTAGGGTTGAAAAACAAGTTGGGCAAAGCGATAAAACGAGCGTCGCCAAGTCTGCCATTCGTGATCGGTGTCGGGCGACACATAAAAGTAGGTGTTTAATCCCAACTCTTTCAAACGCGCCACATTTTTTTCAGGATCTCCGCCCATATTGTAGCGACCACTCTCCAGTTCGCGACTGCCGTAACCCACAAAATACAACTTGTTGTTGTCCCTAAAGTCAGGGTTTGCTGCCAGGTCGTCTTCTCTGATGCTTCCGCCGCTGAACATGCCCACTTGCGAAAACACCTCAGAGTTTGCCAGGGTAATGACCCTCGTTTGCATAGCGCCCATTGACAAACCGGCCATAGCACGGTGCTCAGCATCGGCCAAAGTGCGATAGTTGCTGTCAATCATGGGAATAATGTCTTCCAACAGCCGCTGCATAAAACCATCGGTCCACCCCTCCGGCGGCCAGGGGGCACCTTCTTTTCGGGGACCACTAAAATCCCAGGTGCCATTGTCCATTACAATAATAAAGGGTTGAGCCTTGCCCTCGGCCAGGAGATTGTCCATAATCAGGTTAACATGGCCTTGGTTCGACCAGCCTGTTTCATTCTCGCCACCTCCATGCTGCAAATACAAAACAGGATATCGCTTCTCGGGATGCTTGTTGTAGCAGGGCGGCGTATAAACAAAGCAACGACGCAGATCCCCGGTGGTTTCGGCATAATAGATCTGCTCGCTCACCACGCCATGGGGCACATTCTTTAAGGCATAAATGTCCTGATCGTGGGCAGGCACTTCAACCCCACTGCCCCAACGTCCGGCACCGTAAAAGTACAAGCTGCCCGGATCGGGCACCGATGCGCCGTCAACATTCAACTGATAATAATGAAAGCCCTCGTCCTGAGGCGCCGACTCGCCGGTCCACACCCCGTTTTCATCTTTAAGCATATCGTACTTTACTGCACCAATATCGAGCTGCACACGCTGTGCCTCCGGCGCATGAATCCGGGCACGCACTC
>DUOK01000041.1 GCA_012838865.1 Bacteroidales bacterium | reverse complement strand
TTAACGTAGTGGATGAAACGACCGCCACACTGGTCTTGTTTGCCCCCGGTAAGGAGTACGTTTATGCCCTGGGCGATTTTAACAACTGGGCCCCGGAAGCCGACGCACAGATGAAAAAAGATGGCGACTATTTTTGGTTGACCGTAACCGGCCTGGAGCCCGGCGTGGAGTACGCTTATCAGTATTACATCGACGGGGAGTTGGCCCTGGCCGACCCCTATACCAACAAGGTGTTGGATCAGTGGAACGACCGCTACATTCCTGAGCGGGTTTATCCCAACCTGAAAGCGTTCCCGGCAGAACACACAACGGGATTGGCGTCTGTCTTAAATACCGCTCCTGCAGTCTATACCTGGAAGGCCGAAGGTGCTCAAATGCCAGAGGTCGACAAGCTGGTGATTTATGAGCTGCTGATTCGCGATTTTACCGAAAATGGCGACATTAAAACGGTAAGCGACACGCTGGACTATTTGCAGCGCTTGGGGGTCAATGCCATTGAATTGATGCCTTTTAATGAGTTCGAGGGCAACGACAGCTGGGGCTATAATCCTTCTTTCTTTTTTGCCACCGACAAGGCTTACGGTACCAAAAACGATTATAAAGCCTTTATTGATGCCTGTCACGAACGCGGCATGGTGGTGATTATGGACATTGTTCTGAATCATTCGTTCAGCCAGTCGCCCTTGCTTCAGATGTATTTTGAAGACGGAAAACCCGCTGCCGATAATCCCTGGTACAACCAGAACCACAACATGCAGAATCCGGATGCTCAGTGGGGCTACGATTTTAATCACGAAAGCGTGCATACCCAGGCCCTGGTCGACAGCATCCTCACTTTTTGGATGGACGAGTTTCGGATTGACGGATTTCGCTTCGACTTTACCAAGGGCTTTACCAATACCCCTTATGGCCCAAGTTCCTGGGCCAGTGCCTACGATGCGTCCCGAATAGCCCTTCTCAAACGGATGGCCAACACGGTGTGGAATTACAAGGACGATGCTTTGGTTATTTTCGAGCATCTGAGCGATAATGCGGAAGAAAAGGATCTGGCCAATCACGGAATTTTGCTTTGGGGCAATATGAATCACAATTTTTCTGAGGCCGTTATGGGCTATCACGATGGCGGAAAATCCGATCTGTCCTGGTCTTCTTACCTGAGTAGAAATTGGACGCAGCCTCATTTGGTGGCTTACATGGAGAGTCACGATGAAGAGCGGGTGAGCTACAAGGCAAAGACTTATGGCATGGTGGAAGGCAGCTACTCGGTCCGCGAGCTCGAGGCCTCGATGAAGCGCCATCAGGCTGCTGCGGCGTTTTTGTTTACGGTTCCCGGTCCCAAAATGATTTGGCAGTTTGGTGAGTTGGGTTACGACATCAGTATTGATGAAGGTGGACGCCTTGGTCCCAAACCTCCAAAGTGGAACTACCTCTATGTTGATGAACGTAAGGGCTTGTGGCAGGTTTACGCTGCCATGATCGACTTGAAGAAGAATGAAACAGTTTTTTCTACCGAAAACTATAGCATGAATGTAACGGGAGCGGTCAAAAGCATTGCCCTTGACGGTGCAGACAATCAGGTTCGCCTGGTCGGAAATTTCGATGTAGTCCCTCAAACTGTTAGGCCCGGGTTCTCTTCAACCGGATTGTGGTACAATCATTTTGAGGGAACTACTGTAGATGTAAATGATGTTGATATGGAGCTGAGTCTTGAGCCGGGTGAGTTTTTGTTGTTCTCTTCTCAGGAGATGGTCGGTTTTGGATATGTTTCGACGGTGGGCGGTTTAAGTGCGGCTGAAACGGAAGCCTCCAGGGTGTTTCCCAATCCGGCTTCGGAGCTGCTTCATGTGCGAAGTCCCGAAAGTCTTAAAAGCTGGGTGGTTTATGATTTGCATGGGCGTATGGTGATGCAGGGAGCGGCTCAGGGTTTGAGCCTGAGTGTGCCGACTGCCAACCTGCTTCCCGGTCTTTATTTATTGCGTTTGCAGAAAGCCAGCGGTCAGGTAGAGCAGCATAAGTTTTACCGATAAACAGACTCAGTGCTTGGTGGCAAAGAGCTTTTTGACGAGATACAACAGTGTTTGGTACAAAATCTGGACATCGGTGGCCAGCGATTGCTTGTTCAGATACACCAGGTCG
>DUOK01000040.1 GCA_012838865.1 Bacteroidales bacterium | reverse complement strand
CGAAGGCGAGTTCACAAATTTTAGCGCCGAAGGAAGCAAGCGCCCCAAAAGATGCCAGTGCAGCTCCCTCCTCTCAACTCGTCACAGCGAAGGGCAGTGACTGCAAGCCTGCAGCTTTTGGGGAAAAAGCGACGTGACCGAAGGCGCGACCAAAATTTGTGCTGTCTGAGCCGAAGGCGAGTTCACAAATTTTAGCGCCGAAGGAAGCAAGCGCCCCAAAAGATGCCAGCGCAGCAGTTACTGCCCGAGCGCCTAGTACGACTGCACAATATCCCACACAAACGCCCGCACCCCAATATCCTTATTCCGGATATCCAATTTGTGCACCGTCTTCAGCAAATCATCCACCTTATCGTCCTCCACCATCGTAATTAAAGCCGAATTCATTTCCGGCCAGGTGTGCGTACCACGACGCGGTTCACCGGTTTTACTGCCGCGCCCCTGTACCTGCTCAAAAAAAGTAAAACCCCTTATCTCCAAATAGTCCAACATATATTCCACACGCTCGGTGTTGGCCTGATTAAATACTATAAATACTGCCTTCATCTTTGTTGCAATTAATATTATTATTTAGTCCAAACCTGCAATATTCCTACATTCTCTATCACTAAACCCAACGAACAAAGCAGGCTAAAAACCTTCCCTGTGGGAGGACTGCCGACCTGGGTCCTGTTTGCTCACCCCATCGCTGCATGCCAAGCGCCTCACACAAAGACCGGAAATTGTAAATGAGTCCGACCCGTGAGAGAAGCCCGGTATACAAACCTGGGAGCCCAACCCTGGATACACACCTGGGAGCCCAACCTGCCAGCTGATTCGGTGAGCCCTATCCCTGAGGCAAATCCTTGATGTAAACCCCTAAGCCCAACCCGTGAGGAAAGCCCGGCATTTACCCTTCGGAAAAACAGGTCCTTCCTAATTAAAGAGGAACATGGCCCCCAACCAAGGGGAGCCATGTGCCTTAAAACATTATGCCTGGTCGGCATTATCAGCCAGACGGACAAACACATACTCTTTACGGAGTTTTTCGGCCTTATTGCGCTCGCCGCGGCGCGACATGATGCCATACAACAGTGGCACCACAATCAAGGTAACCAAAGTAGATACCAACAAACCACCAATAACTACCACGCCCATCGGACGCCAGGCTTCGGAGCCGGCGCCCTGACTCAAGGCCATGGGCAGCATACCCAAAATGGTGGTAAAGGCAGTCATCAAAACCGGACGCAGACGAGACGCTCCCGACATGGCAATGGCTTCGTTAAGCGGATATCCGCGATCGCGCATCAGGTTAGTGTAATCAACCAGCACAATACCGTTTTTCACCACAATACCTACCAACATAATCACACCCAGGGCCCCAATCATATCCAGACTAATGCCCGTAATCCAAAGAGCCAGCACTACCCCCGAAATGGCAAAAGGTACCGACATCATAATAATGAAGGGTTTCGACATCGACTCAAACTGCGAAGCCATCACAATGTAAACCAACAACACAATCAACAGCAGCAAAAGAATCATATCGCCAAAAGTCTCCTGCTGATCTTCGTACTGACCACCAAGACGCAGCGTAATGCCCTGCGGCACCTCAACCTCCTTAAGTGCCGATTCAATATCAAGAGCCAATTCCCCCAGCGAAGTTTTGTAAGGCGTTACCCCAACCGTCAACACCCTTTGGCGACTCTTGCGCTCAATGGTGGGGGGGGTCCAGTACTCCTCCACACTCGCCAGCTCACTCAACTTGATGTTACCGGCAGCAGTAGGAATCGACAGGTTCTCAATATCGGTAATGCTGTTTCGATCTTCCTCAACCAAACGCACAATAATGTCGTATTCATCCCCATCTTCCTTCAGGTAACCCGCTGCCATACCTGCCACCCGGTTGTAAACCAAACCCGAAATAGCAGCAGCATCCAAACCGTGGCGCGACACCTTCTCCTTGTCCACATCAATTTTCAGCTCGGCACGGTCCTCATCGCGACTGATGGTGATGTCGCGGGCAGCAGACACCTTTTCACTGATGGTGCGACGGATCTCCTCAGCCAGCAAGTTGGTCTGGTCAAAATCGTGGCCATAGACCTCTATGTCCACCGTAGCCGCAGCACCACCCATTCCGCTCGAAACGGAAGCCTGGTAGTCAACAATCTCAGGATAAGCTTCCATCTCCTGACGAAAAAGCTCGGCAATATCAAACACACTACGCTCCCGTTCCTTCTTATCGGTAAGCACCACCGTCATTGCAATCTTATTGTTCGAGGTAGAGTTAAACAGCGCAGAAATACCCCCGTCGTCACTCGACCCGGCCGAAGTCGACAACATCTTAATTTCCGGAGCCAACTCCATAAAGCGCTGCTCCAAACGACGGGCAGTCTTCAAAGTCTCCTCCACCCGGGTACCCCGGTTCAGCTCAACACTTACCGACACACGTCCCTGGTCGCTCTCCTGCATAAAATCGGTACCAATCAAGCCAAAAAACGCAGGCAAAAGAGTGAGGACAAACAAAATCACCACACCCAACAGGGTCTTTTTCTTATTCACCAGGGCCCACGACAATACACGGGAATACCAGTCATCCAGGCGATCCAGCCCCGAAACCACATAACGGTCGTACCAGGTACGCTTCTCCTCTTCAAAACTGATGTGCCCCTTGTCATCAACACTCACCTTACGCGATTTCAGCAATTTACTGCTGAGCATAGGCGTCAACGAAATAGCCACCAGTGTGGAGGTCACCACAACAATGGTCACAATCCAGCCCAACTCCTTAAACATGATACCGGCCAAACCACCCAGCATAGTCAGGGGTACAAATACTGCCACAATAACCAGGGTGGTTGCGATCACCGACACCCACACTTCATTGGTAGCGTAAATGGCGGCTTCACGGGGACTCGATCCGCGTTCGATGTGTTTGGTAATGTTTTCCAAAACCACAATGGCATCGTCAACCACCATACCAATGGCCACGGTAAGCGACGACAAAGAAATGATGTTGAGCGAACTGCCGGTAAAGGCCAGGTAAACAAAGCTCACCACCAGCGCAATGGGGATGGTAATGCCAATGATGAGAGTAGCCCGCCAGCGCCCCAAAAAGACAAGCACCACCAATACCACAAACAATAAGGCGTACATAATCGACTCCTGCAAACTGTTGATGGAGTCTTTAATGTCGTCAGAAGAATCGTAAATCGGCTCCACCTTAACGTCGGACGGCAGCAAATCCTGAATCTTAGCCATCTCCTTAGCCACCCCTTCGGCAATGGCCACAGTGTTGGCACCCGATTGCTTGGCAATAATTACACGCACGCCATCACGACCGTTGATCTTCTCGTCGAGCGACAAATCTTTGATGGTGTCGCGCACCATAGCAATGTCACGCACAAAAACCTGTCGACCATCGGGCATGCTCGACACCACAATGTTTCTGATTTCCTCACTCTCAATGTACTCACTGCGCACCTGCAACTGGTACTGCTCCTTCTCCATTTTAACCGTTCCCGAAGAACGGTTAAGGTTGTTGCTGCTGATGGCGGTTCCCACCGCCTCCAGAGGCAATCCGTATGCATCCAGCTTATCCTGCTGAATGTCGACATAAACATAACGTTCCGGCGCTCCTGCCAGAGAAATATTACCAATGCCGTCTACCCGGTTCAACTGGGGCATTACCACATCGTTCAGAATTTTATCCAGACCGGCATAACTGGCATCGGCGGTAACCGAATACATCATGATGGGCATGGAGCTGGTGCTGAACTTAAAAATAAACGGGTTGTGGGCCCCGGAGGGCAAATTATCCTTGGTCATATCGATGTACGAACGCACATCGTTGATCACCTCATCGAGGTTGGTCCCCCATTCCAGCTCCAGCGTCACCATCGACATATTGTCGAGCGATCGTGAACTCAACTCCTTCAACCCGTCTACCGAGTTGAGACTGTTTTCGAGCAAACGGGTCACATTGGTCTCCACCTCACTGGCGTTGGCCCCCGGATAGGTCGTCATCACCGTAATGTAAGGCGGCTCAATTTCCGGATACTGGTCAATGGGCAACATCTGCAGCGAGAAGAGTCCAATCACCATCACCGCCACAAAAATAAGGGCCGTGGTAACCGGTTTGTTTATCGATGTTTTAAATATACTCATGGAATCAAAAAATCAGAATTATTGAATTACGTTCAGCTTTACCCCATCAACAAGACGTGCCTGTCCCACCGTTACCAGCTCGTCGCCAGGCTGCAGTTCGTCAGACTCCACTTCAATCAGGGAATCGAAACGCTGGCCAAGGGTTACGCGCACTCTTTTGGCTGCGCCCTGCTCGTGAACAAACACATAGCGCTCATTAGAGCCGGTGAGTTTGAGTACGGCCTGATAGGGAACCATAAGGGCAGTGGCTTCGCCCACCTGAAGGTGGGTGCGGACAAACATTCCGGGACGCAGACGATTATCGGCATTCGGAATTTTCACTTTCGCCATAAAGGTATGGGTGCCCGGGTCGATGGTCGGATACACAATCTCGATGCTGGCCGGAAAGGTTTCACCGGGATAAACGTCCGACTCTACCTGAAGACTCATGCCCTCTTTAATCTGGGGCACGTAACGCTCCGGAATGCTGATGAGGGCCTTCAGCTGATGGGTTTGCGTCAACACCAAAATGGGCGTGCCGCTGTACAATTCGCCATCCTCATAGTTGCGGGCCGAAATAACACCACCAATAGGCGCCTTATAAAAAGTATTGGCCTCTAAAAAAGCAAGATTCTCCCGGGTTTGGTCATAAGCCATTTTGGCCTGATCGTAAGCCTGCTGAGTAACCGTCTCGGTCTCGCGCAGCAATTTAACCCTTTCGTATTCCAGGGCCACATTATTCATGGTCAGACGGGTGGTATTCAATTGGGTTTGATCCATGCGCACCAGCAACTGGCCAGCCTTCACACGGTCGCCCACCTCCACCATAATTTTTTCAATGGTACCGGTAACGGAAGGCGACACATTTACCGTCTCATAACCCTCCAGAGTGGTCGAAAGTTTCAGTTCCCGAGTCACAGTACGCTCCTTTAATGCCGTAACCTTTACATTTTCTACACGCTCCGCTTCAACGGCCTCCTCTGCTTTGGTGCCGCAAGCACTCATTATAAGGGGGAGACTTCCCAACAGTACCAGTTTAACTATTGCCTTCATCTGTTGTATTTTATTGATTTTATTTTATTGATTATCGGTATTTAAAAGCTGTTCCAGTTCGATGCGGGCAGTAACCACCTCGAGCAGAGCTTGAACGTAGCTGCTTTGAGCAGCTACGAGCTCGGTACCGGTATTGGTCACATCCATACTCGATGCCATACCGTGCTCGTACTTGCGCGAAACATTATCGAACAGTCGCTGGGCCACGGTCATGTTTTCCTTTTGCGACAGGTAACTCTCGAACGAAGAACTCAGGTTGTACATCAACTGACGATGCTGCACCAGCAGGGCTTCCCGGGTATCGTCGTAGGTATTTACCTGCTGCTGGTAGGCCAGCTGGGCCATTTTAACGCCTTTGAGTCGACTCCCACTCGAGAAAATGGGAACGTTCAAAGAGAGGCCGAACATATTGGGCGGTGTGGAGCGCATCGTCAACTCATCGCTCAGATACTCGACCTTGGTGTATTGGTAAAAAGCCGAAAGCGTAGGCGCAAACTCCCATTTTTTCAGCGCAATTTGCTTCTGGGCCAAGGCCACATTCTCGCTGAGCAACTGAAAATTGTAGTTGTTATCCAGTACAAACTCGGTATCCAACAGCGCCAGGGCATTATCCACCTGCATCAAATCGTCGACACTCTGTGTAAGCGCCAATTCAGTGCTTACATTCAAGCCCAGTTGCAGGCGCATCGAATTGTAAATCATTTCGAGCTGCCGGCGGGTACTGTTGAGCGAAGTCTTCATTGAAGTAACCTGCACCGAAATGCGGTCGGCATCGGTCTGCTCAGCCACGCCCACTTCAACCGAGCGCAAGGTATGCTGCTGCAGCTTTTCGAGGTTGACGAGGTTCTGCTCCAACAAGTCCACCGTCTCTTCCATAGCCAGGGCCGAATAATAAAGGGTCTTCACCTGGTCGCTGACCTCCTGCTCGGTCTGCTTCAAAGAAATATCGGCCATGCGACCGGCAATTTTTTCGAGCTGCACGCCAACGATCTGCGCGCCGCTGAGGGCGACCGAAGCGGTACCATTAAAGGTGATGGAGTTGGGCATCGAAATTTTAAACTGACCCCAATCCATACTGTAACCAAACATATTGCTGTGATCGGCCTTAGCACTCACCTGAGGCAACATCGTGGCCAGGGTTTGCCAACGACGGGCTTCCGCCACCTGCACTTCAAGGGTGGCATTCTTTAAGCTGCGGTTGTGCTCCAGCGCATGGCGCTGCGCATCTTCCAAGGAAAGCTGCAACAACGAATCGGCCTCCTGTGCATGAAGCACCGCAGGTCCGCCCAATAACGCGACAGCCATCATCCCCATCAAAAATCTTTTGTGTATTCGCATCAATCTTGTGTTATTGTAATGTTAGGCTGCAAATATCGGCACTATATAAGAGTTGCGAAAAAACAATCAAGCAAGCCCCCCGCCATTTCAACCAAATGCCGCTTTTTTTCAATCAGCGCCTTTGCTTGAAGAAAAAGGCCATTCATTGATAAATCAGGGATTTAGGAGCCAGTCTGACACCAAAAGCGTATTTTTGTAGCGTTGAATTGGCGAAATCACCTTTTCGCTCCGCAAACAGACCATTATGCTGAAAAAAATAACAACCTGGTACAAGGCCATTCCCGGCTACACCATCTGGATATTGCTGGTCCTTTTTTACTTTACCACCGGTGCTCAAATCAGCACCCTGCGGGGCATCTATCACGCCCTGGTGCTCACCTCGCTCCAGGCCATTGTGTACCATGTGAACCTGCATCGCTTTCTGCCCAAATACTACGATCACCAGAAAAACAAATTCCGCCTGGCCAATGCAGTGCTCATCATGAGCCTCGTAGTACTGGGAACAATAGCCGAAGCCGTATTTCATCACTTCTTGCCGCATTATTCCCACCCCAACTTTAATCTCCTGGGGCCCTTCATCTTTTACACCATATTGGCCCTCATGGCATTTTGGGTAGGCATGACCCAATATCTGGTCGACAAGCAGGAGAAAAACAACATCGAAATCGAAAGTCTCAAGCGCGATAAGGCCGAAAACGAACTGAAGTTTTTAAAAACACAAATCAATCCCCACTTCCTGTTCAACGCCCTCAACAACATCTACTCCATGGCCTACACGGGCGACCGCTCCACGCCCGAAAAAATTACCATGCTGTCCGACATGCTGCGCTACGTACTTTACGAATGTGAGTCGGATTACATATCTTTATACAAGGAGGTAGATTACATCAGCAGCTTTTTGGAGTTTCAGCAATTGAAGACCGAAGAGCGACAGAATATCGTTTTTGAGGCAGAAAACTACGACGACAATTACCAAATTGCCCCCATGCTGCTGGTGACTTTTGTAGAAAATGCCTTTAAGCACAGTAAAATTGAAAAGGACAAGGAAGGTTTTGTAAAAATATGGTTGTCGCAGGAGCCGGGGCGTTTTCACTTTGTGGTTGAAAACAGCATCCCCGACGAGCTGCCCAACCAGCAAAGCTCCTTCAACAAGGGCATTGGCATTGAGAATGCCAAAAACCGCCTGGCGCTGCTCTATCCCGGTAAACACCGACTCGACATCAGCAGCACCGGCAAAGAACACAAGGTGGTGCTGGAGCTTATGCGCTAGAGATGAATAAGCAGAAGTAGAACCCATACCAGAACAATCCGGCCGCTGAACGACCACCGTCGGGCAGGCCAACAGGACCGCGGGGTGCAAAACAGTTTCCCCACCAGTAAAAATAAAACATGGCAGAACAGAAGAAATACAATTGCATAGTAATAGACGATGAGTTTTTGGCCCGCAAACTGATGGCCGACTACATCTCCAAGGTGCCGCAGTTTAACCTGGCGGGCAGCTTCGACTCGCCCATGGCGGCTATAGAAACCATAGCCACCGGCACCATCGATGTTATATTTACCGATATTGAAATGCCCGACATGTCGGGCATGGACTTCATCAAAAACATGTCGCTGCCCCTGGTGCCCATCATCGTCTTTGTAACGGCCTATCCCCAGTATGCGGTGCAGGGCTTCGAGGTCAACGCCACCGAGTACCTGCTCAAACCGGTGTCCTTCCCCCGCTTTATCAAGGCCGTCAACAAAATCATCACCATACTCAACTACAAGCAACGCCTCGAGGCCATGGGCGCACCTGAACCCATAAGCACCCTGCCCGCGGCACCCCGCGAAGACAGCCGCAACTTCCTCATTGTAAAGACCGACCGCAAAATGGTAAAACTGCACTTCGAGGACATCCTGTTTGTAGAAGGGGCGCTGGAATACGTCACCTTTCACACCTCGAGCGACAAGTTTATGAGTCTCTACTCCCTGCGCAAACTCGAAGAAGAATTGCCCAGGGAACGTTTTATGCGCATCCACAAGTCCTACATTGTAGCGCTCGATAAAATAAAGGAAATCAACGGCAACCAGGTGGTCGTGGGCAAGCACAAAATCAGCGTAAGCAAAGCCATGAAGCCGACCCTGCTCGAACACTTTTCGGGTCGCGAGTAAAGCTTTAACAAGCCAAAGCCTTATCTTTGCAGCCAAACAAAAAGATAAGGAAACACTATGGGCATAGCTATTCAACAAGTACCTTCTCCCTGCTACGTACTCGACGAGCAATTGCTGCGCGACAATCTGGCGCTGATAAAAAGCGTAAAAGAGCGCGCAGGGGTCAACATCATCATGGCCTTTAAGGCCTTCAGCCTATGGCCCGCCTTTCCCATTGTTCGGGAGTACATCCCCTACTCTACGGCCAGCTCCATTCACGAAGCCCGCCTGGCCTGGGAAGAAATGGGCAGTCTGGCCCACACCTATTCTCCGGCCTATACCGAGGCAGAATTCCCTGCCATACTGCAATACAGCAGCCACATCACCTTTAATTCCTTCAGTCAGTTTGAGCGCTTTTTGCCCCTGGCAAAGGGGGCCGACCGCAAGGTATCGCTGGGCATTCGCATCAATCCCGAATACAGCGAGGTGGAGACCGACCTTTACAACCCTTGCGCACCCGGCTCGCGCATGGGGGTGATTGCCGACCAGATGCCGGAGCGCTTGCCCGAGGAAATCGAGGGCATCCACTTCCATACCCTCTGCGAATCCACTTCCTACAACCTGGAGGCGACCCTCAAGGCCATCGAGGAAAAGTTTGCCCCCTACCTGCAACAGGCCAAATGGCTGAATATGGGCGGGGGGCACTTAATGACCCGCAAAGATTATGATGTGGACCATTTGGTGGAAGTGTTGCGTCGCTTTAAGGAGAAGTGGCAGCTCGAGCTCATTCTGGAACCCGGCAGCGCCTTTGCCTGGGAGACCGGCATACTGGTGTCGGAGGTGGTGGATGTGGTGGAGAACCACGGCATCAGCACGGCCATTCTTAATGTGAGCTTTACCGCCCACATGCCCGACTGCCTCGAAATGCCCTACAAGCCCCGGATTCGTGGTGCCCACCACGAAGCGGTGAAAGGCAAACCCACCTACCGCATGGGCGGCAACAGCTGCTTGTCGGGCGACTTCATTGGCTACTGGTCCTTCGACGCCCCTTTAAAGCCGGGCGATAAAATTGTGTTCGAAGACATGATGCACTATACCCTGGTAAAGACCACCATGTTCAACGGCGTGCCCCACCCGGCCATCGCCTTGTGGAACGAGGCAGAGGGCCTGAAGGTGGTGCGGGAATTTGGCTATGAGGACTACAAAGACCGGATGGGCTGAGACAGCCAACAGGACTTGCTTGGCCGATGACAAGCAGCCCCCAAATAGCCGGTCCACAGACTGCAAGGCAGTGCCCTCAGGTGCCGCGGCGGCGTGCTAGGCCCCTGAGTCGGCAAGCATCTGGAGGACCTCCTGAAAGCGGTAATGCTCCAGGGCACCGTAACCTTTGAGTCTGGACGCCTTCAACTGCGTAAAAACCGGCGTATGCAGGGCACACAAAAAACGGGCCTGCAACACCGGCGTACGCTTCTCCTCGGGCAGCACCTCCTGCAAATCGACCAAGGCGTCCGCCACCACCTGCCTGCTTAAGGGCGGCAGTTCGCGGGTGCGCCGGAGCTGCACGCCGCCATGTCGACAAACCGAGCAACTTTCGCAGCGTGTCCACCCGGTGTCTTCTCCAAAATAGGCCGACAAGCGCTTAGACAGGCAGCTGTTGCTCCCAAAGAAGTCGAGCATCTCCGCAATACGTGCCACTTCGGCCGCCTCCTTGTCGGCAAAGCGCCGATGCAGCCCCTGCGCCACCGATTCCAGGTCGAAACCGGGCTGCAGCACCTCATACACCTCGGTCATCCCACTGAACTCGAGCTGCAGCGCCCCTTGCTCATTCAAATAATCCAGCGCCGCCACAATGCGCTTCCTATCGCAGGGATAATGCGCGGTAATGGCCTCAAAATCGACCGTCCACCACAATCTGGCCTTCTTGCTGTGGGCAAACACCGCCTCAATAAAACGTCCCCGCTCCCCGCCAAAAGCGGCAGCAATCTGCTCCGGCGTTCGGTTGAGCTTAAAACGATAGTGGGCAAAATAACTGTAAAGCGGTCGCACAAGTCCATCCATCTCCAAATACACCATCAGCGTCTTTAAAGGCAACTGCCGGATGTCGCTGCGGGTCGACAAGTCGGTCAACTGAAACTCAAACCTTTGACCCGCCTCCTGAATATCACGGAGCACCTTAGCGATGGCAGCTGCCTCCGGGGTATCGCCATATACGAAATTCTCCAGCACCGCCAGTCCGTCCAGATTCCCCAGCAACACGCAACGGGACGTCTCGCCATCGCGACCGGCGCGACCGATTTCCTGACTGTAGCCTTCGAGGGATTTGGGCAGGTCGTAATGCACCACACAACGAATGTCCGGCTTGTCGATGCCCATCCCAAAGGCAATGGTGGCCACGATTACCGGCACCTGTCCGTACATAAAGGCCGACTGAATGGAGGCGCGGTCCACACTGTTCATCCCCGCATGGTAGGCGGCGGCCACCACGCCCCGCTCGCGCAAACCGGCAGCCACCGTCTCAGCGGTCTTTTGCAGCGTAACGTAAACAATGGCGGAGCGACCCGCATCGGGTTCCAGCACCTGCACCAGCTCCTCCATCTTTTGGTCTTCGGCTACGGCACGCACCTCCAGGTGGAGATTGGGGCGGTAAAAACCGGTCAGTACCACATCCTCCCGGGCAATGTCGAAGCGGCGACACATATCCTCAATGACCCTCGGCGTAGCGGTAGCCGTTAGCAGGAGCACCCGCTCCATCGAAAAATCGCGCTTATACTCCGGCAGCTTCAAATAATCGGGCCTGAAATTGTGGCCCCATTCCGATATACAGTGCGCCTCATCTACCACCAGGAGGGAAATTGGGAGCTCCGACAAAAAGCGACGAAAACCTTCGTTTTTGAAGCGCTCCACCGACACCATCAGCACCTTGGTGCGTCCCTTGCGAATGTCCTCCCTGATTTGTTGCACCTCCTGCGGCTTTTGCGTGGAATCGATGCGGGCAGCGGGTATGCCAAAGCGCTGCATCGCCTCCAACTGATCGCTGATGAGGGCCAACAGGGGTGAAACCACCAGCGTAAGCTGCGGCAAGTGCAGGGCAGCCAGCTGATAAATGAGCGACTTGCCCGAACCGGTGGGAAAAATAGCTGCGGCAGAACGCCCATCCAACAAGCACTGTATGGCTTTTTCCTGTCCACCCCGAAAGGCGTTGTAACCGAAATTTTGTTGCAGGGTTTGAAGTAAGACGGACATAGTTCTTTATAATATGGAAGTGAACACAATTCCCGCAAAGATACCCATCCGGATGCGAGCTGCCAAGACTTACGAAAAAAGGCCGCTCTTTCGAGCGACCTTTCCCCATATATAAACGAACAAGTATGGACTATTATCTGTGTAAACGACCAGACAATACCCAAGGACTCACTTGTTTGATGCTGGAGATGGCGTACTGGCCGTTGTTGCCGCCTTCAGCGGCAGCTACTGCTGCAGAAATTACAGCAACCAGCTCGTCATCATCTTCCTCAGCCGTCTGCGCCTTGGCGGGTTCGGCTTTGGGTGTTTTGGGTGCAGGCTCTTCCACCTGACCCAATTTGCCTTCTTTACGCAGTTTAAAGAACTTCTCGGCTACCTGAGGCAGCAAAGCGTAGGTCAATACGTCCTCATCCTGCTGAATGTAATCGGCAATTTTCTCCCGAATGGTATCCAATTCAGGCTTAATCAAATCGGCAGGGCGACAGGTAATGCGTTCTTCGTCGCCCAGTATTTTCTTCACCAACTCCTCGTCGATGGGGGCGGGGGACTGCCCATACTCGCCTTTAACAATGCCCTTAGACTCCTTAGGCACCATTTTGTAGCGCTCACCCATCAGTACGTTAAATACGGCCTGGGTACCAACGATCTGACTCGAAGGGGTAACCAGCGGCGGATAACCGAAGTCGGCACGTACACGGGGTACTTCCCGGAGCACTTCCTCGTACTTATCCAAAGCATTGGCCTGCTTCAACTGCGACACCAGGTTACTCAACATACCTCCGGGCACCTGATAAATCAGGGCATTGGCATCCACACCCAACATTTTAGTATCGAGCATGCCGTTTTCAATCCACTTCTCGCGGAAGGGACGGAAGTACTCAGCAATATCGCTCAATTTCAACAAATCCAGACCGGTATCGTAGGGCGTTCCCTGCAAGGAAGCCACCAAAGGCTCGGTGGCCGGCTGAGAAGTACCACCCGACATGGGCGAAATGGCGGTATCCACCACATCGACACCCGCCTCAATGGCCTTAATGTAAGTCATGGAAGCCACACCACTGGTATAGTGCGTGTGCAACTGAATGGGAATTTTTACGGTTTCCTTAATGGCCTTAATCAAATCGTAGGCATCGTAAGGCTTCAGCAAACCCGCCATATCTTTGATACAAACCGAATGGGCACCCATATCCTCCAGCGTCTTGGCGTCCTTGGCAAACTGCTCCAGACTGTGGAAGGGACTGGTGGTATAGCTCATACAGGCCTGGGCGTGTCCACCCTCCTTGATACAAGCCTTAATAGCGGTTTCAATATTCCGGGGATCGTTCAGCGCATCGAAAATACGAATGATGTCCATACCATTGGCAACAGCCTTCTGTACAAAGTACTCCACCACATCGTCGGCGTAGTGACGGTAACCCAAAAGATTTTGTCCGCGCAACAACATCTGCAAAGGCGTTTTCTTAGCCTTGTCCTTAATCTTGCGCAAACGCTCCCAGGGGTCCTCATTCAAAAATCGGATACAAGCATCAAAAGTAGCACCACCCCAGGCCTCCAGGGAGTGGTAACCCACCTCATCAAGCTGTTCTATAATTGGTAACATGTCCTCGGTACGCATCCGCGTCGCAATGAGCGACTGGTGTGCATCCCGAAGTATGGTTTCTGTAATTCCTACTTTTCTCATTGCAAAGTTCTTTTAAGCTATTCAATCACCACCAAAACATCACCCACAGCCATAACGCCACCTTCTTTGGCATTCACCTGGGCTACTATCCCGTCACAAGGCGCAGTCAGCTCGTTCTCCATTTTCATGGCCTCAAAAACCAAAAGAGCCTGACCTTTGCGAACAACATCTCCCTCGCTAACCAAAACCTTCAGCACACTACCCGGCATCGGTGCAGAAACCGATTTGCCGCCATTCACCTGCTTCTTGGATTTGATTTGGTCCGGAGAAACCGGCGTCTTCATTTTGGGTGCAGTTTCCAAATTGCGTTTCGCCTGCGACTTAGTCGCCCTCACCTCTGCCACTTCCACCTCGTACTGTTTGTCGTTTACGGTAATCAAATACTTCTTCATAGAATATATGGTATTAAATGTTCTAAAAATCTAATACTACAAAATTACTTTAATTGAACAAATCAACCACATATTTAATGAGTATTAACAAATCACTTGCTTCTTAACAGGAAAACAGTTACTATCCTAATTACCAATTTATTACAAGGCCAAAACGGCTAAAAATCATCACACGTACGCACCAAAAGTGTTGTATAGCATAAAAGCCTCAGCCCTTCTGCTGTTATACGGCAGCTTTTCAACTCATATCACCAGCAAAAACAGGCACTTAAACCCACTTTCACTTTAAACTTTTTCACACCATTAAAGAAATTATTCTTTATATAAAGCCCTAATAAGGATTTTTTTCTTTAAATACACCGATCATAGGCCGGCCCACAAGCTTCCCAGGACCAATACCAGCGGGGTTTCAACCCCGCTGACCTTTGTGCCCCCGCGGGGCACGCCTTACAGGATTTATCATAACCCTCCAGCCCACAAGGCAACCCAGGACTGAAGTCCTGGGCTATGATTGGGAAGCAGCGGTGTGCCCCTATAGGGGCACGTGTAGAAACCGGCACTGAAGTACCGGTCGAGGCTGCGCCTCGAAAACTGGCCATAGATATCTCCTTGTTTGGCAAGCTATGGGGCACGAGTGCCCCATGGCCGCGGACTTCAGTCCGCTTACATAAACAGGCGCAAAGCGCCTGACCTATCCCTCCCAATCATAACCCAGGGTTTCAACCCTGGGTACTGGGGGGAGGCCGCGAGGCCGAGACTGGGGGAGGCCGCGAGGCCTGAGTGCCGTGGCCCCCACCAGACACAAAAAGAAAAATCGCAAACCCTTGTCAAACAAAGATTTGCGATCTTAAAATGTGATCCCGGAGGGACTCGAACCCCCAACCTCCTGGGCCGTAACCAGGTGCTCTATCCAATTAAGCTACGGAATCATTTCCCTGCGTTTGTTGTTTCTCTCAAACGCGGTGCAAATATAGGGATAATGGGCGAATCACAAAACCATTTGGCGTAAATTTTTCTTAAAAACACAAAGTTTTTTCCCCATCCATCAGCCCCTCCACAATAAACCCCTTTACCTACAGCCACTTCCTGTTCATCCGGCCCACAAGCCTTCCAGGACTGAAGTCCTGGGCCATGATTGGGAAGCAGCGGTGTGCCCCAGCAGGGGCACGGACAGAAAAGGGGACAGAAGTCCCATCGAGGCTCTGCCTCGATAGCTGATCAGAGCGATCTCCTTCTTTGACCTGCCCACAAGCTATGGGGCACAGGTGCCCCATAGACGTGGACTTCAGTCCACTTGCAAGAACAAGCGCAAAGCGCCTGACCACTCCCTCCCAACAAAGGCAGCTCAGCTGCCGCGTGGACTTCAGTCCACTTTAAAGAACAAGCGCAAAGCGCTTGACCTATCCCTCCCAACAAAGGCAGCTCAGCTG
>DUOK01000329.1 GCA_012838865.1 Bacteroidales bacterium | reverse complement strand
GGATTAAAATAAGTCTTGTGTCCATTGACAAAAACCTGACGAAGTCCGGTAAAACCGGAGCCGGTAATACGGATAACCTGTCCCAAACGCACAAACTCAACGTTACGACTGGGAACGGCAGACGCCGGATCCTGAAGGTAAACCCCTGTTATGGTAATGGGGGCTTCCAAATTGGGATCGTCGTCGTCGTCGCATGCGGTGAAAAATGCCCCGGAAAGCAAAGCACCGAGCAACAACCACATATTTATTTTCATTTTCATATACATATCTTTTAGTAATTAAACCAATGACTACACGCCCTTACTCAAAAAGGCTGATGCGTTCCTCATTAAACACATAAGGAACAGGGTCCTGACGCAAAAGAGGGTTTTGAACCAACTCCCCTTCGGGGTAGGGCAACAACAACATGCTCTCTGTAGCGGTGGCCACTTGTTGTGCCGTATTGGCGTCTCCGGCAACGTACTGGCCATTTTCAAACTCATACTGAACAGCACGCTCCTGATTGTTCAGGTAGTTGATGACTTCCTGCTGCTTGTAATAAGCACGACGCACCAAATCGTACCAGTACTGACCTTCCATAGCCAGCTCTACACGACGTTCGTAATGCAAATCGCTGTAAGAAATCTCGGATTTGGTAGGCATGCCGGCGCGGGTGCGCACTTTGTTAAAATATTCAAGAGCTACCGCATCGCTGGTACTGGCACTGTTGCCCAGTATGGCTTCGGCCAGGTTCAAATACACCTCAGCCAAACGCAGCATCTTGGTGGTGGCACCGGAATTCATGCGTTGTACCACGCCGTCGGTATCTTTGGAAGAACCCACCACCCCTTTCTTTACGTTGCAACGATCGGTTTCCTCATAGGTGTAGCCACCGTCTTCTTTGCGCAACTCGGGATAAAAGGCCCCATTGGTTGCAAAAGTGGCGTGCAAACGCTCCTGATCGGCAGCTTCGTAGGTACGGATAACGTCCCAGGAAGCATAGGTATAGTAACCCCACGCTGCGTCGTCGCCGGTAATCTCTGAATTCCAGGCAAAATAAGCCTGCTGGGTATTGGTGATCCCGTACTCGGTGGAACCACCCACCCAATTCAGTGTAAATAAGTGCTCCGGATCGTTGTTTCCTTCCAGGGTAAACAAGGCGGCATAGTCTTCATTCAATTCCAGTCCACTCTCCTCTGCCACTTTGAGGGCGGCTTTTTTGGCCAACTCCAAATATTCGGCGCTGCGGGTACCGCTGTTGGGGTCGCTGTTGCCATGCAGTCCGGCATAGGAAAGGTATACACGGGACAACATGCCGTAAGCGCTCCAACTGGTTAAACGACCACTTTGGCCGGTGGTCTCAGGAAGGTGTTTGGCGGCAAACTCCAAATCGCGGATGGCAAACTCAAACACATCGTTGCGTGGATTGGTGGGCACAATGGGATTGTTGACCATAGCGGCGTTGTCTTCGATCAGGATGACATCGCCCCAAAGAGAAGCCAGGTACCAATAAGCCACTCCTCGCATAAAGCGCGCTTCGGCAATGGCGAGATTCTTTTGGTCCTCAGTTACATTTACGGCAAAATTACGAATGTTGTTGATGGTGTTGTTCGACTGGCCCACAACATTGTAAAAAGCTGCCCAGGCCGACACCATGGGTCCGGTCAGCGATGTCTCCGTAAAGTTGGTAAAGGGATAGATGTAATCCGAATAGGGTGCAAACAGATTATTGCCCCTTCCGTCGCCCAGAGCGTAGTAAAACTTATCGTTAAAGTCGAACCACACCTTACTGTACAGGGGAGCAGTAGCTGCCTGTAACTCTGCATTGTTCTGGAAATAATTCTCCAGCGTAATCTGATCATTTGGGGTGCTGTCCAAAAAATCGTCGTTGCATCCGCTTATCCCTATAGCCAAAACCAGGGACAGGCCGAGTGCTTTTATATAATTGTTCCTCTTCATATAGCTTACATTTAATGATTAGAAGGTGAGGTTAAGTCCCAAAGTATAAATGCGTGGTGAAGGATAACGGGCATTGTCCACTCCGCTTAACAGGGCATTCTGCTGATGAGCACCCACCTCCGGGTCGTAACCCGAATACTTGGTCCAGGTATACACATTCTGAAGATTGGCATAAATCTTTGCGTTTTCCATACCTATTTGCTCTACCCAACGACGAGGCAGGTTGTAGCCCAAAGAGATGTTTTGTATGCGCAAGTAAGAGCCATCCTCTACATAGCGATTGCTCATACGATTGTTGGCATTGGATGAAGAAGCCGAAAGACGATACATATCGTCGGCACCGCCAACTACTTCTAAATTACGGTAGTCGTTCTCCGGGCCATTGGCATCGACAACACCAAGGCGTGCATAATCCCGTGCGCTAACCAACAGGTTGTGGTTCTCTCTGGGATTTTCGAGCCAGCGGCGCTGATAGTTAATCACGTCGTTACCGAAGGAACCGCCGAGCTGTACCGACAAATCAAAGCCTTTGTAGGCAAAGCTGTTGCCAATACCAAAAGTAAACTTAGGCTCGGGATTGCCAATAAAGGTCCGGTCGCTGTCGTTGATGACGCCATCGCCGTTAACGTCCTCAAAAATATAGTCGCCGATCCATACGCCCGACTCGGCAATACCAATTCCTTCGGGACGGGCCACCTCTTTAACCTGGCCGTTGGCGTCCTTATAATAGAAATCGGTTCCCTTATTAAAGCGACCAATCACTTTATAGCCATAGAACTGACCGATGGGCTTGCCCACAACGGTGCGGGTTACCGGGGTTACTTCCGAACCTTCCTGCACCGTTACATCGAGGGTACTGGTTTCGGTATCCAGCTCCACCACCTTGTTGCGGTTGAGAGAGAACACCAGATTGCTCCGCCATTGGAAACCACCACGGTCCACGTTTACAGTGTTCAAAGTCAGCTCGATACCCTTATTCTCCAAAGAACCTACATTGGCCCAGGGTGGAGTAGTAGCACCTTGTCCCTGCGAACCCATATAGGCCGGCAAGGGAAGACGCAACAACAGGTTGTCGGTCTTCTTGTGATAAACATCTGCAATAAATTCTACACGATTCTGAAACAGGCTGACGTCCAGACCAAGGTTGCTGCTTTGGGTGGTTTCCCATTGCAGAGCCGGGTTGGCGGTATTGCCGGCCAACTGACCGGTACCCCATACGGTGGTCACGGAAGACATGACCGAGGTATAAGCATAGCTGGGAACGTTTTGGTTACCTACTTTACCCCAACCGGCACGCAAACGCAGGTTGCTGACGATCAGATTATCGCGCAGAAAGGACTCGTTCGAAATTCTCCAGGCTACTGCCGCTGAGGGGAACCAACCCCAACGGTTGTCCTCCGAAAAGTTGGAAGAACCGTCGTGACGCAGGGTGGTCGTCAGCATATAACGATCGTCGTAAGAATAAAATATACGTCCAAAATAAGACATCATGGCGTGTTGCCCACTGTTTCCATTGGCTTGGGAAGTAGTACCGTCACCGGCATTCAAATCGTGGGCGGCATTGTTAAGAAAACCAGAGCGGTAACCGTACAAGTACTCCCATTGCGATTCCTGCATCTCCTGACCCAGCATGGCGTTAACGCTGTGCACCTCGTTAAGGGTACGGGTGTAATTCAGAACGTTGTTCCAGGACCAATACTTGCTGTAGGTCTTTACCCGCTCGGATTGAATAACGTCGTTACTCAAGGCGCCAAAGCGGTACGAGGGGGTAAAGCGGTACTCGTTGTTCATATTAAAATCACTCGAGAGTTCCGTCTTCAGGGTCAGACCTTTAAGCAGGGTTGCTTCCAAAAAGATGCCACTGCGAATGCCCAGTCGCTCTCTGTCGTTCTCACGAATGCTGGCCAAACCAACCGGGTTGGTTTGCACGTACATGTTGTCGTCGGGACCGTCAAAAGTACCCTCTGCATTCCGAACCGACACGTTGGGGGTTTGCTTCATGGCTGTTTTGATCATGGTATCGTTGTTGGCGTTATCGCTGCCAATAGACAATACCTGATTGGTGTTACTCAAGGAAAAGTTAACACCGGCTTTTAACCAGTCTTTGACCTGACTGTCGAAATTTCCACGAAGGGTAATACGCTCAAACCCGGAACCGATGGCAATACCTTCCTGGTCGAGATAACCCAATCCGAGGGCGTAGGTTGATTTTTCACTACCTCCGGAAACCGAAAGGTTGTGGCTCTGCATGAAGGCACGCTGATAAAGGGCGTCCTGCCAATCGGTTCCCTTTCCTAAAATGGAGGGATCAATGAAAAAAGAATCGTCGTTGACGATGTTGGCTTCGGCTCTTTCATTTTTGTGCTCGGCATACTGACGCAAATCCATCAGATCGAGACGGGTAGGAATCTCCTGGTAACCCATGTAACCGTCATAGGTCACCCGGGCCATCCCTTTCTCTCCCCGCTTGGTGGTAATAAGAATCACTCCGTTGGCACCACGCGAACCGTAAATGGCCGTTGCAGAGGCATCCTTCAATACGTCCATGGTAAGAATGTCGGAGGGGTTAATGGAAGCCAGGGGGTTGTTGGAGGAGGAGCCGCTGTTGCCATCGATGACCACACCATCTATAACAAAGATGGGTTCATTGGTAGCATTGATGGAGTTGACGCCCCGAATCCGGATGGAGGAACTGGAACCCGGAGCTCCGGAGTTCTGCTGCACCTGTACCCCGGCAGCACGGCCCTGCAACACCTGATCGATGGAGGTGGGTACCGATTTTTCAATGGCATCACTGGATACAGAAACCATAGAACCGGTCACATCGGTCCTGCGCATGGATCCATAACCCACAACAACCACTTCGTCCAGGGACATAAAAGACTCTCGCAGCACAACATTGATGGTGCTGCGGTTGTCCACCGAGACCTTCTGGGATTCAAAACCCAGGAAGTTAAAAACCAAAACACTGGTACCAGGAGCATTCAGGCTATAATTGCCATCAATATCGGTGATTACTCC
>DUOK01000328.1 GCA_012838865.1 Bacteroidales bacterium | reverse complement strand
GTTCCGCAATTTACTGTTTTTTTTTGAATTACCTAACCCCGGATGCGTTCCTGACGGGTAACATTATGCACCCCTTTAATCTTAACCAGATTATAAATAAGGTTATTAAGGTCTTCGGTGTTGTGGATGTAGAGGTAGATGGTGCCCTCGAAAATGCCGTCGTGACTGTCGAAGTGGATCGAGCGCATGTTCACATTCTGGTCGTCCGAAATCACCTTGGTGATTTTGCTCACGATGCCAATCTGGTCGATCCCCGAAAGGGTAATGAGGGCCAGAAAGGAAAGAATTTTATGGCTTTCCCAGTTGGCGGAGACGATGCGGTTGCCCTGACTCGACATGAGGCGAATGGCAACGGGGCACTTGCGGCTGTGCAAAATGAGCTTGTGGTTGTCGTCCACATAGCCAATGACATCGTCGCCGGGAATGGGGTTGCAGCAGTCGGCAATCATGTAGTCCTCATCCATATCGTCGCTCACCACCATTTCGGTGGGCTGCTTGCTTTTGGCTGTGCGCCGGGCACGAATGCCCCCTGCCCCGTCGGCACTCTTTTTACCGAAGGACAAGCGCCAGTAGCGCACCCACTTGTTGGTCGATTTGTCGCTCAAAATCTTGTGCAGATTGTCGAGCCGAATCACATTCTTGCCAATTTTAAAATAGAGCTCTTCCTTGGTGGGCAGGTTGTAAAAGCTCTGCAGCTTTTTCAGAATTTTGGCGTTGATGGTAAGCTTTTTCAGATTCAGCGCTTCCTCCAACATGCGCTCGCCCTCACTCACCAGGAGCTTACGCTCCTTTTTAAAGGCCTCCTTGATGCGACTCTTGGCCTTGGCGGTGGTCACATAGTTGAGCCACTCATACTTGGGCGTTTGCTTTTCCGAAGTAAGAATTTCTACCTGGTCGCCGCTCTTGAGTTCGTGGCTCAGCGGAACCAGCTTGTAGTTGACCTTGGCGCCGATGCACTTGTAGCCGATGTTGGTGTGGATCTCAAAGGCCAAATCGAGGGTGGTGGCCCCTTTGGGCATCACCTTAACGTCGCCCTTGGGCGTAAAAATCATCATCTCGGCGCTGAAAAGGTTCAGCTTAAAGTCGTCGAGAAACTCCAGTGAGTCGAGATCGGGATTCTCCAGCACCTCCCTGATTTGCTTGAGCCAGATGTCGAGTTCCGATTCTTTATCGCCCTGCCCCTTGTACTTCCAATGGGCAGCAAAACCGCGCTCGGCAATCTCGTCCATCCGCTCACTGCGGATTTGTATCTCTACCCACTTGCCATCGGGACCCATAAAAGTGGCGTGCAGGGCCTCGTAACCGTTGGCCTTGGGCACACTCACCCAGTCGCGCAGCCGGTCGGGCTTGGGCTTGTACACATCGGTGATGAGCGAGTAAATGCTCCAGCACTGGGTCTTCTCCGGAATGCCTTCCTTGGGCTTAAACACAATGCGAAGCGCCAGCAAATCATAGATCTCGTCGAAGGGTACATTCTTTTTCTGCATCTTATTCCAGATGCTGAAAATGGATTTCGGTCGCCCCTTAATGTCGAATTCAAAACCCTCCTTGCTGAGCCGGTCGATGATGGGCAGCGAAAAGCGCGTCAAAATCTGGTCGTTGCGGGTCCGGAAATCCTGCAGCTTTTCGGTCAGATCGCTGTAAGCGGCCGGGTGCTCGTATTTGAGACTGAGGTCCTCCAACTCTGTTTTTATGGCGTAGAGGCCCAGGCGGTGGGCCAGCGGCGCATAGATAAAGAGGGTTTCGCCGGCAATCTTAAATTTCTTGTGATCGGGCATGCTGTCGAGCGTGCGCATGTTGTGCAGCCGGTCGGCCAGCTTAATCAGAATAACCCTTACGTCCTCCACCATGGTCAGGAGCAGCTTCCTGAAGTTCTCGGCCTGGCGACTCTGGGTCTGGTCAAAGGCGCCCTCCAACTTGGTGAGTCCGTCCACAATATTCGCAATCTTCTCGCCAAAGATGGTGGTCAAATCCTCCACCGTATAGTCGGTATCCTCTACCACGTCGTGCAGCAAAGCAGCGGCAATGCCCTTGGCACCGAGGCCGATTTCCTCGGCCACAATGCGGGCCACGGCCAGGGGGTGCATGATGTAGAGCTCGCCCGAACGCCGACGCACCCCCTTGTGCGCCTCCACCGAAAGCTCAAAGGCTTTTTGTATGAGGCGGTAATCTTCGGGGGAGTGACAGCGCGTGCAAATCTTCAGAATTTCTTCCAACTGCTGCTTGGCTTCCTGCTCTTCGTTATGTTGAGGCACTTCTTTTATCATGGGGCTACATCAAAGCACTAAAATAGAAGTTTGTTTGGATTGTTCAAACTATTTGCCGGCCACAACGGTGTAAAAATCACCGGGCTGCAGGTAACGGGCGGCCAGGGCCTGTAAATCGGGTGGACCGATGGTTTTGACGACTTCGACCATGCGGTCGTAAAAGCGGTAATCGAGTCCGTACTCCCACAAGGTGCGGTAGATGTCCGAACTGCTGAAGGGACCGTCGAATTGCCGGAGCAATTCGCCGAGCATGTAGTTGCGTACCACTTCCAGCTCATCTTCCGATACCGGCTCGTCGATCAGGCGCTGCATTTCTTCGAAAATGGCGGCCGTGGCATCCTCGCGCATCTCGCCCATCACTTCTGAGGCAATGACCCACATGCCGCCTTTGGGGTAGGACACGATGCTGGAACCAATGCCGTAGGTCAGGCCCTTTTCTTCGCGGACGGTGGTCATCAAACGGGAGCCGAAGTAGCCGCCCAGTATGGTGTTGAGTACCTGCAGGGGAATAAAGTCGGGGTGGGTGTTGTTGAACATGGGGCGACCAATGCGAATGGCCGATTGAAGGGCGCCGTCCTTTTCGAGCAGGTGGAATTTCTCCGGACTCGGAAGTCCCTCCTCCACGCCGTTCAGGTTGATGTTGCCCGCCTGCCAGTCGCTGCCCCCAAAGTGTCGGGTCAGCAGGGCTACGATGTCGTTGCCGGGCTGACCGGCAACGACGATGCGGCAGCCCAGGGGGGTGTAAGCGGCGCGGTGAAAGGCGATGAGTTCCTCGCGACCAAGGGTGTCGAAGTGACTCAGATCGAGTTGCTTGCCGTAGGGGTGGTCGGCGCCGAATATCACGCTGCCGAAGTAGCGGGCGGCCAGGGTGCGGACTTTCTCCGACTCCAACAGGAATTCCTGGCGGCGCTTGTTCAGATAAATGTCCACTTCCCGGGCATCGAAGGCGGCGTTGCGCACCACATCTTCGACCAGGGGCAGGAGATGGGGCAGCTCGCGGGTGAGGCAGACCAGGGTGACCACGGTGTTGTGGTGAAAGGTCTGGGCGTTCAAATAGGCGCCGTAAAAGTCTATCGTGTCCGAAATCTCGGCAGAGCTGCGTGTGGCGGTGCCCTCGAGCAACAAGTTGCCCACGGTCGAAGCCAGGAGGGGCTTGCCTGCCTGAACGGCCCCGGCCGGAAATACCCAGTCGATCTTGCTTACGTCCTGACTGCCTGCCTCCAGCAGGGAGACTTCAATGCCGTTGGGCAGGGCGACTTCGCGTACGGGAATGAAATTAATGCCATCGAGGGCCTGAAAGGCGGGTCCTTTTTTTCGATCTATCGTTCTGCTCATTGCTCACCTCCACTCAAATAATGCAGGGTACAGCTGTTGGTGCGACTAAAAATTTGTCGCGCAGCTTCCTGCAGTTCGCCGGTGCTCACCGCCCGGTAGTAGTCTATTTCCTTATTGATCTCATTGGCGTCGCCCATCAGCTCGTACTGGGCCATATTCATGGCTTTGTTGAGAAAACTGATTTCGGAAAATACGAGATTCGATTCGATTTTGTTCTTGACCTTTTGCAATTCCCGTTCGGCAAGGCCCTCGTTGCCGATGCGCTGCAGCTGCTCCCAGATGGCCGTCTCTGCCTTCTCCATCGGCACACCGGGCATCAGGCGACCGGTAACGGTGAAGAGGCCCGG
>DUOK01000327.1 GCA_012838865.1 Bacteroidales bacterium | reverse complement strand
TTGATTGATGTGTTCTATCTCCTGATTCAGTTGAATCAGTCGGTCGCGCTGTTCCAGTATCTCTTGATTTTGTTTTTCCAGTTGTAATTTTTGCCCCTCTATTTGTAAGCTTTTCTTTTCCAGGGCATGGTTTGTCTTTTGCAAGGTGTCGGCCTGCGCGCGCATCAGTTGATTTTGCTCTTCGATGCGTTTTGTGCGCTCTCCCACCATGCTCTCCAGTTTTGCCTTTTCAAGACGGAGGCGTTTGGTGTGGTGTTTGATGTAGATAAAGGTAAAGGCGATGACCGTAAGCACCAAAAGAACCAAAAACCAAGGGGTTTGCCAAAACGGAGGACGGATGTTGATGTGCAGCTGGGTTTCCGGTCCCCAGACTCCTTCGCTGTTGCTGGCTTTAACGCGAAAGAGGTAGCTGCCGCCTTTCAGGTTGGTGTAGGAGGCAATACGTTGATCAGAGCTGGTTTCCACCCAGTCTTTGTCAATGCCTTCCAGTTGGTAAGCGTATTTTGTTTTTCGCGATAAAAAGTAATCCAGGGCGGTAAATTCCAAAGAGAAAACATTGTCCTTATACGAGAGCGATAGCTCCCGGGTCTTTGGCAGGGGTTGTTCCAGAATGATCTGTCCGTGCCTTTGTTCGTTGATCTCAACACTTTGGTTAAAGATTTTGAGCGCCGATAAACTCACCCGCGGCTCGTGGGGGTATACCGGAAAGTTGGAGGGATAAAAATGATTTAAGCCGTTGATGCTGCCAAAAAGTAGTTCACCGTCTTCGGTCTTTGCCGAAGCCGACCAATAAAACTGGTTGCTCAGCAAGCCGTCGTCTGTGAAAAAATTGTCGATGTGCTCCGTTTCCGGATCAATACGTGATAAGCCATAGTCGGTGCTGATCCAGATGTAGCCGGTGTCGTCCTGTTCCATAGCATAGACGACGTGATTGCTGAGTCCATCCTCTTTGGTGAAGTGCCGAAAGCTGAAAGCGCCATTTTGATTCAGCGTGGCCCTAACCAGACCGTCTCCATAGGTGCCTATCCAAATATGGCCTTTTTCATCCTCCAGCAAGGCGGTGATGTAGTTGCCCGGTAATTCATTGTTGCCCGGGTTGGGCGCGCTTTTGTAAACCTGCAGCTGGTGAGCCTTGCATAGGGCTTCCTCGGGTAAATTTAAGGCAGAGGTCGGAAAGTTGTAGAGCCCGTTGCGTGTGCCTATCCACAAAAGGTTGTTGCGGTCTTTCAGCATGCAGCCAATTTCGCTTATGCCGCTGAGTGCGTTGTTGCTTTGGTTCAGGTCCAGAAACTGTTCCGACTGCATGTCGAGTATGGATAGGCCTCCTTCTGTTCCTATAAAGAGGAAGCCTCTTTCGTCGTAAAGCAAGGAGGAAACAAAGGCATTTTCGTAGCCGGTCTCCGGATCCGCCACCTTGGGTATGAGGGTTTTAAACTGACGGCCTTCCATTTTAGCCAGTCCGCTGCCCCAGGTGCCGGCCCAAAGGGTTCCGTCTGGTGTTTTGGTGAGAGCCGGCAGGTAGTCGGAGGGCAAGGAGCTGGGATTGCCGGGTTGGTGGCGAAAGTGCTCGTACACCCCTGTAGGTCGGTGATAGCGATTAAGGCCTCCGCCGGCAGTACCTATCCAAACATAGGGCCCATCCACAAAAAGAGAATTGATGGTGTTTTCACTAAGGGTGTTGGTTTTGTTGGGTTCTCGGATTAAATGATGAAAGGGTTTTTGGTAGAGATTAAAGTGGTTGACTCCCCCTTTTTCGGTTCCAATCCACACATTGCCCTCAGAGTCGATTTCCAGGGTGTTTATAAACAGACTGTTGAGCGAGAAGTCTTTTTTTGTTTTGACCGGGAACGACTGGAAAGTTTTGGTTTCCGGCTGAAAAACATCCACTCCGCCAAGGGTGGCAACATAAATATTCCCTTTGAAATCCTGAACGATTTCATTGACCCGGTTGTGGCTGAGACTGGCAGGCTGACCCGGGTTGTGTTGAAACCACTCGTTGCGACCATTTAGAGGATTAAAAACCCATAGTCCGTTATAGGTGCCTACCCACAAGTCGCCCTCCATACTTTCACAAATCGTCAAAATAAAGGCATCGCCCAGACTGGTTGTGGGGAAATTGTGCAGCGTGTTACGTTTTTTATCGGCTACCGCAATTCCGTGATTGGTCCCTATCAACAAACGGCCATCCCTTGTTTGGGTGAAGGTGGTGACCTGATTACCTGGTAAACTGCTGGTTTCGTAGGTGAAATGTTGTTGTTGGTAATGTTCACCTTCCTTAGTAAGCAGAAATAGGCCGTGCTCGTAGGTTCCTATCCAGAGACGACTTTGGGTGTCTAAATATAAGGCCTGGATGTTGGGGCGTAAACCAACACGATCCCTGTCGTCCAGGTTCAGGGTAAAGGGGGTAAAGGTTCCACTGCGTTGGCAGTACCGGGTTAATCCTTCGGTGGTGCCGATCCATATGGCGTCTTCTTCATCCTGTGCCAGAGCATTAACCAGATTTGAGGGCAACTGGGGTTTCCAGTAGTTTTGAAAACTGTAGCCGTCGTAGCGGCTCAGTCCGTTGCCCGTGGCCAGCCACAGGTAACCCATTTTATCTTTAAGAATACTGTTTACGGTGTTTTGTGGAAGACCCTCATCAATAGTCAGGTAGCGAATGTGGTAGTTGATCTCAGTCGTGGTGGTCTGAGCTTGGGATACAGCTACCCAAAAGGCAAGTACCGGCAGCCACATAACAGTTTTCTTCATAGCTCCTTTGCTTTATGTGGGTAAAAATAACAGAAGTTTCGCTAATTGTGCCTAAATCCTCACCCCAAAACGATAAGCACCTTATCTTTGAACAAAAAGCCTTGGCCTATTTCGAGGAAAAAGCTGCAATAATCCACATTTTTTTGTAATATCGCAATCTGTCACAAGCAAATATGAAGCTATGAAAAGAAATGCAATTAAAACTTTGGTGCTGGGCCTCTTGCCTGCGGCTTTTTTGGCCGCATCCTGCGCTGCACCCATCGAGTCCAACATCCAAAAAGAAACTTTTGGGCAGCTGTCGTCCGGCGAGGAGGTCAGTCTTTATACCCTGACCAGCAGCACAGGCCTTAGGGCGCGCATTATGGATTATGGCGGCGCCATTGTGTCGCTGGAAGTACCCGATGCCCAGGGAGCACTGACCGACGTGACCCTGGGTTTTGATAAACTGGCCGACTATGAGAAGCACCGGGTGTTTTTTGGTGCACTCATTGGTCGCTTTGGCAACCGCATCGCCAAAGGGCAGTTCAGTATTGATGGTGAAGCTTATCAACTGGCTACCAACGATGGCCCCAATCATTTGCATGGGGGCGTAAAGGGTTATGATCGTGTGTTGTGGACTGCCGAACCGGTAGCGCATGCCACTGAGCCGGGCTTGCGTCTCAGCTATCTGAGCGCAGACGGAGAAGAAGGCTATCCGGGCAACCTGGAGGTGACCGTTACTTATACCCTTAAAGGCCATGCCTTGGAGATTGCTTATGAAGCCACCACCGACAAGGCTACGCCAGTAAACCTGACCAACCACGCCTTCTATAACCTGGCTGGCGAAGGAAGTATTCTG
>DUOK01000326.1 GCA_012838865.1 Bacteroidales bacterium | reverse complement strand
TGGCCACCTCCCGCTCGCTGCCATCGGTAAGGGCAGATTCTTCCCCATTATGCCAAAGGGCTACCGACAGCTTTTCGCCCGGCTTACCGGCCGTACCGACAGCAAAGACCTGTCCCTCGCCTATTTGCAAGGCCTGGTCAAGGGCCACCAAGGCCCGCTGTGGGTCCTCTTCGGCCTCCAGATAATAGCTGCCCAAACGCGAATATGCAATCATTTGATTGTAACGATCGCCCAGCCGCACACTTTCGGCCAGGGCCTTGTCCAGATAGGCCTTACGCTGCCGCTGTCCCCCTGCCTTATCCCCACTCATATCCGTGTACAACAGCTGGATGCGGTGCTTATTGATGTAATGTTCCGGTCCGGGCTTCCCTCCCCGCTCGAGCCAGTTATTAAAGTGCCGGTTCATGATTTGCAGCAAGTCCTCTGCCCCCTGCCGATCGCCGTACTGGGCGTATAGCCGCATCAAATTACCATATACCGTCAGGAGATAACGCTCTTCCAGTCCGGGCACCTGCTCCCACAGCTCCCGCGCTTTGTGATAAGCCTTTAGCCGCTCGGTGAAGAAGCCGGTGTGGGCATGCACCACCCCAATGTTGTTGTACACCAGGGCCATATCGTGCCGCAAATCCAACACCTCCGGATCGTGCAAAGCTTCGTAGCGGGCCAGCGATTTTTTATAATGATCCAGGGCGGCGACATAATCCCCATTCATATCGTAGAGGTAGCCCAAATCATAGATCCAATCGGCCTCCTCTCTGGCAGGAAGGGCTTCAGAGAGATGGGCGCCGCTCTCCAGGGCCAAATCCAGGGCGCGCGGCCAGTTGCCCCGCCCCCCCTCCTCAAGGTAGCGCGACTTGTAGCTTCGGAAAAGTTCGACTTGCAGGCTGTCGTGCGCAGTGGCTTCTTTTTCTCTTGTCTGGGAGAAAAGGGGCGACCAGCAAAACAGACTCAGAAAAATAAAGGTGCAGCAAAAATTTTTCATCATAGGGAAAGGATCTAAACCACTTCAAAGGCCGGTTGAAACACCACTTTAAAAAAATCATGTAAAAAGCTCAGCACTTATTTATAACAGCCCTTGACGGCAATGGTTGAAAATAAAGCGCGAATAACTTAACTTTGTTTAACTTATTGACCAAAACCCTATAACCATGACCCACTACGCGAAACTCTCCATCAAGGAGCTGGCGGTGGAAGACCGTCCCCGCGAAAAAATGCTCCACAAGGGCCTCACTGCCCTTTCCGATGCCGAACTGCTGGCCATCCTTCTGGGCTCGGGCAGCTCCCGTGAATCGGCGGTGGACCTGGCCCGAAAAATAATGGCGGGCTTTCAAAACAACCTCAACCTCCTGGGCAAGGCAGAAATTGAGCAGCTGCAGAACCGCTTTCACGGCGTAGGCCAGGCCAAGGCCGTTACCATTGTGGCGGCTATGGAACTGGGGCGCAGACGCCTCTTGCAGGAAGTACTGGAACTGCCTCAAATCAAAAGCAGCAGCGATGTGTACAGTTTGATGCAGCCGGTGCTGGGCGACCTGCCCCATGAGGAGTTCTGGATTCTCATGCTGAACCGCGCCAACAAGGTGCTGCAACGCTACAACGTGAGTAAGGGCGGGATGACCGGTACCGTGATTGATGTGCGCCTGATCCTGAAAAAAGCACTGAACTGCCGGGCCGCCTCCATGATTCTGAGTCACAACCACCCCTCCGGGAATCTCCGTCCCAGTGATGCCGACCAAAAAATAACCGCCAAGCTGAAGGAGGCCGGAAAAATCATGGACATTCCGGTGCTCGACCACGTGATTGTAACAGATAATGGCTATTTTAGCTTTGCCGATGAAGGCCTGTTATAAGCTCATTAATGCGTACCGTAAAGCTGCTTCGACTCCGACACCATGAAATTGACAAAAAGAGATGGGACGAGGGCATCGCCCGCTCCACCCATCCCCTGGTCTATGCCGACAGCTGGTATCTCGACATTGTGTCTCCGCAATGGGAAGCTGTGGTATCGGACGATTACAGCATCCTTTGGCCACTGACACTCAACAGGAAATACAAACTGCCGATGTTGATGCAGCCCATGTTCACACAGCAACTGGGTGTCTTTTCGTCGCTCCCGCTGGACAAGCAAATGGTGACTCAAATTTACAAGGCGAATCCCTACCCCATTCTTAGCCTGCAAAGTCACGCCCAAATAAAATGGCCGGCGGCCCGGCAGGTGACCGCCAAACAGAATGCCGTATTGCCGCTCCAAAAAGACTACGACAGCCTGCAAAAAGCATTTCGTAAAGGGCGCAAACACAGCGTAAAAAAGGCCCTTAAAAATCCCGGGATGAGCATATCCCATGCTTCTGCCGGGGCTTTCGTGGCATTTACGCAGCAGCACAACACTTACCACCTCGCTGAAAAGCACCTTCAGCTGCTGCAAAAACTGATTACTTCGGCCCTGGCGCAGGACCATGGCTTTATTCTCTCGGCCAGGGAAGAAGCAGAAGGCCCATTGGCCATGGCCTTCTTTCTTCGAAAATACCAACGCATCACCCATCTGTCGGGACACTCCTCTTCCGGGGGACTGGCGAAGGACGGTATGTCGCTCATTATAAATCAGGTGATAAAGGACTATGCCGGTTCGGACTACCTGCTTGATTTTGAAGGTTCGGACCTCAAAGGGGTGGCCAGCTTTTACCGCAGTTTTGGCGCTGAGATTGAATGCTACCAGAGTTACCGGCACCCCTGGTTCGCCAACTGGCAAAGAATTCGACAAGGATTAGGCAAAATAATGGGCGACTTTTAATATTATCTGTTATTTTTGTCAAAATATCGAACCGATGGAGATAAAGTACATCAATCAACCCCCTTCTATCCTCAACCAATTTATAGCAGAAATTCGCGATCAGCACATTCAGACCGATCCCCTGCGCTTTCGCCGCAACCTGGAGCGCATCGGTGAAATTTTTGCCTACGAAATCAGCAAGACCCTCAGCTACGAGGAAAAGGACGTCCAGACGCCGCTGGGTGTGGCCAAAGAGTTTTTGCCTCAGGAAAAACTGGTCATCGCCTCCATCCTGCGCGCCGGCATCCCCTTGCACAACGGTCTGCTCAACTATTTCGACCGCTGCGAAAACGCCTTTGTCTCCGCTTTCAGGAAGTACAACGAAGACGGCCATTTCGAAATCAACATCGAATACATTTCGGGGCCCGATCTCAACGGGAAGACCTTGATTTTGGCCGACCCGATGCTGGCCACCGGCTCCTCGCTCGAACTGGCCTTTCAGGCCCTCAAAGCCAACGGCATTCCCGCCCATGTGCACATCGTCTGCATCATTGCCAGTCAGGCCGGTGTTGAATATGTACAAAACATGCTGGCCGACGAGCCCGTTACACTTTGGTTGGCAGGTGTGGATGAGGAGTTGAATGCCAAGTCGTACATCATTCCGGGACTGGGTGATGCGGGCGATCTGGCCTACGGCTCCAAACTCTAGGACAAAGGCCGTACCGCACCCTGGTCGTCGCAGCTTTCCAGCAATTGGCCCATGCTCTTGTGCAAAAGGGGGTGTTGCCAGTGCGACCAATGCTCACACAGGGGTACTAAGGTAAAGCGACGCAAATGCAGACGGGGATGCGGCAGGGTGAGTCGCTCGGTTTGAACCACCTGCATCCCGCCCAGCAACAAATCGATATCGATACCCCGGGAGGCATAGCCGCCTCCCGCCGGTCGGCTTCTCCCCAGCGCACTTTCCACCTCCAGCACCAAGTCCAACAAAGCCTCTGGCTCCAAAACCGTTTCCACTTCCACCACCCGGTTTAAAAATGGCCGGTCGGCTTCAAAGCCCCAGGCCTCACTCTCATAATCCGAGGAACTCAGCAGCACCCGAAGCCCGGCGAGGCGAAGGCGGTCCAGGGCCGCTTCCATCAAGCGGCCGGTTTCCGCTTCATTGCCACCCAGCAACAACAAAAAACGCTGCCCTGTAACTATTTCGCGCATCTTTTTCAACAAATAAAAAGGGGTTGCCAACAATTTTGTAAATTAGCAGTTTGTTGGCACAAAGCTACAACATTCTGTCCTTTTCCTAAAAACACAAATTATGAGCAAGTTTTTAAAGTATTTTTTGGCGGTTCTTTTGGGCTCCATGGTTTCGGCCCTGTTTTTTGTCCTGGGACTCTTCATGTTCATCGGCATCCTGGCGGCGTCCTCGGGCGGCGAAGTAAAAGTGGCCGATAATTCCCTCCTGATTCTGGACCTCAACGGGCCCATTACCGAGCGCTCCTCGCAAGACCCATTTGAGCAAATTATTGCCGAACTCACCGGCGATGTGGCCCCGGCGGGTCTCAACGAGGTTTTGGCGGCCATCAAAAAGGCCGGTGAAGACGAACGCATTAAGGGCATTTACATGGAAAGCGGGCTGACCATGGCCGGCTACGCCACCCTGGAAGAAATCCGCAACGCCCTTATCGAATTCCGTGCTACCGGAAAATTTGTTTACAGTTTTGCCCCTGTGTACACCCAAAAAGCCTACTATCTGGCTTCTGTGGCCGACAAGGTTTACCTGAATCCTGCAGGTATGCTCGATTTTCAAGGTCTGAGCGCCGTGTACTCCTTTTACAAAGGAACACTCGAAAAGCTGGGCATCGAAATGCAGGTTTTCAAGCACGGCGAATTCAAATCGGCCGTTGAACCCTACATCCTTGAAAAGATGAGCGACGAGGCCCGTTTGCAGTCCGAGGTTTACCTGGGGTCCATTTGGGACCATATTCTGGAAAAAGTAGCTGCAGCCCGGGGCTTAGACCCCGAGGCACTGAACCAGAGTGCCTCCGGAGCGCCGGTAATGATGAGCGACGAAGACCTGCTGGCTACGGGGCTCATCGACGGTTTCCGGTACAAGGACGAGGTGCTTTCGGAGTTGAAAGTACTGACCGACACCGATGAAAAAGACGACCTGGAAGCGCTCAGCGTGGGCAGTTACAGCAAAGTTTACCTCCCCGGCAAAAAGAAAAAAGGTCTGGAGAAAAATAAAATTGCGGTCATTTATGCCGAAGGGGCCATCGACAACGGCAGTGGTGGCATTCAAAGCGACAAGCTTTCCCGCACCATTCGGGAAGCCCGCCGCGACAGCAGCATCCAGGCCATCGTATTGCGCATCAACTCACCCGGCGGTTCCGGCTTGGGTTCGGAAATCATCTGGCGCGAAGTAAAACTGGCAAAAGAAACCAAACCGGTGGTGGTATCGATGGGCGATTTGGCCGCCTCGGGGGGCTATTACATTGCCTGTGCCGCCGACAGCATTGTGGCCCATCCCAATACCCTTACCGGAAGCATCGGTGTATTTGGCATGTTGCCCAACACCCAGGGCTTGCTGAACAAGATTGGGGTGACCACCGACCGGGTAACCACCAACGATTTTTCTGATTTCCCGGCCCTCGACCGGCCCTTTAATGCTTCAGAAAAAGCGCTGATGCAAGCCTACATTGAACGCTTCTACGGCATTTTTCTCCAGCGCTGCGCCGATGGCCGGAATACTACAGTGGAAGCCATCGACGAGGTGGGTGAAGGACGTGTTTGGTCGGGCGCCAACGCCCTTGAGCTGAAGCTGGTCGACAAGCTGGGCGGCATCAATGAGGCCCTGGCCATTGCAGCCGGTATGGCAGAACTGGAAGACTTTCGGGTGGTGGAGCTTCCGGAAGTACTCGATCCCTTCCAACAGATCATGAAGAGTCTTTCAGAAGGCGCCTCTACGCATCTGGGCCGGCAAATATTGGGCGAGCATTACCGCACCCTGCAAACCATCGGGGAGTGGCAGAATACCTATCCGGTGCAGGCGCGCCTGCCCTTTGACCTGGAATTAAATTAAGAACGGCGGCTCACTTATGCTCCAAGCTCTTCGCCTCCTCCTGTGGCCCTTTTCGTTGCTTTACAGTCTGCTGATGACTGTTCGCAACCGCCTCTTTGATGCAGGATGGCTGCCCGCCACTGCCTTTCCACTGCCGGTGATTTCGGTGGGCAATCTTACAGTGGGCGGAACGGGCAAGACCCCGCTCACGGAATTGCTGCTGCAGCTGCTCAGTGGCAGCTACCGTTGTGCCACACTGTCGAGGGGTTATGGCAGAGCCACCAAGGGCCTGCGCCTGGCGAAGGAAGAAGATACGGCCCTGAGCATTGGCGATGAGCCGCGGCAATTGCAATTGAAGTTTCCCCGGCTGCAGGTAGCCGTGGCCGAAAAGCGGGTAGAAGGGATGCAGGCGCTCCTGCGCCTGCCCCACCCGCCCCAGGTCGTGGTGCTCGACGATGCCTTCCAGCATCGCTATGTAAAGGCGGGACTGTCGATACTGGTGGTGGACTACCACCGCCCCCTGTGGAAGGATTTTTGTCTCCCGGCCGGCAATCTGCGCGAGAGTTTTGCCGGGAGAAAGCGTGCCGATTTGGTGGTGGTAAATAAATGTCCCCCCAAGCTGTCGGAGCAGGAAGCCGAAGAAATTAGGAAGAAGCTGTCCTTAACGCCAAAGCAGACGCTCTTTTTTGCCAGCATGAGCTATCTGTCGCCCCGCCCCTTAGGGGACAAGGCGACGGAGGCGCTGTTGGAGGACCGGCTGCCACCACCCGGCGAGGAGCTGATTGTGCTGGCGGGCATTGCGCGTCCCGAACCTTTTTTCAGGCAAATGGAAGCCTACGGAAGACCCCTTCGAAAGCTCGTTTTTCCCGATCACCATGCTTTCAGCGCCAAAGATGTGGAACAGCTCCGGAAGGCATTAAAGTCGGACAACACAGGGCGAAGCATCATTGTCACCACAGAAAAGGATGCCGTTCGCCTCGCTGCGGTGCCGGAAATGGACAGCGACCTGCTGAGTCGTATCTGGTACCAGCCCATTCGTCTGCAAATTCTTTTTGACCAACAAAAAACATTCGAAAATTTAATATTAAGCTATGTTGAACAAAATCAAGGAAACGGCTGACTTTTTAAAAGCGGCGCAGAAGACCCAGCCCAAGACCGGGATCATCCTGGGAACGGGACTGGGCGGATTGGTCAAGGAAATTGTGATGGAAAAGACCATTCCCTACAATGAGATTCCTCACTTTCCGCTTTCGACCGTAGAGGGACACCAGGGCAAACTCATCTTCGGGACCATTAAGGGCACCCCGGTGATGGCGATGCAGGGCCGCTTTCATTACTACGAGGGCTACAACATGAAGGAAGTTACTTTTCCGGTAAGGGTAATGCAGCAGATGGGCATCAGCAATCTGGTGGTGTCGAATGCCAGCGGGGGCTTGAATCCCGACTTTAAGGTGGGCGACATTATGGTGATTGACGACCACATCAATATGTTTGGTGACCATCCCCTGATTGGGAAAAACCATAAGGAACTGGGACCGCGCTTCCCCGATATGAGCGAACCCTACAGCAAAGAACTCATAGTCCGGGCGCACGCCATCGCTGAAAAACACCAGATTGAACTCAAACAGGGCGTTTACGTCGGCACCAGCGGGCCCACCTTCGAAACCCCGGCAGAGTACAAGTTTTTCCGCATCATTGGGGGCGACGCCGTTGGCATGAGTACCGTGCCCGAGGTAATTGTGGCGCGTCATGCCGGCATCACCTGCTTTGGCGTCAGCATCATTACCGATTCCGGGGTACCGGGACAAATTGTGGAAATATCGCACGAAGAGGTTCAGGAGGTTGCGGCCAAGGCAGAACCCTTGATGACCCGGGTTATTGCCGAACTGGTAGCAACCCTGTAGCCACTGGCCGGCGGCATCCTTAGCGGCCCAGCGCCACGGCGGTCCGGTAAGCGCCGGGGGTGGCGCCGGGACCGTGCCAGTGGACCTGAAGGACGTACCAGGCGGGCGGGCAGACCCGCCCCTCGTCGTCGCTGCCGTCCCATACCCAAAAGCCTTCGCGGCCTGCCGGTGCATTGTTGACCAAACGACGCACCGGCAG
>DUOK01000325.1 GCA_012838865.1 Bacteroidales bacterium | reverse complement strand
TTCTTGAATCCATCGAGAAGATGGGCTTCATTAAACCTACGCCTATTCAGGCAGAAACCATTCCTTTTTTATTGAACTCCGACGAAGACCTGGTGGCCATGGCCCAAACCGGAACCGGAAAAACAGCAGCCTTTGGTTTGCCAGTGCTTCATAAAATGGATACCGACACCCGCGGCGTACAGGCCATCGTTCTGTGCCCCACCCGAGAATTGTGCCTTCAAATCACCACCGACCTCAACAAGTTTTCTGAGCAACTGCCCGTATCGGTTGTGCCCGTTTACGGAGGCGCGCCCATCTACAACCAGATTGCAGCCATTCGCAAAAAATGCGACATCGTAGTAGGCACACCCGGTCGTGTTAACGACCTGATTCGTCGCGATAAGCTCGACCTCTCACACATTCGTTTCCTTATTTTGGACGAAGCCGATGAGATGCTTAAGATGGGTTTTAAGGAGGAGATGGACGCCATTATGGGCGAAACGCCCGACACCAAGCAAACCCTGTTATTTTCGGCCACCATGCCGCCCGACATCAACCGCATGGCCGGAAAGCATATGAACAAACCGAAAACCATCTCGGTAAGTCGTCAAAACATTTCGAACAACGATATTGCCCACGAATTTGTGGTGACGGCACCACAAAACAGCTACCAGGCCCTGCGCCGCATTGCCGACATCACCCCCGATATTTACGGCATTGTTTTTTGCCGTACCCGTCAGGAGACCAAAGACATTGCCGATAAGCTCATGAGCGATGGCTACAATGCCGACGCTTTGCATGGCGACTTGTCTCAGGCACAGCGCGATTATGTAATGGGACGTTTCCGCAACCAAAACCTGCAAATATTGGTAGCTACCGACGTAGCGGCCAGAGGTTTGGATGTGGACAACCTGACCCACGTGATTCACTACCACCTGCCCGACGATCCCGAAAACTACATCCACCGCAGCGGACGTACAGGACGCGCAGGACGCAAGGGCATTTCCATCGCCATTCTGGCCCCTTCGGAGACCCGTCGTTTGGGCTTCCTGGAAAAACAAACGGGTAAAAAACTGGAGCGCATCCAAATACCTACCGGCAACGAAGTGTTTGAACTGCGTCTGCAAAACTACCTGCGTGGCGTGGCCGAGGCCGATACCACTCAGTTCGACATTCAGCAATACGCAAACACCATTGCCGCTGAGCTGAAAGACCTCAGCAAAGAAGATCTGGTGGAGCGCCTCATCGCTATGGAGTTTAACCGTCTGCACAAGGATTACAGCAAAGCGGCCGACCTGAATGCGACCAATGAGCGCAGAACAAGACCGGAACGCGGCGTAAGAGGCGAGCGCGTAATCCGCGGCGAACGCCCGGAGCGCGGGGGAGAACGCGGAGCCCGCAGGGAAAGAACACCCCGTGGTGAACGCGGCAGCGCTGGTAGCCGCAACAGCAGTGGTCAATTTGGCCGTTACTGCATCAACATCGGCACCAAAAACAACCTGCGTCCCGATCAGCTCATCAGCATCATCAACCGCCAAACACCGCGACACAAAATTGCCATCGGAAAAATCGACATACAAAACAAGGTGTCCTTTTTCGAAGCCGACAGCGCACAGGAACAGCACCTCATCCAGGCCTTCAAAAAGGCCCGTTACAAAGGCCAGCTCCTCCTCGTGCAGCGCAGCTAATACGTGGCACACCAAAACAAGACAGCCTCAGACTTTCGTCTGAGGCTGTCTTGTTTTATAGGGCCGACAACAAAGCCACCCAGGACTTCAGTAAAAAACGGGACTGAAGTCCCGTTCGAGGCAGCGCCTCGACAAATCTGGTCATAGACATCTCCTTCTTTGACCGTGCACAGCCTTGGGGCACAGGTGCCCAAGGCCGGGACTTCAGTCCCGTTACCTGTCCGCGCCCACCGGGCGCACCACTTCTGCCCCAATCATCACCCAGGACTTCAGTCCTGGGATCTGGGCAGAAAAAAAAGAGGGCCTCGCGGCCCTCTTTTTTTCCTAAACCTAATTAACCTAACCTAAACCTATGAAAAAACTTGCGTTCTTCCTTTACAAATATAAACCCTAAACATAGGGAAGTCCACCTAATTACTGTTATTAAAAGTTAAAAGGGAGCTAATCTCACCCCAAGCGACTAAAACTGGTAGCGAAGCGCCACGCTCAGGTTCTCCCTCGCCTGTAACTTACTCGATTCACTCTGATAATACCTAAAGTTCGTTGTTATCCGTGTACTCAAAAACACATTAATGCGCATGTCCAGTATCAAGTCCCATTCAGCCTGCACCCGTTCCTCCTTGGCAAAGTAATCGTAAAACACGTTCATCGCCGAGGTCAGCTTTATATCCTGTGCAATATTCAAGGTAAAGTTGTTTTGAAACGAAGCTCCGGAAAGAAATATCGACTTCTTATCTTCTTCGATGCTGTAGCGGGTCTGATCAATTTTAGCCGTATCTAAAACCATTGTCAACCTGCTGGTGACGGGCGACAACAGTAAGGTGAAGTTCTTGGTTTTAAAATCCATACCCGCAGCCAGGGAAGTATAGGCCGGTGCCATAAAAGCCGATATCGGATTCTCCTTATCCACATCGTTGTTCTGATAGCCGTCAAAAAACTGGGTTTTAAAATTGAAGAGCAAACTGTAATACCATTTGCGACTGGCATTGATGCCGTATTTACTATTTATCTCAAACAAATCGTCGTTGATGCGTGAGCGGCTTCCATCACTGTCGATGAAACCTACTTTATGAATTAGGTTGTTTTCCCATTGGGTATTTTCATCTTTGTACACCGCAGAAAAGCGCAGGTCGCTGAGCAGGGCAACAGATTGCTGTCCGCCCCGCACCCAGTTTTTCAGGTAGGCCTGTGAAAACTGTATGTGCTCCGTGCCCGAAAAAGTCCAGGGTCTCTTGGGCACCTCCACCCTCTCCAAACGCTCCGGTCGGGCCACACTTCCGCCCTGAAAAAGATGCTCCAAATTTCGGGTACTCATATTGCGCTCAACACGGTCGGCCTGCCTAAACACCTTGGGCGGATCGGGCAATGCGTGCCAATCGTGCTCCACCAACTCGGGCGAACTGACCATTAAATCGCGAAGAAACTTTTCGCGTGAAAAACCATGCTTCAGCTGGAGGGCGAGACTGTCGCCACCACCAGGATGTGACCTGGCCTTTTTAAAGGCTTCGAAGGGCGTAGCCGGTCGCTCTTCCTGCCAGGCCATCAAATCGGGGACCGGGGGCGCCTTATAAATAAGGGGTAAGGCGTGGGGCAGGTAGGCGCTCGGCCTGCTCTGTGCATATTGCAAACGCCACTCGCTGAGCGGGGCTGCGTGTACTACACGACTTTTAAGTGACAGGCCCACTTGCAAACCCAGCATAAATGATTCATCCAAAAATTCCTGCGAACGAAAACGCATCCGCGATCCACGCAGACTCCTGTTTTCGAGATATTCAGCACGTCTCAACGCCACTTGCCTGCCCACCTGCTCCATTCCGGTCTTTTCAAACCACCACTGGGGAATTTGGCCTTCAGGAAAATAATTCTCCACGGCAGTCTGACCCCCCACAGGGCCCATCCCCACAAAAAAAACGAACAGGGCACAAAAACCTATCACTCTCATGTGCAACCACTTATCATTAAAGCACACCACGGTGCTGTACATTATAACTAAATCTTGGGGGGATTAACAAGTACTGCAAAGGCCGGCACTTCTTCACCCGGCAAAATTAGCCTAATTTTATGAAATCTAAAAACTGGCATCGGCTCCCCCTGCGGCTTTCCACAAAAAAACTGCCAAAGTCTGTATAGTAACGAAAAAAATCCCTTGTTTTGTATGCCATGAAAGATCTTACGCAGGGAAGCGAAGCCAAATTGATTTTTAAATTTGCGGTGCCGTTGATCATTGGAAACCTGTTGCAACAGTTCTACAACATCATCGACAGCATCATCGTAGGCAAATACATCGGCACCGAAGCACTGGCAGCGGTAGGCGCTTCCTTCCCCATCTTTTATACCCTCATCGCTTTCATCATAGGCATTGGCAGCGGGGCCACCATTGTAATCAGCCAGTATTTCGGCGCGCGCGACACCGAAAAAGTGAAGCAAGCCATCGGCACCATTTACCTCTTTATGTTTGGTGCCGGCATCGTACTCACCATCGTTGGCATCGGATTTAGCCGACAAATTTTTACGCTCCTGAACATAGGTGAAGAGGTACTGCCCTATGCGGTCACCTATTTCAATATTTATATGATTGGCATGGTAGGGTTCTTTGGCTTCAACGGCACCTCGTCGGTGCTGCGGGGACTGGGCGACAGTCGCACCCCCCTGCTCTTTTTGGCCATAGCCACAGTAGCCAATGTGCTGCTCGATTTGCTTTTCATTATTGTGTTTGAGTGGGGCGTGGCGGGAGCCGCCTGGGCCACGGTCATTGCACAGACCGGGGCCTTTATTACAGCGGTGATTTACCTGAACCGGCGCGACCACCTCATCCATTTTAGTCTGCCCCGCTTCAAATTCGACCCTTATACCTTTAGGCAGAGCGTACGTATTGGTCTGCCTACCGGCTTTCAGCAGACTTTCGTAGCCTTGGGCATGCTGGCCCTCATCCGCATCATCAACAATTTTGACACTTCAACCCTGGCGGCTTACGTCGCCGCCAGCCGCATCGACGCACTGGCCGCCATGCCGGCCATGAATCTGGCCTCTGCCCTCTCGGCTTTTGTGGGACAAAATCTGGGGGCACAAAAAATCGACCGCATTCGCCGTGGTGTTTGGGCCACCCAAAAGATGGCCTGGGCCATCAGTCTCATCGTTATGCTGGTGGTCATCATGTGGGGCGAATGGCTCATGGGCCTGTTCGACAACAATCCGGAGGTGATCCGTCAGGGACACGAATACCTTATTATTGTCAGCAGCTTCTACATCGTATTCTCGTCCATGTTTGTGATGCACGGCATGCTGCGCGGAGCCGGCGACACGCTCATACCTATGTTCATCACCCTTATTTCACTTTGGCTCATACGTATTCCCTTTGCCTGGTTTTTATCGGGACACATGGGAGAAAGCGGCATTTGGTGGAGCATACCCAGTGGCTGGGTGGTGGGATTGGCCGGCACCTGGCTGTACTACCTGAGTGGGCGCTGGAAAACGAAGGGCGTTACGAACAAAAACTGAAGCCTGCCTGAAAGTGAGGACAGTACAGTGTACCTGCTTATTGCGAGGAAGCACTTCTTTAATGGAGGGAAGCTGCGAGGCCTAGGCCTCGTACTTAAGCAAACGCAAGCGTTCTTTAAATACCCGCACCTTATTAACCACAGTAAAGCCTTCCGGCAATTCGGGCTGAAGCAACTCCATCTGTAAGCCACTCAGGTAAAAGGGTATATCTGGGAAACGTTTGTGGTACTCCCGCAAAAGGTCTTCCATTTCCTGTTTGTCCATCGCAGTGATAAAGGAAGTCATGAACACATCGGCCGGACGCAGACGGTGCACCAGACTCAGGTCCTCAAGGGGCACTCCGGCGCCCAGGTAAACCACATTCATACCTTCCTTTCGGGCCAGCAGATTGTAAAAGAGCAGACCAATTTCGTGCTGCTCATGCTCGCTCAAAAACATAATGATGCGGGGACCGTTTTGAACGGGGCTCTGCATTTCATTATCAATGGCTACGAATAGTTTCTGACGAATTAAATTCGAAATAAAATGCTCCTGAGCCGGATTGATGGTCCCCGCCTGCCACAATACGCCAATGCGCTCCAAAAAGGGAAAAAGCACCGTTTCAACACTCACCTCAAAACCCAGCTTAATGATGGAGGAGGACAGGCCATTCAAAAACTTGGTTTCATCCAGCTCCAGCATGGCCACCATCAAACTTTCAATTTGCACCGAACTGCTGCGCCCATCTATCGACAAATCGAGCACCCGACTCTTAATCTCTGCATCGGTGAGTCCTGCGATATGCGAAATTTTAATTCCGTTATGATTAA
>DUOK01000324.1 GCA_012838865.1 Bacteroidales bacterium | reverse complement strand
CCCGCGCTTCATCCTCCGGCTTAAGCGACCATTGCACCGGTACACTCTGCATCTCAAAATTGCCCCAGCGGAAAACTTTGGCAGAAAGCAGCACACTGTCGCGCCCCGTTTCAATGGACCCTTTGCCCTTGTTTATCACCAACTGCGTTGGAATACTGCTGTAGTTCCTCCCCCTCTCCTTTTCCACCGCCTTAATAACCGACGCAATACCCATCGGATCCCAATCGTCGTTACCACGCAACAAATTATAAGAATTGTAAACGCGTTCCCCTTGGTAATCCAGCAGGTAAGCATCCAACACCCCTTTCTGGTTCATGTCCACCGTCAAAACCGAACCAGGTTCCTCAACAACAACCGGCTCACCATTTAAAGTAAGCCCATACTGGTAATTCCTTGTTTCCAAAGGAGTCTCGTCCTGCCACCCCAAATAAGAAAGCCCTTCCGAAACCATCCGCGTATCCACCAGCGCCAACTGTCCCCCCGCCTTAGTAAAATACTGCCTCCCGTCTACATAGGAATTGATGTCGCAATTGAGAAACACCGCCCCCGTACCCCGGGTCCAGTAAAAAGGCTTTGAACTGTAAAAATCAAAAGTACTGTTCAGATAAACCCCCGTTCCACTCAACGCATCGTCGGTCAGCTCAAAATGACAAGCATCAAAGAGCACACGCTTTGCTCCCACAAAGGGACAAAGATTTAAACGACTAATAAAACGCGTATTGCGGGCCACAATTTTATCGCCATTGCAATGAATTAACTGCGCCTGAACAATGGCCGACGCCCGCTTTCCCCTATTCAACTCCGGCTTCAAAGGAAACTCGAGATCCACATTGCAATAATTACCAAAAGTCACATTCTCCGAACTCGTGCCCTCCCCAACAAACTTGAAAAGCGTAAAATTACCTCGTGCCCCAATCGTTTGTCCCCTATTGGCCGCCAGCACCACATTCTCCGCCTTCTTTGTCAAACCATAAAACCGCAACCACTCACACTCCACAATCAATCCGTAAGGCGCCGCCTCCCCCTCCATCGGCACCCGAACCTCCGGATCATCAGGGTTGTCAATCCAATACACATAAGGCGCCAAATACAGCACCATCGGCTGCTCCTCCGTTCCATGGCTCAAATGCCTTACCGCCTCATTCACCGAATTGAACACAAAGTCGTAACGCGCAACCACCTCATCACTCAATTGTCCGTCCACAAAAAAAGCCCTTGCCCCAAGTACAACTGTATCGCCATCATACACCAGGTAAGTCCCCTTAAAAACCACAGGGTCTGCAACATCAAGCGGCGTATAATCAGGCAACTCCTGCGCCAGACAATGCCCCAGCAGGAAAAGCGAAAGACAGGAGAATATGAATTTTTTCATAGCTGGCTGCTTGGTTTGTGCTTAAAAACTTACAATGTATTTCGGTTAAAAAAACAGTTTTTGATACCTGCTAATTCATTGAGCTCTCCAGCAACATCCCTGCCGGCTCCCAATTAGGCCCACAATCGGAGCCAAGCAGTTATGACTTAAAACTGCTAACCATAAACAACCCTTTCTCTTTTAAAGCAAAAACAACATCCATTTGACCATTATGTGTCAACCCAGAACCAGAAGTCACAAAATCCCAAGCATCTGTAATTTCTATAGATTCTACCTCAAAATGATTTCGCAAATACTTAATCGCTCTAAGCGCATACTCTTTGTTTTTTTGTGACTTAGTATATTGCCCTCTCTTTACCCCTTTAACTAAGCCCTCCTCACACAAACCCAAAAATGCACCTTTGGGACAACCCTTATTTTGTGATGAACAGTTTCCAAACAATCGCATTGTTGAGCGCTCCCAAGCTTCAACAGGGCCCAATCCAGGGTAGGATTGCAACAGTTCAACAGCATTAACCGCAGCTAATCCATACTTGCTTTGAAAGCTTTTCTTTTTCATAATTCAATCTTCGTTAGAAACTAATTACACCTTTTGAAGTCTCCTTGGCAAAAGCAAATCCCAAACGATTAATCTCCAACCTGGCCTGGGACAAATCAGCATTTGTTTTGCTGCCTGCTCTTTTCTCCAACTGGGCTTTATTCTGACATTATCTCTTTAACTTTCTGTTCTAATATTTTTCTGTCAGGTAAACTTTGAAACAAAAATATTGTTTGAAATGCCTCCAATTTTTACCAAGGATGACAACTGCTACCACCTACCGATAAAAAACGATACCACCCTATTTATTTTCTGATATTTAAGCGCTAAACTTTCTTTTTCTGAAAGTAACCAGCGCCACCTTTGTATGTCAACACTGTGTTGAATACTGGGTTTTGTGCACTATCAGACACTTAATTCCAATCGAAGCACCATTTTTTGTTTCTTGAGCGTCGGCAGGCTTTGGGTTGGAGCGGGACGGGCTGAAAGGCTCTTTTGCAAAATTTGGTTGTAGCGTTGGTTTTGAGTGTTTTGCAAATGTGCCTTGCAGCGAAGGGATGGTGTAGAGTTTGCTCATTTGTCATCTCCTTTTAGTCGTTTCACTTCTCTGTCAAAGTCCGATTCAAATTCTGAATCTTGTTTTACTCTAAATTTCTCAAATTCTTCTGTTGCTAATTTCTTTGCAAT
>DUOK01000323.1 GCA_012838865.1 Bacteroidales bacterium | reverse complement strand
GGGACTTCAGTCCCGTTTTTTGACCGCCCCCAAAGGGCGCTCCACTTCTGCCCTAATCATAGCCCAGGACTTCAGTCCTGGGTGGCCTGTGCGTCAGCCGACGCCCCCAGCACACGCTCCGTGGCCCCCGTCATCCTGCCGACATAGGCACTGGCCGCAGCGCCAGCTGCAGCCAGCCGGGCAGCATCACCGTCCCACAAACCTGCCATCACCTGCTCAAAATCCGCCTGCCCCGCAATGGCAAAGGCAGCGCCCTCTTCCAGCAAATCCATCGCCTCCTTGAACTTCTTGTGGTGGGGACCAAAAATCACGGGCATCCCGTAAGTAGCGGCCTCCAGCGTATTGTGTATGCCCTTGCCAAAGCCGCCCCCTATATAGGCGACACTGCCGTAACGGTAAAGCGACGACAACAAACCAATGGTATCGATCACCAGTACACGGACCTCCGCCGGTACCGCGCCCTTCAGTTGCGAGAAACGGGCAACACCTCCTTTAAAGCGCGCGACCAGCTCCTGCACATGCGCCTCGTGCACCTCATGCGGCGCCACTATAATTTTCACATCCTCCGGCGCCTGCTCCTGCCACTTGGCCAAAATCGCCTCATCGGGCGGCCAGGTACTGCCGGCCACCAGGACGCGCTGACCCTTTGCAAAGTCGGCAATCACAGGTACCTCACGCGCCTGCTCCACCAAAGCCTTTACCCGGTCGAAGCGCGTATCGCCCGCCACCTCGCAGTGCGCCACCCCAATGCTGCGCAATAGGCTGGCCGAGCGCTCGTCTTGCACAAAAAAACGGGTAACCAGCGGCAGCAGCTTCCGGAACCAGCCCCCATACCATTTGAAGAAGATCTGCTCTTCCCTGAAAATGGCCGAGACCAGATAAAGCGGAATATTACGCCGCTTCAAAGCCTTAAAATAGTGGAACCAGTATTCGTATTTGATGAAATAAACCTCAGAAGGCTGCACCTTATCTATAAAACGACGCGCATTCGCAGCCGTATCGGCCGGCAGATAGAGCACCAAATCGGCCAGCTCATAATTCTTACGCACCTCGTAACCCGAAGGAGAGAAGAAAGTCAGCACCACCTTATGGTCGGGCCGCTGCTTCCGCAGCGCCTCAATTAAGGGTCGCCCCTGCTCAAACTCTCCCAGCGAAGCACAGTGCACCCAGGCCACCTTGTCGCCCCCCGAAAAAGCAGCCAAATCGCCCCACACCCTGCGGCGCCCCTGCAGCAGCAGGGCGGCACGGTGATTAAAAGGTGCTGCCAGTCGCAACACCCAGCCATACAATAAAATACCCAGGTTATAAATCAGACACATAAGCTTTTACTTTTCAAATGCTCAACAAGTGGCCTCAAAAATACAACAAGGGGGGGCGACTCCCTCACATTTTTGGACCAAAAAAGCAGAAAGCCCCTAAAAACTTTTACTTTTGCATCTTGTGCCTGCGGTTTTTATTGAACCCCAGCCGACGTTACACTTTTTTGAGCAGAACATGAGCAACGAAGCAGAAAAACCTTCCGTGGAAGAAGTCAAGACAAATTTTATTTACCAGGAAATAGACAAGGATCTGGCCCAGGGTAAAAACGGCGGTAAGATACTCACCCGTTTTCCACCCGAGCCCAACGGCTACCTGCACATTGGTCACGCCAAATCCATCTGTCTCAACTTTGGCATCGCCAAGCACTACAAGGCCGCCTGCAACCTGCGTTTCGACGACACCAATCCCACCAAGGAGGAGGTCGAGTACGTCGATTCCATTCAGGAAGACATTCGCTGGCTGGGCTTTGAGTGGGAAGGGGAACCCAAGTACGCCTCCGACTACTTTGAGCAGCTCTACCAATGGGCCGTACTGCTCATCAAAAAAGGCAAGGCCTACGTCTGCGAACTCAACGCCGAGCAAATAGCCGCCCAAAAGGGTACACCCACCACCCCCGGTCAGGACAGTCCCTTCCGAAACCGTTCGGTGGAAGAGAACCTCGACCTTTTTGAGCGCATGCGCAAAGGGGAGTTTAAGGACGGTGAAAAAATATTGCGGGCCAAAATAGATATGGCCTCGCCCAATATGCACATGCGCGATCCCATCATGTACCGCATCATCCACCGCCACCATCACCGGACCGGCGACCAGTGGTGCATTTATCCCATGTACGATTTTACGCACGGTCAGAGCGACTTTATAGAAGAGATTACCCATTCGATTTGCACCCTCGAATTTGAGGTGCACCGCCCCCTTTACAACTGGTTCCTCGACCAGATTCTGGAAGGCGAAAGCGCCCCCGAAGTGCGTCCCCGTCAGATCGAATTTGCCCGCCTCAACCTCAACTACACCGTAATGAGTAAGCGCAAGCTGCTCGAACTGGTACAGAAGGGCATTGTTTCGGGCTGGGACGATCCCCGCATGCCCACCATTTCGGGCCTGCGCCGCAGGGGCTACACCCCCGAAAGCATTCGCATGTTTGCCGACCGCGTGGGTGTGGCGCGGCGCGACAATGTGATCGACCTTGCCCTGCTGGAGTACTGTGTGCGCGAGGACCTCAACAAGCGGGCCATGCGCGTAAATGCTGTGCTCGACCCGGTGAAAGTCGTCATTACCAACTATCCCGAGGGACAGGTGGAGATGATGGAAACCGTGAATAACCCCGAGGACGAATCGATGGGCACCCGTGAACTGCCCTTCAGTCGCGAAATCTATATCGAGCGCGACGACTTCATGGAAGAGCCTCCCAAGAAGTATTTCCGCCTGGGCCCCGGTCGCGAAGTCCGCCTCAAAAGCGCCTACATCATTAAGTGCGAGGACTATAAAAAAGACGCTGACGGTCGCGTCAGCGAAATTCATTGCAGCTACTACCCCGATTCCCGCAGCGGAGCCGACACCTCGGGCATTAAGGTAAAAGGCACCCTGCACTGGGTATCTGCAGCCCACGCAGTAGATGCCGAAATCCGCTTGTACGACCGCCTGTTTATGGACGAGGCGCCCGATGCGCATAAGGACAAGGATTTTAAGGACTTCCTGAATCCCGAGTCGCTCAGCACCCTCAAGGGCTGTAAGCTCGAGCCCTTTTTGGCCGGGGTAAAGCCGCTCGACCACTTCCAGTTTCAGCGTTTGGGCTACTTCTCGGCCGATAAGGACAGTCGACCCGGTGCCCTGGTGTTCAATAAAACGGTGGGACTGAAAGACTCCTGGGCCAGGAGCAATAAGTAGCGGCGCTGCTGCAGTCAGCAAAAAGCGCACTAAAAGTCATCAAAAAGATGTAACCTTAGCACCTGCTTTCGGGTTAAAGCAGAGGTAAGTTTACATCTTTTTTCGTATGTACCGTTCCGCTTCCATAGTACCGCGCCTGTTGCTGAGTCTGTTCTTACTGACTGCAGGACAAGTTATTTTGGCCCAAAGCGACACCCTCAACCAGGTGCTGCCCACAGGCGAAAAGACGGGCTACTGGCAGCTGCGTAACGAAGAGGGACAACTGGTGGAAGAAGGCCGCTACGAGAACGACCGCAAGGAAGGACTCTGGAAAAGCTACTACCCCGGCGGCAACATCAAACACGAAATCACCTACCGACAAGGCATTGCCAACGGTCCCGCCCGCTTCTTTTTTGAGGACGGCCGCTTGTGGGAAGAAGGCAACTGGAAGGAAGCCTACTGGGTGGGCGCCTACAAACTGTACCACGCCAGCGGCAAGCCGGCCTACGAATTCACCTACAACCAGTACGGCAAGCGCCAGGGCGAGCAGCGTTACTATTACCCCGATGGCACCCTTAAATACAAGGGCAAATGGGCGGGGGGCCAAATAGACGGCCATGTGGAGGTCTACGACAGCACCGGCACCCTGCAACAAATCCGCTCATACAGCGAGGGGAGTTTTGAAAGCACCACCGACCTGCAGCTTACCCGGCCCGAGGCCGGGGAAGCCAACGGCGAGCGCGTCCTTTCCCCCTTCCACGGCACCGGTCAGCATACCACCCGCAAGATGGACGGGCGCCTCTATCAAAAGGGCTACTTCCGCGACGGCGTGCTGCAAGACGGAGAAGAATACATCTACGACGACCAAAGGCAACTGCGCCAGGTGCGCATCTACGAAAACGGCAAACTCATCCGCATCCGTTCCGGCAGCGATTTGCCCAAGGAGCAACCGGCCCAACCTTAAGCTTCACTCCTACGCAGTGCCAACAAAAAAGCATACAACTTTTTTGTAAAAATCCAGTCCATTGGCAGCATTCCCACCTTTTTTGTAATTTAGCAGATCTAAATAAAAGAAAGTCCATCATGCAAGCCAGCCTGAAAATCTTCAACACGCTCAGTCGCGAAAAAGAAATATTTGCCCCCCAAAAGCCCCCCCACGTCGGCCTCTACGTCTGCGGTCCCACCGTTTACGGCGATCCCCACCTGGGCCATGCCCGTCCCGCCATCACCTTCGACGTACTTTTTCGCTACCTCAGTCACCTCGGCTACAAAGTGCGCTACGTGCGCAACATCACCGACGTAGGCCACCTCGAAAACGACGCCGACGAGGGCGAAGACAAAATTGCCCAAAAAGCACGACTGGAATCGCTCGAGCCCATGGAAGTGGTGCAGTACTACACCGAGCGCTACCACAAATACATGGAAGCCCTCAACGTAAAATCGCCCTCCATCGAACCCCGCGCCTCGGGCCACATCATTGAGCAGCTGGCCCTGGTCGACAAAATACTGGAAGAAGGCTACGCCTACGAAAGCAACGGCTCCGTGTACTTCGACGTAGAGCGCTACAACCGCGAGCACCGCTACGGCATCCTCTCCGGCCGCGTACTCGAAGACCTGCTGAGCACCACCCGTCAACTCGACGGTCAAAGCGAAAAGAAAAACAGCTACGACTTCGCCCTCTGGAAAAAAGCCAGTCCCTCCCACATCATGCGCTGGCCCAGTCGCTTCAGCGACGGCTTCCCCGGCTGGCACCTCGAGTGCACCGCCATGAGCGCCCGCTACCTGGGCGAAAGCTTCGACATCCACGGCGGCGGCATGGACCTGCTCTTTCCGCACCACGAGTGCGAAATTGCGCAAAGCACCGTGGCCCACGGCCACGGTCCCGCCCGTTACTGGATGCACAACAACATGATCACCATCAACGGACAAAAAATGGGCAAATCGCTCGGCAACTTCATCACCCTCGAAGATTTCTTCAGCGGCAAGCACAAGTTGCTGGAGCAAGCCTACAGTCCCATGACCATCCGCTTCTTCATTTTACAGGCCCACTACCGCAGCACGGTGGACTTCTCCAACGAAGCCCTGCAAGCCGCCGGCAAGGGACTGCAGCGTTTGATGGAAGGCCTTGGCCAGCTCGACAAGCTGCAAGCCGGAGCCCCCTCCGGCTTCGACCTCGAAGCCTTCCGCAACAAATGCTACGAAGCCCTCAACGACGACCTCAACACCCCCATTCTCATCGCCCAACTCTTCGAAGCCGTCAAGCTCATCAACGCCGCAGCTGCCGGCAAAGGCAGCTTCAGCGAAGAGGAACTAACAAGCCTGCGCCAACTGATGCACACCCTGGTGTTTGAGGTGCTCGGACTCACCCCCGCCCAGGCCGAAGGAGCCAAGGGTTCAGAAACCCTCGAGGGCGTTATGCAGCTCCTCCTGAGCCTGCGTCAGCAAGCCAAGGACCAAAAGGACTGGGGCACCGCCGACAAAATCCGCGACGAACTCAAAGCCCTGGGCATCACCGTAAAAGACAGCAAGGACGGCGCCAGCTGGGAAGTAAAATAAGTCATACAG
>DUOK01000322.1 GCA_012838865.1 Bacteroidales bacterium | reverse complement strand
GGTTTGCAGTTGCGATTGTCCCCTGATAAAGAGGTCGGCCTGCGGTCGAAACGTCTTTTTCGAGGTTTGGGCTTCCCAGTCGAAACGCAGCAGGGGCGCCAACATCTTGAGGCTTGCCGCATCCATGCCTTCGATGGCCTGCATTTCGTAAATAGAGTAAAAAGCCTTGTTCTGAAAACGCTGAAACAATAAGGCTTCGATTTGCAAGTCGCTCAGAAAGAATATTTTTTGCAGCTCCTCCCGTGTGGCGGTATTGATGTTGATGGGGTTTTGGTAAAGCTGGAGGAGCTGTTCCATCAGAATGTGTTGTGCGTCTTCGGCACCTTCTTCCATTTCGGCCGCCAGGGCCTCGGCCCATTCGTTCAGGAGTTCTTGGTCGGGCTGCGGCTCAGAGCTCAGGTTTTGGGTGTGGAGACTGGTCGCAAAAAGCAAAAACAAGAGGAGGGCAGCTGGTCTTTTCATAGGGAAGATTCTGTTTGGTATAATGGTAAAAGCAGACATTAGCTGCTGGTCGTTTGTTGGGGTTTATGTGGCAAGCGCCATGCCAGTCCCACCACCGACGACCAGCCCAGGACTTGATGGTGTTGCAGTTGAAGGTGGATGTAAAAAGCCTGCACTTGTAATTGTGTGCCCAGCGAAAGGCGTAAGGGGGTGCCGGACAGTGCTCCGCGCAGGGCCAGTTGTGGGTGGACTTGGATCTGAAGCAGACCATGAAAACTTGCATCGAAGTCCGCCTCCTTCAGCACACCGACCTCCAGCTCCAGTCCCTCCACCACCCGGTAATTCAGAGCTGCTGCCGTGTAAGACGGCAGCGGATGGTAAGGGTCCTTGTCGCTCCAGTTTTTTTGCAGCGGGTTACAGGTGAAGAAGCCCAGAGAGAGGTCGCGCAGGGGCTGGTATTGCACGCCGGCATCCAGAATAAAAGCGGTACGGGCTTCTTTTTCTTGTTGTCGTTGCACCCAGTAGTTTCCCCGGAGTCCCATCCGCAGCCAGGGGGCCAGAGTACGAGCGGCAGCCAGACTGTAAGTCTCGCCTTGCAGCGGACGCTGCCCACTGTGCTGAAAGCCGCCGGAGAGCACCAACAGCGAAGTGGGCAGGAGAAAATAGAGGTCTCTGCTGCTGAGTTCCGGCAGTCCATACTTGTTTTGATGAGCCAGAGCCAGGAAGCGGTGTTCACTGTAGGCAGTGCCTGCCGGATTTCCCTGGTGGGCTGGGAGCCCCACCGCTGTGGCGCCCGTGCCGCCCCAATAGGCGGCATGGTCGGGCAAGCTGTTCTGTGCGGACAGCAACAGGTGGGGAGCGAGGAGGCCCAGCAAAAGGATGCGCTTGAGTTTAAGCGGCGGCCGGGCTGCCCGGTCCGGTAGGGGCGTAGAATCAGGGTCATGCATGGGTTAAAGGCAAAATAGGGTTGACAGCAGCAAGTTCCAGCTATTTTTAGAATTATGCAAGATGCCATCAACTGTTAAAAAACAGATAGCTTTAGGCGGGGAGTGTGGCTTTTTTTGTACTTTTGCACTTTAATTATTATTTGAGAAAGCAGCAATGAAGCGCATTCAACTATTGGACAAGGAGTTTGGCCTCTCGATACCGGCCAGTGACATTAAAAGGGCGGTTTGGACAATGGCGGAGAAAATCAACCGCGATTTGAAGGACAAAAATCCGCTGATGGTTTGCATCCTGAACGGATCTTTCATGTTTTCGGCCGACCTGATGAAGCTCATCAGCTTTCCTTGTCAAATCAGTTTTGTGAAACTGGCTTCGTATGAGGGACTGGGGACTACCGGTATGGTGAAGGAGCTGATCGGTTTTAATGAGGAGTTGAAGGGACGTACCGTTGTTTTGCTTGAGGACATTGTAGATACGGGTATTACCGTTGAAAACAGTGTGCTTCAGTTGAAGGAGACCGGGGCTGCCGAAGTTATTGTAGCCACGCTTCTGTTCAAGCCGGAGGCTTGTAAGCGGGATGTGAAGCTGGATTATGTGGGACTGGAAATTCCGAATGATTTTATTGTGGGCTACGGGCTCGACTACAACGGCTACGGCCGTAATCTGCCGGATATTTACAGTCTGGTACAGTAATTCTTTATTACTCTTTTTCTTCTGTTTTTTTTAAGAGCTTCCTGCAAGTGGGCGCCTGCGGCGACCTGTGTTGTGGGTGCTTGATCAAATTTGGTTTTATTGAGTTTAAACTATATATACCACAATGCTTAATGTTGTAATTTTTGGCCCTCCGGGGTCGGGTAAAGGTACGCAGAGCGAACAGATCATTGACTATTTTGGGTTGGGACACATTTCCACCGGAGATATTTTGCGTGCTGAAATCAAGGAAGGTACTGAGCTGGGCAAAATCGCGGCGTCTTTTATCGACCGTGGCGAGTTGGTGCCCGATTCTACCATCATTGGGATGTTGGAAAACAAGCTGAATACTTTGAAGTCTTCTAAGGGGGTTATTTTTGATGGCTTTCCCAGAACGGTAGCACAGGCTCAGGCTTTAAAAGAAATGCTGGCCAAAAGAGGGGAAAGCATCGATGTAATGCTGAATCTGGAGGTGGAGCGTCAGGAGCTGATAGCCCGCTTGCTGAAGCGTGGAGAAACCTCGGGTCGCAGCGACGACAATCTGGAAACCATAGAGAAGCGCATTGCTGTTTATGAAGCTCAAACGGCACCGGTGATGGACTTTTATAAGGCAGAGGGTTCGTACCACGGCATACAGGGTGTGGGCAGTGTTGCTGAGATTTTTGAGCGGATTAAGGAGGCCATCTCGGCCTGTGCCGCTTAGTTCATAGGATTTTATTTTCTTGTAGAGATTGAAAGGGGACACGGCACAAGTAGTTCCCTTTCAATCTTTTTTGCATAACTTTGCACCCGCCGGAGGGTGCCGGCTTCCCGGGAGGGAGGAGGAGATTTTCGGGTTTAATTATTGGAAGAGGATTTATGGCAGGAGGTAATTTTGTTGACTACGTCAAGATTTTTTGTCGCTCGGGAAAAGGCGGACCCGGTTCAACGCACATGCGTCGTGAGAAGTTTGTGCCCAAAGGGGGGCCCGACGGTGGTGATGGCGGACGTGGTGGTCACGTGATTGTACGCGGCAATCAGAATTACTGGACCCTTATTCACCTGAAATACCAAAGGCATATTTTTGCCGGCCATGGTGCTTCGGGCAGTCGCCAGCGTTCGTCCGGTGTGAGTGGGGAGGACAAGTACATTGAGGTGCCCCTGGGCACTGTGGTGAAGGATGCCGAAACCGGGGAAGTGTTGTTTGAAATTACCGACCACGGTGAAGAGCAGGTCCTGGTTCGGGGTGGCCGGGGCGGTCTGGGCAACTGGAACTTCAGATCTTCTACGCACCAAGCGCCCCGTTTTGCACAACCGGGTGAACCCTCGGTTGAGTTGGCAGCCATTATGGAACTTAAAGTGCTGGCCGATGTGGGCTTAGTGGGGTTTCCGAATGCGGGAAAATCCACTTTGTTGGCAGCAGTGAGTGCGGCCAAACCCGAAATTGCCGATTATCCCTTTACTACCCTTGTCCCCAATCTGGGGATTGTGGCCTACCGTGATCATAAGTCTTTTGTGATGGCCGATATTCCCGGAATCATTGAGGGTGCCCACGAAGGGCGCGGCATTGGTCACCGCTTTTTGCGCCACATTGAGCGCAATTCGGTTTTGTTGTTTATGATTCCTTCGGACAGTAAAAGCATAAGGGAAGAGTATGCCATTCTGCTTAATGAGTTGGAGCAGTACAATCCTGAGTTGCTCGACAAAAAGCGCTTGCTGGCCATTACCAAGACCGACTTTATTGATGCGCAGTTGCAGCAGGAGCTTGAAGAAGAGTTGCCGGAGCTGCCGCATGTTTTCATTTCTGCTGTAAGCGGTACGGGCATTTCTGAACTTAAGGATATGCTTTGGTCTGCACTGGAGGCTTCTATTCTGGAAAGATAACATTCTGGAAAGATTGTTTTTGGGGGATTGCTTATATTTGTTGGCAGTGAACCTGCAAAAACCAAAGCATGAACGCAAAACCGGCCAAACGTCCGCTTAAGGCGGTGGTGATTTCCGACGCACACTTGGGGACTTACGGGAGTAAGGCTGCGGACTTGCATGCCTATTTGCGGACCATTCGTCCCGAAACGCTGGTGCTTAATGGCGACTTTATCGATGCCTGGCGTTTTTCTGCCCGGTATTTTCCGCCTGAGCACCTTAAAGTGGTTCGTTATCTCTTTAAGATGGCCGAGGAGGGAACACGCCTGGTCTATATCCCGGGCAACCACGATGAGGTGGCCCGGCGCTTTGCGGGTATTGATTTTGGTTTGCTCAAGGTGGCCAATAAACTGGTGTTGTCGCTCGACAATACTACGACCTGGATTTTTCATGGCGATGTGTTTGATGTGGTTATGCACCACTCCCGTTGGATGGCGAAGTTGGGTTCGGTGGGCTTTGGCTTTTTAATTGCCCTCAACCGTTTTGTAAATGCCTTCCTGGTATTTTTTGGTGGCAAGAAGATTTCACTGGCTGCCCGCATCAAGGATATGGTGAAAGGGGGCAAGAAGGAGGCGGTGACGCAGTTTGAGGCGACTGTGGCGCGACTGGCCATTCGTAAAGGCTATCATTACGTGATTTGCGGACACATTCACCGACCGGTTAAAAAGCGGATTATGAATCAGGCGGGGGTGACCACCTATTTGAATTCGGGCGATTGGGTGGACAACAATACGGCTTTGGAGTATGAAGATGGCGATTGGCATTTGCGCTACTGGAAGGGGGAAGGGGCCAACCTGACCGAGGAGACCGCCGTGGAGGAAATTCTTTCGGAAACTGCGGAGGAGGTATTTGTGCGGGCATTCAGAGAGGTGCTCAAAAGTTGAGGCACAACTTTTGCAGTTCTGACTTGTTTGTCTCACATACCAATAAAATAAAGAACAATGGAATTTAGTGAAGATATTTGGAACGAGACAGAATTACGGGTAAGTAAGCATTTTAAAGTTACTGCCGATTTTGATTTTATGCTTTTTGTCATAGGTATTCAGGAGTTGGGAACCGGGATGACGGAATATACCCGGGATGAAAAGTGGGACATCATTAATCTGGGGAAGTGTCGCCTGCTGGAGCGCCTGGGCTATCTGCAGCAGAGTGGCAAGGATCGGGAAGGCTGGCCCGAGTTTGAAGTCATAAAAAACGTGCGCAGCCTGAGTCCCAACCTGCAAAAACGTTTGTTGAAGCAGGAAATGGTGCTTTATTTTAACGAGGTTTTGGAACCTCTGCAACAATAGTTGTGATTAATGTTTGAGGAAACGGGTATGAAACGAACTTCATTTTTTCTGGCCGTATTGGTCTTGAGTCAGCTTTTTGTGTTTTGTGGGGCCAAGCAAACGCTGGTCGAAATCACTACCGACTATGGGGTGATGGAGGTAAGGCTTTACGATGAAACGCCCTTGCATCGTGATAATTTTATTAAGCTGGTGGAAGAAGGCTTTTTTGACGATCTCTTGTTTCACAGGGTGATTCCTGAGTTTATGATTCAGGGCGGCGATCCGGATTCGAGGGGCGCCGATTCGGCGGCTATGTTGGGCGCGGGGGGACCGGGTTACCAGTTGGATGCGGAGATTTTGTATCCGCAGTTTTTTCACAAAAAAGGGGTGCTTTCGGCTGCTCGTCAGGGCGATCAGGTGAATCCGGAGAAAAAATCGTCCGGTTCCCAGTTTTACATTGTGCAGGGTAAGGTCTTTGAAGAAGGGGAATTGACTCAGTTGGAACAGATGCATAGCGAGCGAAAGCAGCAGCAGATTTTCATGAAGTATGCCGAGCCACACCGGGCTACTCTGATGGGATTTCAACAGGCAGGCGATCGTGCCGGCTGGGAGGCTTTGATGGCGGAAATTCAAGAGGAGGCAGCGCCCGAATTGGATGCCCTGGCGCCTTTTGTACTGCCTGAGGAGCACAAGGCGGTTTACACGACCCTGGGCGGTGCGCCCCATCTTGATGGGGAGTACACGGTTTTTGGCGAGGTGGTGAAAGGTTTGGAGGTCATCGACAGCATTGCTGCGGTAGCGACCAATCGGATGGATCGTCCGGTGGAGGATGTGAAAATGCAGATGAGACTTATAAAAAGGTAGTTGGGGATGATGCGAATGATGGTCAAGAGTCTTTTGGGTATTTTTTTTGCCTGGTTTTTGTTGGGTCAGGGCCTTGAGGCACAGGAGGTGACCGTGCGCATAAAAACCAATATGGGCACCATGCGGGTGAAGTTGTACAACGAAACGCCCCAGCATCGGGATGAGTTCATTAAATTGGTGGACGCCGGTCACTTTAACGGGACTTTGTTTTATCGGGTCATTGAGCATTTTGTCATTCAGGGTGGTTCTTCCGATTCGCGCAACGCGCCCCCGGGCAAGCACATTGGCTACGGTACGGCTCAAAACATCAGTTCTGAGTTTTCATCGGATCTTTTCCATAAAAGAGGGGCGCTTTGCGCCCCCAGGCAGCCTGAGGCCATCAATCATTTCAGGATGTCGGACATCTCGCAGTTTTATATTGTGCACGGAAGGGTTTATACGCATGAAGAGCTGGATATTCTGGAAAAACGGGTGAATAATCCCATTTTGCGAGAGCTGCGCGAATTGTATTATCTGCCCCATAAGCCGGAGCTGGATCGCTTGAGGGAGGAAGATCCACATGCTTTCAACGCCTTGATTCGTGAAATCCGCGCCAAGATTGATTTTGAGTTCAGCGTGTCCGACCACCTGAAGTTCACCGAGGCCCAACGCGAAGCTTATACCACTGTTGGTGGTTTGCCCGATTTGGATGGGGACTATACGGTATTTGGTGAGCTGATAGAAGGGATGGATGTGCTTAATCGCATTGCGGCCCTGCCTACCGACAAGAACGATCGCCCCCTCAGCGACGTTAAAATCACCATAGAATAAGACACTTTGGCTTATGTCCGATTCGATAGGGAAAGGAGTTTTGTTATTGTTGGTAGCGCTGCTGACCTCATGTGGCGGCCGGTCGGCCGGGCCCAATGAGGCGAATACGCCTGCCGTGCGTGGGTCTTATTCCGAAAATGTATTGGGCATGGTGGAATTGCAGCTCTCCGATCATTACACCCGTTCGCTGGGGAGGACTTACGGGTTTTATGTGGCTCCGGATTTGGTGGTGGCCAACCTGAGTGCGGTTAAGGGGGCTTACCGGATTCGGCTGACTGCCCTGGAGACTACGCAGACTTACCCCGTGCAGGGTTATACGGCCTACGATCTTGATAGGGACCTGGTCTTATTGAAAGTAGTGCGCAGCAACAAGAATTTTCTGAATATTTTATCGCCCGATACGCAGTCGGACACCTTGTACACCCTGCTTCGACCGGAGGGCCGTTTGCAGGTCAGGAAGGTGCCCATTGGGCCCGCTTTGGCTGAGGACAGTTTGGGTGTATATCCCTTGGCGGCTGCCTTAGCGCCCGGGAAGCCTGCTTTTTTTGAGGACCATGCCCTGGCCGGAATCGTTCAGGAAGGCGAGGAAGGTCCCCGGGTGCTTAAGGCCCAATGGATAGCTGAATTGATGAAGAAGCAGGAGGGGGTGCAGGCGCCGATAGGCCTGAGCGCTAAGAGCAACAAAGTTTATCCTTCGCACGAGCGGATTGCGGCTTATCGCATGGTGACCAATATGGGCAACATTGTTTTTCGCCTGTACGACGAAACCCCGGAGTATCGCGATAATTTTATTCGACTGGTGAGCGATCAGTTTTACGACAGCCTGACCGTACACCGTGTGCTGCGCGGCTTTTTAATACAGACCGGAGCGGCCGACACCCGCGACGCCGGACCCGACGAGGTGGTTGGCTGGCAGGGCCCGGGCTATACCCTGCCGATGAAGGTAGTGCCGGGTATTTTTCACAAAAGGGGCGCTTTGGCGGCCTCCAAATTGCCCGATGCCAAGAATCCGAGAGACGAATCGGATGGTTCCCAGTTTTACATTGTGGCCGGAAGGGTTTTTCTGGACCGGGAACTGGATGAACTGGAGACGCAAAAAGGAAGGAAGTTCAGTGCGCGACAGCGCGAGGTTTATCGTACGGTGGGTGGTGCACCCCATCTCGATTGGGATTACACGGTTTTTGGGGAGGTGTTGGAAGGCATGGAGCTGGTCGACCGGATTTCGATGCTGGAGACCTATCAGACCGATCGCCCGGTAAAGGATGTGCGGGTTTTGCGGATGGAATTCATTTACCGCGATTAACTTTTTCAGGCGCTGCACAGTAGTGTTTCAGTTTGGGCTTAGAGCTCTTTCAGTCGGACGGAGCTTTTGAGTACTTCCCTGATGGAGGCATAGGTTTTCGGCAGGTAATGTTTCACTTCCTCTGTTTTTACCCAGAATACCTGCTCGATATTTTCTTCACTTTGCGGTTGGGGCAAGTCACTGCCCCGGTACTCCATTTCGAACCAGCGGGTTTCTTTTAAAATGAAATCTTCGCCCAGTCGATAGGTGTGGAAGGTGGTGCAAAGCGGGTGAAGCAGCTTGACCTTTAAGGCACATTCTTCTTCCACTTCGCGCAAGGCGGCAGTTTCAAAGCTTTCTCCCTGCTCTACCTTGCCCTTGGGCAAATCAAAATGCCCCAGTCGATGCATCCCCAGGAAGGCCCCGGTGTCGGCATGCCAGACCAGGCCGCCTGCCGCCGGTAAACAACGGAAAAGCGCTTTCACCTTGGTCAACAGTTCGTTCAAATGATGATGGTAGATGTAGGCCCGGGCTTGTTGGCTGTTGGCCGAAAAATCCATGATGAAATTGCGGAGCTCGCCCTGATTGGCGTATTTCAGTATGCTGCCCACCCCCTGGCTCAGGTCGCGTTCGATATTGGCTGTTAATACCAGCACCCGGTCCTTAAAAAAGATTTTATACATTTGCAGGAATAATCTTTTAGGATAAGTAAACTTTGTATCGCGCTATGAATATTCAAGAAACCGTTGCTGCGCAATTGTTGCAAATTAAGGCAATAAAATTGCAACCCGCAAACCCCTTTACCTGGGCCTCCGGCTGGAAATCGCCCATTTATTGCGACAATCGAAAAACACTTTCTTTTCCGGAGGTGCGCGATTATATAAAGACTTGTTTTGCCGGGCAAATCAAAGAGCGTTACCCCGAAGTGGATGTGGTGGCCGGCGTGGCCACGGGAGCCATTGCACAAGGCGCCCTGGTGGCCGATGTGCTTAATAAGCCCTTTATTTACATTCGTTCGGCTGCCAAGGGGCACGGGTTGGAGAATCTGGTCGAAGGGGTGTTGGAGCCGGGACAAAAAGTGGTCATCATTGAAGACCTGATATCTACCGGAGGCAGCAGTCTCAAAGCGGCCGAAGCGGTGCGTGCACAGCGCGGCGAGGTCTTGGGTATGCTGGCCATTTTCTCCTACGGTTTTGCCACCGCCGTGCAAAATTTTGAGCAGGCAGGCATCGCCTTGTCCACCCTGAGTGACTACGAAACGCTGTTGAAAGTGGCGGTGGCCGAGGGAGCGATTTCGGCAGACGAGCTCGAAACGCTGGCCCAATGGCGTAAGGACCCGGGCAGTTGGGGGGTGTGAGACGAACTGCTTTAGACTAAGTATTTACTGTAAAGACCCTGGAAGGGAATGACAACATTTGAAGGTCCGGTTAAAGCGATGCCCCAGCCGGCGGGCGTTGTTTTTGATTTTTTGTCCAATTTCAATCATTTTGAGGCTTTATTGCCTCCCCAATACGTGAAGGACTGGGAAAGCGACGGCGATGCCTGTCGCTTTAGTGTGGAGGGTGTGGGGGAAATAGGTCTGCGCATTGTGGATCGGGAGCCCAATAAGACCATAAAGTTTGCGGCCGACGGCAAAACGCCCTTTCTTTTTCATTTGTGGGTGCAGCTTAAAGAGCTGGCTCCCGGCGACACGCGGGTAAAGTTGACCATCAAAGCCGAGCTTAACCCCATGTTGAAAATGGTGGTGAGTCCTGCGATCAGCAAATTTTTGGATGTGGTGACGACCGCCATCGCGAGTTACGACTACCCGCCTTTGGATGCCTCTTCAGCCTCCCTGGACGAATCTTTTTAAGGCAAAAAGCGGACTTCTTTGAAAGCGTAGCGGCGGGTGTGCCCGCCGCTGTCGCGCAGCAACAGATGTCCATCGGGCGCTATTCCTTCAAAAGTGGCCTCAAAAGAACCCTGCGCATCGGCATAGCGGTGCCAGCCGTCCCGGCGATAAAGGCAGCCCAGGTATTCGTCTGCCAATTTGTCGCTGTTTCCGCTTTCCAGCCAATCGACATAACGGATGGTCAGTGCCTTCAGAAAAAGTCCCAGCAGCTCTCTGCGACTGTGCTGAAGTCCGGTAAGCTGGCTGAGTGAGATGGGGTTTGGGGCCTCTGATGTGAAGTGTATTTGGTTGAGGTTGAGTCCTATGCCGATTATGGACTGGTCGATGCTGTTGCCTTTCAAACTGTTTTCGATGAGGATGCCTCCCAGCTTTTTATCTCCGGCATAAATGTCGTTGGGCCATTTAATGGCAATGTTTTTGCTGAATGGACGCAGCACATCCATCAAGGCCAGGGTAAGCAATTGGGTGATGCGGAATTGTTGGCTCACCGGTAAAAAATCGGGCCGAAGCAAGAGGGAAAAGGTGAGGTTTTTTCCCTCCTCGCTCTCCCAGCTGTTGCCCATTTGGCCACGGCCGGCCGTTTGCTTGTCGCACCACACCACCGTAAACTCCGGCAGCTCTTTTTTCGTCAGCATGTCGCGCAAACGGGCATTGGTAGAGTCGACCGCTTTGAAATGATGAATCTGAAAAAGTTCGTTGTTTTTCATAGAATGTAAGGGCATGCAGCAGGGGCCATTCGCATTTGAAATAGGCCTTTATGTGCTTTTTAAGTATTATCTTTGGGCAAAATTATAATTTATAGTCAGCAAAACCACAACGAATGACAGATAAGCAGCAGGCAAAGGCAACAAAAGCGTTGGTCGATGCCGTAGTAGAGGGTATTCAGGAGAAGAAGGGAAAGAATATCACAGTGCTCGACATGACGGGCATTGAGAACACTATTACCAGTTATTTTGTTATATGTGACGGGGACAGTAATGTGCATGTGGATACCATCGCCGACTCGGTGGAGGACTATGTGCGGAAAAAGTTGGACGATAAGCCGCTGCATATAGAAGGTAAAAGCAATGCCGAGTGGGTGTTGGTCGATTATATGGATGTGGTGGTGCACGTTTTTCAGCGACCGGTAAGGGCGTTTTACAACCTGGAGGGCCTTTGGGCCGATGCCGGAAGAAAAGATTTAGCCGATTTGTTTTAAAAGAAATTTAATTGTTTGCACAGCATGGCAGAAAACAACAAAAATATGGACGGACAGAAGGGCGACAAGCCCGGTGGCCCTAAAATGCCGCAATTTAACGCCTATTGGATATACGGCATCATTTTGGTGTCGCTGGTGGCCATCAGTCTGTTTAATGTAGGGCAGAGTCCCCAAACCGTTCCGTGGAGCGTTTTTGAGGATAAAATTTTACCCGGGGGCGACATTACCCGTGTGGTGGTGGTGACCAATGAAGGCAAGGCTGAAATTACGCTTAAGGAAGAGGCGTTGGACAGTTATGCCGAGGTGTTAAAGGACCAGAGCAGTTTGCCACGTACCGGCCCTCATTTAGAGGTGCGGATACCTACGCTGGATAAATTGGAAGAAGCCCGGAAACTGGCTGAAGAGGAAGGGAGCATGAAGATCCCGATTGAATATGAGGAACGCACCAACTTGTTTCGTGACTTTTTTATGATGATGTGGCCCATTCTGCTGATTGTGGCCATTTGGATCTTCATTTTCAGAAGGATGAGTTCCCAGGGTGGTGCCGGAGGGGGTGGCAATATCTTTAATGTGGGCAAATCGAAAGCCCGTATGTTTGATAAGGAGACAGGCATTAAAGTAAACTTTGATGATGTAGCCGGATTGGTGGAAGCCAAGACCGAACTCGAAGAGATTGTTGAGTTTTTAAGAAAGCCGGAGAAGTTTACCGAACTGGGAGGAAAAATTCCGAAAGGGGCCTTGCTGGTCGGCCCTCCCGGAACAGGAAAGACCTTGCTGGCTAAGGCTGTGGCCGGAGAAGCCAATGTGCCGTTTTTCAGTATGTCGGGTTCCGATTTTGTGGAAATGTTTGTGGGGGTAGGCGCCTCCAGGGTGCGCGACCTGTTTAAGAAGGCCAAGGAAAAGGCGCCTTGCATCGTTTTTATCGACGAGATTGATGCCATTGGTCGCGCCCGTGGAAAGAATGTAAATTTCAGTGGCAACGACGAAAGGGAAAATACCCTGAACCAGTTGTTGACCGAGATGGATGGTTTTGCCACCAACAGTGGCGTTATTATTTTGGCTGCGACCAACAGGGCAGATATCCTGGACAGGGCCTTGATGCGCGCCGGCCGTTTTGACCGACAAATCAGTGTGGAATTGCCCGATTTGAATGAGCGTAAAGCCATTTTTGAAGTTCACCTGCGGCCCTTGCGACTGGGAGAGGATGTGAAATCGGAATTTTTGGCCCGACAGACGCCGGGTTTTTCAGGGGCCGATATCGCCAATGTATGTAATGAGTCGGCCTTGATCGCTGCTCGTAAGGCTAAAAAAGTAGTGGAGAAAGAAGACTTCCTGGATGCGGTGGACCGTATTGTGGGGGGACTGGAGAAGAAGAATAAAATTATTTCTAAAGACGAGAAACGTGCGGTTGCTTTTCATGAAGCGGGGCATGCAGCCATCAGCTGGTTGTTGGAATTTGCCCATCCTTTGGTTAAAGTGACCATTGTGCCCAGAGGAAAAGCCCTGGGTGCGGCCTGGTATCTGCCCGAAGAGCGCTCACTGAATACCTATGAACAAATGTTGGATGAGATGTGCTCTACTTTAGGTGGCAGGGCCGCTGAGGACCTGGTTTTTGGTCGCATCAGCACCGGTGCGCTGAACGACCTGGAAAAGGTGACCCGCCAGGCCTATGCCATGGTGTCCTATTTTGGCATGAGTCCCAGGATCGGTAACCTGAGCTATTTTGATTCAACCGGACAGAATGAGTACGCCTTTAGCAAGCCTTACAGTGAGCGTACCGCTCAATTAATTGACGAGGAGGTCTCGCGTATTGTGGAAGAGCAGTACGACAGGGCCAAGCAGATTTTGCGGGATAATGCAGAAAAGCACACCCAGCTGGCCGAGTTGTTGCTGGAGCGGGAGGTTATTTTCAGTGAAGATCTGGAGCAGATTTTTGGCAAGCGTATGCCGGCCGGACACGTTATTCAGGAAGGGCCTGCCGATGCCAACGGGGATGCAGACGCCACTTTGCCTGCTGAGGATGCAGAATAGCACTTTTTTTATTAAATTCTTTGTGTTATTTTTGCCGGCTGAATTTGGCTCATTAACTTAGGGTGGATAGTGTACATTAAAGCAACGTGGAGTGAATAATTTTTGGCAACGCATCCTGACCGGAATTGTATTTGTAATAGCTATCATCGGCGGGATGTGGTGGCACCAGTATTCTTATCTGCTCATTTTTTACACCGTTGTTTTGCTGGGGATGTTGGAGTTTGCCGAATTGGTTCGTGCCCGACCGGTACATGCACAAATAGGATGGGCGCTGGTGCTGGGTTCCTTTTGGTACCTGGCCTCCTTCTTTGTCCTGGCCGGCATCATTTCAGAGCGCTGGCTGATGTTTGTGGTTCCCCTGATCATGGCGGTATTCATTACCGAGCTTTTCCGGAAATCGAACACGCCGCTTCTGAACATCGCTTGTACGCTTATCATCCCCTTTTATGTAGCCTTGCCCTTTTCCTTTCTGCACTTTTTGGTGTTTAAAGGGGGGAGTTACGACTATCTTCTCTTGCTGGGCTTTTTTCTCTTGGTCTGGGCCAATGATTCGGGGGCTTATCTGATAGGGGTGCGTTTTGGAAAGCATCGTTTGTTTCCGCGCATTTCTCCCCGAAAAAGCTGGGAGGGAGCCGTAGGCGGCTTTGTCTTTACCCTGGCAATCGCTTTTGTGCTTTCGCTGTTTATTGAGCAACTGTCCTGGGGCCACTGGTTGGCCATTGGTGTTTTGGTTTCGGTTATGGGGACTTTTGGCGATTTGGTGGAATCCATGCTTAAGCGCAGTGTAAATGTAAAAGACTCGGGTTCGCTGTTACCCGGTCACGGTGGCGTTTTGGATCGTTTTGATGCCGTTGTTTTTGCGGCGCCTCTGGTTTGCGGTTATCTGATTCTTATAAGGTACATGTTTTAACTTTTGTATTAATTGCGTGCTATGACCATTCACAAAGAAGGATATCGCATCCTGGTTGTTTTGCTTTTGGTGCTGGTAGGAATTAATGTGGTGCTGGCAATATTGATCGGCCCCTGCCTGCTGGCTGTGCTCCTTTCTGCACTGATTTTTTTGCCCGTACTCAATTTTTTCCGTAGCCCCAATCGTCAGCCTTTTATAAACGATAAGGCCATTGTGGCGCCTGCGGATGGTAAAATTGTGGTGATAGAGGAGGTGGAAGAGCCTGAGTTTTTAAAAGGGAAAGCCTTACAGGTCTCGGTGTTTATGAATGTATTTAATGTGCACATCAACTGGTATCCTCTTGCAGGTATTGTTCGTTATTTTCGCCATCACAGTGGCCGTTTTATGAGTGCCTACCTTCCCAAGGCTTCTACCGAAAATGAGCGGACCACTGTAGCTTTGGAGCACAGCAGTGGGAAAACCGTCGTGGTGCGACAAATTGCAGGTGCTGTAGCCCGCCGTATTGTGTGTTATGCCGAAGAAGAAACCAAGGCAGAGCAAGGAGCACAGATGGGGTTTATTAAGTTTGGTTCCAGGGTAGATATATATTTGCCCTTGGATGCACGTATTGATGTAGCGCTTGGCCAAAAGGTTAAGGGCCGACAAACCATCATCGGCTGGCTCGAGTAGCGCTGTTTCTTTAAGAAGATTTTGCCACAAGGGATGTTCCATAGGGGAACACTCCTTGTGGTTTTGTTTTAATTAAAAATGTGAATTGTTATGCTGTCAGGGGTCAGGATGAAACCTGTGGATGAAGTATTGGCGTCGCCCATTGTACAACAAACGGCCTTTTGGTCGGAAGTAAAAAAGAATCTGGGCGTGGGTACCGGGGCTTATGCTTTTAAGTTGCCCAAACCGGATGTGGCCGGATGCAGTGGGCAGTCGGGGTCGCAGGAGGCCGATGTACTGGTGGTGCAGCAGCAACTCGATGCACAACATTCGATAGCCTACGTGCCTTACGGACCCGAAATTGAACCGGTGGACGGAATGCATGGTCCCTTCCTGGAGGAACTCTCCGAGAGTTTGCGCGCTTATTTACCCTCCAGTTGTATTGCGCTTCGTTACGACTTGTGCTGGGAGTCTTTCTGGTCGGGGGAGGAAGATTTGCTACCGAAAACAAAGCGCTGATGGGCAGCTATGCCCTGCAGTGGGCTGCCGTGCAGAAGGCAAAACGCATGGGCAGCTGGGATTACCCAATACAAGATGAAGCCTATACCTATTTTTCGGCCATGGAAATGACCAGTAGAGGCTATCACCTGTGATGGTCCCTGCCGGATTTACACGCGAAGGCCCAGAAATACCACATCGTCCACTTGTTCCTGGTCCCCCTTCCATTCGATAAAGGTGTCGCGCAAACGGCGGGCCTGCTCTTCCATCGGCAGATGATGGATGTCGAGTAACAGTTTTCGGATGTTGGCGGTCATAAACTTCTTGCCCTCCGGTCCCCCAAACTGATCGGCATAGCCGTCGGAAAATAAATATATACTGTCGTTCTTATTCAATTGGTAGCTCATGTTGACAAAGGCACTGTCGTCTTCCATAATGCTGTCGCCGATGCTTCGGCGAATGCCCTTATAAACAATCAGCTCTCCATTGATAAATAGAAACACGGGGCGTTTGGCAGAAGCCAGTCGCACGGATCGTTTTTTCGGGTCGATTTCTACAATGGAGATGTCCATGCCGTCGCGCGTGGTATGGCCTTCATTTTTTTGCAGCAGGGTTTTAATTTCTAAATCGAGTCGATGCAGGATGTCTGCCGGCGAGTTGACCTTATTGTGCTTTACAATGTCGTTCAAAAGCGTGGTCCCGATCATCGACATGAAGGCGCCCGGAACGCCATGGCCGGTGCAGTCTGCTGCACATACCATCATTTTTCCGTTAAAGGGATGAAACCAGTAAAAGTCGCCACTAACAATGTCTCGGGGTAAAAAGAAGATGAAGGATTCCTGAAATTGTCCGGAGAGCATTTCCTGGGGCGGCAAAATGGACGATTGTATGCGTTTGGCATAGGTAATGCTGTCTGTAATGTCCCGGTTTTTGCGTTCAATTTCTGCTTTTTGTTCCCGAAGTACTACGGTTTGGCTGTCCACCTCCCTTTGCAGCGCCTCTTTTTGCTTCCGGAGCTTGCGTTCGCGCAGGTGAATAAGGCTGAATACAGCCAGGACCATTGCAGATAGGAGCAATATATAAAACCACCATTTTTTCCAAATGGGTGGTGCTATGACGATGTGCATGCTCAGGGGGGTCTGGTTGTAAACCCCGTCGGCATTGGCTGCCCTTACTTCCAACAGGTAATCCCCGTCGGGCAAAAAGTCGTATTCTCTGAAAGTGGTGGCGCCCAAATCGGCCCATTCCTGCTCCGCTTTGTCTCCTTTGCGCGTTAAGCGGTATTGATAGCTGACTGCCTTTGGATTTTTAAAGCTGATGCCGATGAAGTCGAAGCGAAACTTATAGCTGTCTTTGTAGGGGAAGGGCAGTACCAGACTTTTATTGGGGTCAAAGTCCTCATCGGACACTTTTATGGAGGTGAAATTGAGCAGCGGGGCGACTTTATTTTCCACGTCCTTGTCGGGTCGGTAACGGATTACGCCCTCATTGGAGGCCAGCCATAGATCTTGCGCGGGGTCGCGACTGATTTGATGGAAGTCGACCCCCAGGTTTTGTTCATAATCGTAAATGCGAATCCTGTCTTTGGCCGGTTCAATGGCACTGAGTCCCGGAAAATGGGTCACCCAGAGTCGGCCCTGGCTGTCTCCTGCAATGCTGTAGGCAAAATTCCGGGCCAACCCATTGCTGATGTCCAGTACATTTAGAGAATCTTCATGGTATTGGATAAGGCCCTTGCCCAGGGTGGCCAGCCACAGTCTCCCTTCCTTATCCACGGTCATGTCGTTGACATCGGTCGGCGTGTCCGTGATGCGGTGGATTTCTATACTCTTGTCTTCAATGCGACAGATGCCGCTGTTCTTGGGCCCCAGCCACAAGCCCCCGTTGCCGTCGGGGTAGACAAAATTGATGTTGTTGTGGGGCAGTCCGTTTTCGGTGGTCAGGTGCCGCTGTTCCCTGGTCTTTAAATTGATTTGATAATAGCC
>DUOK01000321.1 GCA_012838865.1 Bacteroidales bacterium | reverse complement strand
TTGATGCCTGCCACATACCATCCGTCATCAGCCTTGCGGGCCAGAACCACATCCTTTCCCGGATAACCACCCAAAAAACGCAGGTCGGTCCACGCCACAGGCATTTGCTTCACGAGTTCACGAACATAAGTAGGCACGGCCTGCATCCCCTGCGGCGTCTCTGCCAAATGCTGAATACCCGAGGTGAAGAGAAAGGGCAGCGCAAGCTCATGCGCAACGGTAGTCTTTCGCTCAACATGACCCAGTCCACTGAAATTCATGGGTGTATAATCCATAGGATCAAAAACATTGCGGGTAAAGACCTGCATCACGTTATGAAAAGGAGCCTGATCGGCATTTTCCTGCTCAAAGGTAATGAACTCCATCCCCTTAACTGCTTCGTTGGTCAGGAAGTTCGGATAAGTGCGCTGCCAGCCCCGAGGCAGGGTGGTGCCATGGGTGTTGACGGTGAGACCAAAATCTGCGGCATCCCGAAACAAATCATGATAGTAAGCAATAACCGGCTGCCCGTCACCCCCAAAGAAATCGACCTTGATGCCCTTTACGCCAATTTCCTGCAACCAGGCCATTTCGGCCCTTCTGCTTTCCCGCGTCAACATACGATCGCGCGGCGTATAAGGCGTGGTGTTCCAATCGCCGGCCGAATTGTACCAAAGAATAAGACCTACGCCCTTGCTTTGTGCATAGGCAGAGAGTGCGCCCATGCGGTCGCGACCAATCATCCGGTCCCAGGAAACATCTACCAGACAATATTCCCAGCCCATATCGGCAGCAAAATCAATGTAGGCCTTTTGAACATCCCAGGTAATGGACTCATCCTTGAGCATGATCCAGCTCCAGGAGGCCCGCCCGGGCTTTACCCACGAAAAATCTCCTTCAACAGCAGGAGCAGCCAGATCGGTACCCAGACTGGAAGTTAAGATGGTAGCCAAGTCGCCTACCGCCATCAAACGCCAGGGAGTGGTCAAGGGCAGAACGGTCCGGGGATTTACATAAGAATTGGTGAAAGTTTCCCGCTCATCGGGAAAACCCAAGCGGTACTCAAGCTCCCGCTCTCCGGGCACCAGACGCGTGCCACAATAAGCGCGGTGCAAATCGGATTCAGCCACCAGCATCCACAAGTCTCCCTTCTGAAACAAAGCAGGATACACCCAACCATAGCCCAGTGGGGAAGGCGTTCCGGGAACGACATCGGTGTAATAATTTTCCTCGTAGGAAGGGTTGGTGGCTTCCCAGCCGCTTTTGGGTACAGCAAGTGGAGAAAGAAAGCCCTTGGTACCCGCACTAAAACGGTATGAACTCAATTCTTGGAGAATTTCCACTTCTTCGGTCCCCGCCTCCGGAAACCGGTACCGATAGGCCAGACCGTCGTCGGCCAGACGCAGTTCCAGCTCGAGCAAAGCACCATCGCTGTTCTTTAAACGAAAAACCTGCTGATTAAACACCTGCTTATAGTCCAAACACTTACCGGCATGCAGTTGGTAACTTTCCTCGAGCACCTCCAAAGGCAGCACTTCCAACATCTGCAAATGATCCGAAAAATTGGCATCGCTTCTTTCCAAACCCATACGCCCTGCCTCAATCAAAGGCTCACCGCCATAAGCAACATCATAAAACAACTCGCCTGAGGCCGACAAATGCAGCTCTACGGCAAGTGCACCATCGGGACTTTCGACCAACCAAGTGGACGGACCGCTGCTGCAGGCCGAAAAAAGTCCGGCCATCACCAGGCCAATAATAAACCCATTCAATATTTTCATAATTTCATATTTAGAACAAAATCACTAAGCAGCCCAAAATAAAGCAAAATATCCTTGGCCGACAAAAACCGCCGTGAAAAACCAAGATAAAATTGACTTCCGGCAAATCTTCAAAAGAGGAAAAACATCCTATTTAAGTATTTCGTTACTGATTTATTTGTTTTCTTTGTGGTCGTTTTGGATGCAAAAACAAATGCCTATTCCTTAATAAATGGAAAAATATTCTTATTTTTCTTGCTGCAACAAATAATTAAAACGAATACAAAATGCTAGAGAACATTGACTTTGCACTGGTCAATTGGTCAAGGGGACAATTTGCGCTTACGGCCTTGTTCCACTGGATCTTTGTTCCGCTAACGCTGGGACTGTCCTACATGCTGGCCTTTAT
>DUOK01000320.1 GCA_012838865.1 Bacteroidales bacterium | reverse complement strand
ACCATCAACGATACATAGCTCATTACCGTAAGGGTGAAGTGACTCGAAGAGCCGTTCATAATGGTGATGGAGCTTTGTAAATCGTAGCTCGATGGGTAAAAGGCGGTATTGTTGAAGCCAGCAACCAATAGGAGCGAGAAGACGGTTAAAAACACACCGCTTCCGCTGAACCAAATGCCGTTGTTGGCGGCCTTAAAGCTGCTGATGAAGATGCCCCATTTGACCAGGGCCACACCGGCCACAAAAAGAAGCAGCACCACCGGCATCTCAATGAAATTGATGAAATACTTGTTGGCCTGCATAAAGACTTCGCCTGTTTCGGGATTTACGGCATAGCCATCGCGCAGCAAAAGCCAAATCACAAAGACCAGGAAGAAGACCAGGAAAGGTACGGCATTTCGCAAGAGGCTTTTGCGCATACGTGCGGTCAGTTCCTCTTCTCCTTCAATGCTGTTGATGAAATACTGCAGGCCGAGTACTCGGGCCAAAAAGAAAATGGCCAGTCCCAGACTCAGGTTGTGCAGGTTAAAAAGCAATTCGATGCCCCGCAGGGGCGATTGCCAGAAGGACTGATTCATGTCGTTGATGGAGAAGGGAGAGCCGGTAAAAAAGCTGGCTACAACTACACCCACCAAAAAAGTGCCAATCATACCATTGATAAACAAGAAAGTCTCGTAGGTACGGCTGCCCAAAAAATTGTCGGGCCAGGACCGGTATTCGTACGATACAGCCTGTATGATGAAGGCGAAGAGCAAGATCATCCATGCCCAGTAGGCACCGCCAAAACTGGTGCTGTAAAAGAGGGGAAAGGAAGCAAAGAAGGCGCCGCCAAACACCACCAGGGTGGTAAAGGTGAACTCCCATTTTCGTCCCATGATGTTGACCAGCATGCTGCGCTCTTCCTTATTTTTACTAAGGGTGGCAAAAAGGGTTTGTCCTCCCTGAACAAACATCAAGAGTACCAGGGCCGCGCCCAGTGCCGATATGATTAGCCACCAGTATTGTTGCAGGGCCAAATGCGATAAGGTTTCAAACATTGCTTGGGTCCTCCTTCTTTTTAGGTCCGATCTTGATTTGCTTTACCATAATTTTTACTTCGGCTATGAACAGGGCAACAAAGACCAGGGCGAAGAGGCCGAAGGTCATGATTACCGAGGTGGTGTCGATGTGGGTAACAGCGGTCATGGTAGGCATCAAGTCCTGAATAACCCAGGGCTGACGACCTATCTCTGCCACTATCCATCCCGATTCAGAGGCCACAAAAGCCAAGGGGATGGTCCATACCGCAGCCCACAGCAGCCATTTCTTGTTGTGCAACTGATTGCGCATAACCAGGAAAAGGAAAACGGCAAAGAGCATCAGGAAGTAACCCCCCAGTAGCACCATGATGTGAAAGGCATAGAAAGTTAGGGATATGGGCGGAACCAGTGTAAAGGCATTCTTCTTCAGTTGTTCGGGGTCGGGGTCGTAGAAATTGCCGTAGCCAAAGTAGCGCATATGGTTCTCAATGAAATCGGGATCCTTGAATTGGGCTTCCAGCGCCAGAAACTCTGCCCCCTTGGGATCTTCCTTCTGAGCCGCTTTATAGGCCAGCAGCTGTTGTTGCGCAAAGTAACCCCGTTCAATTTTTTCGGGATAGGACATGATGCCCTGCTCCTCGTTGCCCAGCACCAGATCTTTGATGCCCGGTACGTAGGCTTTGGGGTCCATATGGGCCAGAATGGAGAGCATGGCGGGAATCTCAATTTTCATATAAAACTCCGCCTCGCTGTTCTCGTCCATGTTTTTGTGCAGGTCCTTGCCCTTTAAAAAGCCCCAGGCAATGAGTGGCGCTTCGGTCTGCCCTTCATAAAGGGCCTCCATAGCGGCAAATTTCATCGGCTGCGTTTTCACAATTTCCTTGGCCGAAGAGTCGCCCGTGCCGATCAATACCAATGAACTGATGAGACCAAAAACACTGGCGATTACGATGCTTCGCTTGGCAAAGAGCAGTTCTCTTTTTTTAAGCAGAAACCAGCTGCTGACGCCGATGACAAAGATGGCCGAAAGGACAAAGCCGGAGGTAAGGGTGTGCAGAAATTTATTGACTGCGGTTTCGGAGAACAAGACGGCCCAAAAGTTGACCATCTCATTTCGGACCGTGTCGGGATTGAAGACGGTGCCTACCGGATTTTGCATCCAGGCATTGGCCACCAGAATCCATACAGCGGAAAGACTGGCGCCTACCGCCGCCAGCCAGGTGGCGGTGAGGTGAAAGCGCTTGCTTACCTTGTCCCAGCCAAAGAACATAACGGCAATGAAGGTGCTTTCCAGAAAAAAGGCCATGATGCCTTCAATTGCCAGCGGAGCGCCAAAAATATCTCCAACAAACCAAGAGTAATTGCTCCAGTTGGTGCCGAACTCAAACTCAAGAATGATGCCCGTGGCTATTCCAATGGCGAAGTTGATGCCGAAGAGTTTCATCCAGAATTTGGTGATCCGCTTCCATTCGGGATCCCCGGTGCGGTAATACATGGTCTCCATAAAGGCCAGCATGTAGGACAGTCCCAGCGTTAGCGGAACAAAGATCCAGTGGAACAAGGCCGTAAGCGCAAATTGTCCCCTTGACCAATTGACCAGTGCAAAGTCAATGTTCTCTAGCATTTTGT
>DUOK01000319.1 GCA_012838865.1 Bacteroidales bacterium | reverse complement strand
CCAGTCTCTTTGGACTGAAGGAATTCGGCAACATCTATACCCGCATTATGAATCCCACTACCGATGTGTTTGAAAAACGCATTGCCGCCCTCGAAGGCGGAGTGGCTGCGGTGGCTACCGCATCGGGACAATCGGCGCAGTTCATTGCCATTACCAATCTGGCGCAGGCCGGCGACAATATTGTTTCTACCTCCTTTTTGTACGGAGGCACCTATAATCAGTTTAAGGTGCAGTTTAAACGTTTGGGCATCGGCGTTAAGTTTGTAAGTACCGACGATCCGGCCGATTATGAGGCCGCCATTGACGAGAATACCAAGGCCCTGTATGTAGAGACCATCGGGAATCCCCGGTTTAACATTCCGGATTTTGAGGCCCTTGCCGAAGTGGCGCGGCGCAACAACATTCCTTTGATTGTCGACAATACCTTTGGCGCCGGCGGCTACTTGTTTCGGCCCATTGAGCACGGGGCCAACATCGTTGTGGAATCTGCCACCAAGTGGATTGGCGGTCACGGTACCAGCATTGGCGGGGTCATTGTGGATGCCGGTAACTTTAACTGGGGCAACGGCAAGTTTCCCCTGTTTACCGAGCCGTCGGAAGGATACCACGGTCTCAAATTCTGGGAGGTGTTCGGTGAGGGCGGTCCCTTTGGCAACATTGCCTTTGCCATTCGGGCCCGGGTAGAAGGTTTGCGCGATTATGGTGCCGCACTGAGTCCCTTCAACGCCTTTCAGTTGATTCAAGGGTTGGAAACCCTGTCGCTGCGGGTGCAGCGGACAGTCGACAACGCCCTGGACCTGGCCAAATGGCTGGAGCAGCATCCCAAGGTAGAGTCGGTATCCTATCCCGGTCTCGCTTCGAGTCCCTACCACCAGCTGGCTAAAAAGTATCTGAAAAATGGTTTTGGGGGTGTGCTTTCCTTTAAGGTAAAAGCGGGTAAAGAGGCCGCCGATAAGGTTATTGATCAACTGCAACTAATCAGTCACCTGGCCAATGTGGGCGATGCCAAAACGCTGATTATTCATCCGGCATCCACCACCCATGAGCAGCTGAGTGCGGAGGAGCAGGTGAAGGCCGGCGTAGCTCCCGGTGTACTTCGGATTTCCGCGGGAATTGAGCACATCAGCGACATTAAGCTCGATTTGGAGCAGGCCCTGGCTCAGATTTAAAGCCGGTAGATCGCGATGAAATGACAGATGGCGGCTGCGAGTACAAAGAAGTGAAAAAGGGCGTGGTTAAAGGGGATGCGCTTGATTTGATAAAGAACAGCCCCGATGGAGTATAAAGCACCACCCGCTGCCAGCCAAAGCAGGTTGGGCAGCGGGAGGTGCTCCATAAGCGGTTTGAGGGCAAACACGATGATCCAACCCATGGCCACATAGCCGATGGTGGAGGCCAGTTTGAAGCGTCCCGTAAAGAACAGTTTCAGGATAATGCCCGCCAGCGCGATGCTCCATACGGCCACCAATACGCCCCAGCCCCAGGGGCCACGGATGGTGAGCAGACAAAAAGGGGTGTAGGTACCGGCAATGCCCAGGTAGATGGCGGCGTGGTCAAAAATTTTAAGTCGACGGCGCAACTGCGGTGCTTTGGCGTTGTGGTAGAGGGTAGAGGCGGTAAAAATGGCCAGTACGCTGATGCCGTAAACGGGGTAAGCGATCCAGTCCCACATGCTGCCCTGTTCCCAGGCTTTGTGCAACAGCGCCACAAGGGCGATGAGAGCCAGTAATATACCGACGGCGTGACTCCATACATTGAGTCGTTCTTCGGCCGGGGAGTAGGTTTGCGTGGTGGTATTCATAAGGCAAAGCTAAGAAAAAAGAGGCTGTATGGAACGTTTTTTCGCTCTGAGGACAGACTGATTAAAATCTAGTAAGAATAAAAAAGAGGCTGTTCCGATTTTTGGGACAGCCTCTTTTTGGTGGCGCGTTTCGTCCTTACTGTTTTTCCTGCTGCTGTTTGCGTTTCACATCTTTCTTGTTTACCAGTACTTTGTAGGTGGGGTCTTCCATAATGTTGACCTCAATGATGCTGTCGGCATCTTTGAGCAGCTGTTGGCAATCGCGACTCAGGTGGCGCAGGTGCACCCTCTTGCCCAGGGCGGCATAGCGTTCGGTGAGCTTGCGGGCACGAATGCGCAGGGCGTTTTCCCAGGCAAAGACCAGGGCCGCAATAACCACCCCCGCCACAATGGCTGCGTAAGGGAAAATAATTTGCAGGGTTTCCAGCGTAAAGGGCACTTTGGGGATGTTGAAAGGCGGAAAGCCCCCCTGAATGGAAGCAATGTCGCCCACGGTAGTGGTATCGATATTGAGTCCCGCCACCACCGCAAAAAACAGTCAGGATGGCCACCAGCGAAGCCGGTACCGCTTTGGTCAGTCTGGGCAGTCCGTTTACAAAACCAAACATTAAATGGAGGTGATCAGACCAATGGTAAAGGCGGCATAGAGGCCCGTGAGGGGCGAGAGGGGCGAGAGGCCCGCAATCAGCGAAAAGGCCACCGCTTCGGGTACCAGGGCCAGGGCCACGGTGAGCTCCGACAGGATTTCTGTTTTGTAGTTTATTTTCTGCTTGAAATCGAAAAGGTTCAGGAGTTCTTTCATGAAACGCTTGTTGTACCAAGCTGCTTTATTGCAGGCTAAATTTGTGGGTTTGTTTCGTTTGGTGCAGAAAACTTACCGGGGGGACTTGCCGCATTGTTTTAGAATGATTATATTGAAATCGGAGCAAAGATTAAATTGTAATCAAAATGCGTGCAGAGGAAGAATTGGAAGCAGACAAGCGACAGATTGTGCACATCGATCTGGATACCTTTTTTGTGTCGGTAGAGCGTTTGCAGAACAGCAGTCTGCTGGGCAAGCCGGTGATTGTTGGCGGCTTGTCCGATCGTGGGGTGGTGTCGGCCTGCAGCTATGAGGCGCGGCACTTTGGGGTGCATTCGGCCATGCCCATACGCATGGCGCGGCAGCTGTGTCCGCATGCCGTTTTTATTCGTGGCGATATGGATACCTACAGTCGCTACTCCAATGTGGTTACCGACATCATTGCCGAAGCCGTGCCGGTGTACGAAAAGGCTTCCATCGATGAGCACTATCTGGATTT
>DUOK01000039.1 GCA_012838865.1 Bacteroidales bacterium | reverse complement strand
GTCCCCTCGAGGCAGAGCCTCGATGCATCTGGTCATAGACCGCTCCTTCTTTGAAGACCTCCAGCCGCTGGGGCACGGGTGCCCCGAGGCCGCGGACTTCAGTCCGCTTTCCAAAACAGGCGGCATAGCCGCCTGACCACTTCTTCCCAATCATAACCCAGGGTTTCAACCCTGGGATTTGGGGTGGCCAGAGGCCACGCAGCCACGCAGCACACGTCCCCAGAGCCCGGCAGCCCACAGGCCCCACAGGCCCCACAGGCCCCACGACGCCCCCTCCTACCTCATCTTATAGTGCACCTCAGGCAGCGCCCTCAAGCGCTCAGCAGCCTGTTCGGGCGTGATGTCTCTTTGCGGATTAGCCAGCATCTCATAGCCCACCATAAACTTCTTAATGGTGGCTGAACGCAACAATGGCGGGGAAAAATGCATGTGCAAATGCCACTCGGGATAGGCGGCCCCGTCGGTGGGTGCCTGATGAATACCGGCCGAATACGGAAAGGAAGTCTCAAAGAGGTTATCGTACATGATGGTGAGGCGACGATAAGCATCGGCAAATGCTTCGCGACCGGCTTCATCGAGCTCTGCAATGTTGCTGACTGCTTTTTTTGATACGATCATGGCTTCGAAGGGCCATGTAGCCCAAAAAGGAACCAAGGCCACAAAATGGCTGTTTTCGAACAAAACCCGGTCCTTCAGAGCGAGTTCCTCCTGCACATAATCCTCCAGCAAAGTGCGACCGTGCTGCTCGTAATACGCCTTTTGGCGAACGGACTCCTTGGCTGGCTCGGCGGGCACCGCATTCTGGGCCCAAATCTGACCGTGGGGATGGGGATTGCTGCAGCCCATGATGTCGCCCTTATTCTCAAAAATCTGGACGTGGTTCACATAATCAACAGCTCCCAGTTTACTGTATTCCTCGCACCACAGGTCCACCACCTTGCGGATGGCTGAGACTTCCATCTCGGGGATGGTCAAATCGTGGCGGGGCGAAAAGCAGATAACCTTGCAAAACCCGCGTTCACTTTCTGCACGAAATAAGTCGCCTTTTACAAAAGCCCCCTCCGGGATATCCGGCACAAGGGCACTGAAATCGTTCTGGAAGGCGAACACATCCTTATAATCGGGATTGGTATCGGAGCCGGCCCTTTGGTTGCCGGGACACAAATAACACCCCGGGTCGTACTGCGGACGCTCGGCCACAGCAGGATTTTCCACCTTTCTCTGCTAGGGACGTTTGGTACGATGCGGCGATACCAACACCCATTCTCCGTTAAGGGGGTTGAAACGACGATGCGAATGCTCAGTGAATTCAAAAGTCTCCATAGTTGATGTTGTTTTGTTTATGTTGTTACAAATAGATTAAGAAGCCGGCTTTTTGAGAGAAGCTGCAAAGTTAAAAAAACCTTCCCTCATAGCGACCACAGGCCGCCATAAGGGAAGGACAACAAACCAATTGTGCTAAAATTTTCACTGTAGACTACTGTTCCTTTTGAAATACGCGTACGTAATCTACCTCATAGCGTAAAGGGAACTCCGTGGCCGACGGATCTCCCCCATTAGAACCAATGGCCAGATTCAGCAAAATATAGTGCGGTTGCCTGAAAGGGTGAAAGCCATCCTCAGGATGTTCGGTATCGGCCACGGCAATTTCATTGAGCAGCTCGTCGTCGAGATACAGCCGAATATGGTCCTCAGTCCACTCCATACGCCACACATGAAACTCTTCGGCCCAGGAAGGATTGCCATCCAAAAAGTGCTGCAGGGGCAGTACCTCTGAGTCCCATTTGGGTTGCCACGATTGATCTACCGACCAGGCAGCATTGGCCAAAATAGATGGTTCATCGTTGACACGATAAAACTCCATCACATCAATTTCGCCACACAAAGGCCAGCGCCTGTCCTCACCCAGGGTCCATATGGCCGGCCACGACCCCTGACGCACATCTATTCGCGCCCTCACCTCCAAAATACCGTACTGAAAGTTAAATTTCCCATTGGTCTTTATAGAAGCAGAGGTATAATCTATAAATTCGCGTCTAAAGCGCCAGTTTTCGCTTAAGGGATTGTAGTTGGGATTACTGTAGCGCTCGCGCCGCGCCTCAAATATAAGGAGTCCGTCCTCAATAAAAACATTGTCGGGACTGTACCACTGTGCTTCTTCATTGCGCACAAAACCTTCCTCAAAATTCCAGTACTCGGGATTGGGCTTTCCGTCCACCGAAAACTCGTCGGCCCAAACCAACTCATAACCTTCGGGAACGACCAACTGATTGGTGGCCGATCCATTATCGTTGCCGCTGCTGTTGTTGCAGGACAACAGTCCCACTGCGGCAAAGATACCACCAACCAGCAAAGCCCTTTTATCACTTTTCATCTTCTCCTAACTTTAGTTTATTCAAAGCGCACCAATTTATCGGCCCCCTTATGCAGCGACACCTTTACCGCATTTTGCTGTGCCTGGTAGTCCAGTCCGCTGACCGGCAGCAAATCGGCCTTGCTCCATGGCTCGCCCGACTTCTTCCAAAGCATCAGTGTTGCAAAAACGGGCGTTTCGGCTGTCGAAGGATCATAGTTTGCCTGAGCAACTACAACTTTACTGTCGCTGCTGATGGGATGTAAGCCCTGTGCAGCCACTACCTCTACCTCGGTCCACCCAGACAAGGGTACCAGTGCCAACTGGTAAGTCCCGTTGTCGATAATGGTAGCTTGGTAGTCGCCTACCTGTCGGACTTCCTCCTTAATGCCTGCGCCCAAATCGGGCAGCGCATAATGTCCCAGTCGCATAGAAACGGCTTTGGGACTCAATTGACGGTCGACCCGCAAAATGCCATTGGCAAGGGGCATATCGGCCAGATTCATAGCCAATTCGGGATCGGTCTCCAAAACCACATCACGATAATACACCTCGTCTTCAAAGCGCTTAAAAGTGTATAGGCGGAAGGCCTCCCAATCTTCCCGGGCATTCTTAAACAGATAGTTCATGGCCACCTCACCCTGGTCGCCATCGGCCTGCCAGTGAAAGGCGGTGTTGTAGGCCAAGCGGTTATAATTTTCGGTCGAACGGAATTTCTGCCAGTCGTCGGCCACCCTTTCGTGACACCAGGACCTTACTTCCGAAGCACCAATATTGGGATAGTTCGTAATCAACAATTCAGAACCGGGTTGAAACTTATTGTAAACCGCCCCCTTCTCCAATTCATTGTCCCAGGCCCCATTGTTTTCCTCGGCGGTCCAGAAGGGACTGTCTTCGGGAACCAACAGACCCATAAACAGTTTCCCCATCCAATAAACACTGGCACGGCAACTGTAAATCTGCACAGAAGGTTCAAAGGCGCCGTAGAAGCCTAAGGTGGGCACTTCGTCTTGCAGCATCTCGGGATGCTGCAAAAACTGCAACATAGTAGAAGAGGCAATTCTACGCATCCAACCATAGTTTACATCCTCACGCGCT
>DUOK01000318.1 GCA_012838865.1 Bacteroidales bacterium | reverse complement strand
GGGCACCTGACAAAGGAACGCTTGAAGCAATGGGCCCTTCAGCTGCACAACGAATTTTAAACAACAAAGGGGGCCTGAGCCCCCTTTGCTTATTCTAAGGTCCACCAGTCAAAATTGAACAGGTCGCCTTCGCCGCCTTTAAACACAAAGTAAAGATCATGTACTCCTTTGGCTTTTGAAATCTTGGCGGCTTGAACTTCCCAGGTGTTCCATCCACCGGTATTGCTTACGGTGCATACGCCCAGCAATTTTCCGTCGAGGGCACCCAGACGAAGTTCTATACTTCCACCTACTGCTCCTGAGGCAACACCTGCCAAAAAGCGCTTTGCACCGTCCCCAAAGTCTACATCCCTTACCATAAGGTAGTCGCCGTTGTTAATGCTGCTGACATAAACGCCTGTTTTGCTGCTCTTGGTGGTCTTTAGTCTTTCGGACCAGGCCATGGTTTCGGCCTCAACACGTTGAAAAGGATTCAGAGGAGATAAGCTTTCTGTAACACCCGCTTTGGTAGGCTTCAACAAGGGAATGGATCCATCTTCGTTATAAGTAAAAGGCTCTACACTTACCGAGCGTTTAAATCCTTCGCCATTGGACAGCTCATGCGTATGGTAAAAGAAGTAAGAGTTGCCCTTAAAGTCAATGATGCCTGGATGGTTGGTAAAAGCCAGGTGAGGAGCCCTTTCCATGATATAGCCCTGGTAGGTCCATGGCCCCTCGATGGAGGGCGCAGTGGAGTAAGCAATGTACTCGGGAATGCCTGCAGCGGCATAAACCAGGTAGTAAAGATCCTTGCGCTTGTACACCCAGGGACCCTCGGTGTAGTTGCTACGAAGAACGCCGTTCTCGTCCTTCTGACTACCAAAAGCTTCCACGCTCATGTCGAGCGCCATAATGCCTTTTTCCCCTACACTGCGGTCGTAAGAAGTCATGTCCTCATTCAATTTCACATAGAAAACTTTGGGATTTCCCCAGAACAGGTAAGCCTGTCCATCGTCGTCGATAAAAACCGTTGGATCAATGTCGTGCCAAATATCCGGGGTGTCTTCTATCAGACGCTTCCCAATGGGATCGTGAAAGGGACCGGTCGGTGAATCGGCAACCAACACCGCCACACCATCACCGTGGATGGGGCAATAGAGATAAAACTTTCCGTTGCGCTCGATGGCTTGTGGCGCCCAGGCGCCATTGTCCTTATCGCTCCAGGCGAAATTCTTCAACGAGGCTACTACACCATGGTCGGTCCAGTTGACCATGTCGGCCGAAGAATAAGCACGCCAATTGTGCATGGTAAAAAAATTATCAATGGTCTCGTCCTCGTCGTGGGTGGTGTACACATACACCCGACCCTCATGAACCATCGGCGCCGGATCGGCCGTATAGTAGGTCTGTACAATGGGATTCTGCGCCTGCAAACCCAACACAGCAGAAACCGCCAACAATAAAATCATCTTTTTGAAAGGCATAGTTCAATTTTTTAATATCGAAGAAATGCATCCCGGGTGATACAGACCACCCAGAGATGCATTGCGACTCCACACCTCATCGATTTTTCTCTAATTCAAGCTCCAGTGGTCAACTGCATACGCCAAAACGAATCAGCATAATAAGGGGTTTGTCTCCTTCTATTCTGTTTCAAACACAAGCTGGTAGGTTTTCACAACCCCATTAAAGTCAAAAGCAACTTCGGCAGTCCCGGTTGACTCCTTAGCCTGAACAACAGTAACCTTTACATCGGGATGATCGCTGGAGGCAGTCACCTCACCCAATGCACTGGCCACCTTTGCCCGATACAAATCATAACCTACGATTCCATTGGTGTCGGTTGACCTAACCGGCGTTTTGGGCAATTCAATCTCTACCCCATCCACTGAAATGCTGACCTGAGGTACCTTCGGACGCTCGATATCCTTGTCCTTAGAACTGAACCCTAGGCCAATCAGCTCAAAAAGTTCGGCTTGAGGATTCCCTTCGGCCACCAGGAAAATGGCATTCTTCTGATCCAAATGATCTACAAAAGAAGCTACATCAATGGTAAACTTGGTACTTTCCGGATTTGAATTGGCAGGCACTACAATCTCACCAATCTTTGTCCCTTTCCAAACCTTGTTATCCCAGGGGCCATCGAGCCACACATTCACTTTAAAAGACTCGGAGGTCTGCGGCTTCAACCAAAGGTTAAAGGCGGTTTCATTACCCGGCTGGGTTCCGGCAAAAGCTTTCAAACCTTTGGTATCTTGTGCCAAGCCACCAAAACCAAAGTATTTGTAACCGATGATGTGACCATTTTTAACAGCGCCAATGGGCATGTGGTTGTCCCAAATATCCCAGGAGTCCTGCTGAATGCTGATGTCGGAAAGATAGGCAGCGTATCCTGCCGAATAATACCGATAGGGATCCAATCCATAAATATGAAAACCCTCAGAAGTCACCTCAGCACCGGTATAAGCCCGACCTTGGTTATCGACAACTTCCCATACTTTATCATCAGCATAAGGGTCGTATCCTCTGATGGTAACGGTACCCCCTTCTGAAACAGGAGCTTCATCCCACTTTACCATTACCGGAGCCACCACCGGTTGACGGGCAAAACCAAAACCACGCGGCGGGCGGTGATAAAAAACATACCATTGTCCGTTGATCTCCTCCAGACTACCGTGGGTATTGTGTCCGCCATTGGTAACCTGCATTCCGGATCCGTCTTCATTTAAAACGATGCCCCGTGAATCTACCAAAACACCACCGGCACGCCAGGGACCCAGCGGAGAGTCGCCCACCGCATAACGCAAAGTGGAGTTGGTGCTGCTCACCCCATAATCGGGACCTGAATAACCACTGAAAACAGTAACATACTTGTTTCCAATTTTGCGAATGGAAGAAGCCTCAAAGAAATTGAAGCCACTCAGGTCTTCATCAGGATAAATGGCCGAATACTCGGTCCCCTCCGGGTCTCTCACAACGCCATATCTCGAACTGGCAGGCAGGAAATAATCAATCACTTCAGTTCCGGGACGCAGGGTGTACATGGTGTTCTGATCCAGTTCAGCCGCCAGTGACCTTTGGAAACCCCAATATGCATAAGCCCTAAAACCAATCTCGAAATCGGGGTCATTGGGATCGTCGATGTATTCAATATAAACGGCAGGATCGAAACCCAAAATACTTCCGGGGACCGTGCTTTTGCCGTCGGCAGTCAGGTTAATGGGTGTAAAGGGGCCATCGGGACGACTACCCTTGGCAACCATTGCCTCACGATTGGGACCTCTGCTGTGGGGATACAGGTAATATTCCCTGGTGCCATCCTTTCTGTTCACTTCAACCAGGTCGGGCGCATACATAACGTCCCACTTACCTTCAATCTCATAGGTAAAAACAGGGCCCTCGTCCCGCCATTGTGAAAGGTCTTCCACGGGAGCCGACCATACTCGGATGTCTGGTCCGCAATAGCTGGTAAAACGCAGATCGTGGGAACCTATAATGTAGGCCCTGAATTTGCCGGGATTATCGGGGTCTTCAAAAACCCGGGGCTCTCCATCGGGCAAGTGCTCCCAAAGGGGCAAGTAAGGATTTCCGGCACCATAATGAACAAAACGCTCCGCAAGGGGCACCGGGCCCTCCTGAGGCTGGCCG
>DUOK01000317.1 GCA_012838865.1 Bacteroidales bacterium | reverse complement strand
AGTTGTCCTCATAAAAACCAAAGTTCTTGCTTGTGTATCGGTGCATTCGGGCCAGGGCACGACCAAAATAGTCGAAAAAGTCGCTGCGTCTGGGTCCTTCTGCGATGTACTCCAGCAAAAGCAGTTCTTCGTCGGCATACAAAACCTCAGGCACCCTTAAGGCCTCAGCTTTTTGCAATTCCTTCAGACCATTGGCTTCCCTTAAAAAGGACATGGCTTGTCCACCCCCGGTTTTAGTCACCACGACTCGTCCGTCTGCCGTACGCCATTTTTCAGTGCGGGCAATGCAACCGCCACCCAGGGGTTCTGTTTTGACGATGGGCGCTCCCAGTATTTCTGCTGCTTTTTGGAGGTGTTTAGTGGCGACCATTTCCAGGACTGTTAATGTCAATTACCATTTTTTGAGCTTTCTTGTTCAGGCTCATGGCTTGAAGAATCATCAGCATTATGAGGAGCAAAGATAGCTCTTTTATGTAACTGTATGGCTGTATACTAAATATGCTGTATTGCTATATACTGAAAATGATCCAGCAGTATAAACTAAAAATGGTACACTTGTAAATACTAAATTTGGTTCGCGGGCACATACTTGGGCATAAAAAAAGGTCACTATTTTCATAGCAACCTTTTTCAGCGGAGAGAGAGGGATTCGAACCCCCGGAACCTCTCGGTTCAACGGTTTTCAAGACCGCCGCAATCGACCACTCTGCCATCTCTCCCGAATGCGTGTGCAAAAATAGGGGTTTTAATCAATCTTCAAAACATTTTTGCGAAATATTTGAGCCCTATCAGGAATTTTTACTTTGGTCCGGCAGCTCGCCTGCAATCAGCTTTTGGGCGATTTGCGTACCCTGACGAATGCGGTCGGCCATGCCAATGCCGTCGCGAATGTTGCCACCCAACACCAGACCAGGGAATTGGCCTTCGATGTGGGCAATGGTGGCCAGGCGTTCGCCGGTGCTGGCCCCGTATTGGGGAATGGCGTGGGTATGTTTAAATATTTTAAACAGGTCGGGCTCTTCGTCGGCAATCAGCATCATGCAACGCAGCTCATCCATTACCATGGCCTTGATGATGCTGTCGTCGAGTTGCACAATTTCGGGGTGACGAATGCCGCCCATGAATACCGACAGCAGGGCGCCGCCTTCCGGAGCGCGGTCTTTCAAAAAGGCGGAGGGAAACAGGATGCCCAACACCTTGCGCTTTTCCTTATGTGGTACCAGTCCCCCAAAAGCCCTCAGCGGAATGCCCCGCCAGTGTTTGTAGCCTACAGCCACCTGCACCACCTTGGCGTACATCAGGTCGCTCAACTTATCTTTTTCGTCCTGCTTCAGGAAGGGAAGGAGGCCCCCAACTTCGTGGGCTCCGGTGGTGGTAATAACATGGGGACACAGCAGTTCCTGTTTTTCTCCTTCACGCACGTAGGTGATTTGAAACTGCTCGTCCTTTGGATAGACATGGATGCTGCGGCAGTTGAAAGTGAAATTTTCTTCGCCAATGGACTGGTAGAGGGCTGCGGTCAGTTGATCGAGTCCCCCTTTAATCGAAAACATCTGACGCGTTACTTTTTTTTGGTCGGGACTCTTAGGCAGTTTGGCTTTTTTGATGCTGCCCTTAATGAAGCTGCCGTAATCCTGCTCCAATTGATAGAGTTTGGGCAGGGCGTAACGGGTAACCAGCTTGGAGGGATCGCCGGCATAGATGCCCAGGATGAAGGGATCTACGGCATAGTCGAGGAAGGTGTCGCCCAGGCGACGCCTTACCAGTTCGTCGAGCGTTTCATCGGGGTTGTTGCCTTTTTTTCGGAAGGGTTCCAGCAGGATGCGGAATTTGTCCTTCCAGGCAAAGAGCGGCGTATTCACCCCGTCTTTCAGTCCGGATGGCAGGTCGTACCAGCGGCAACCCTTCCAAATGAGGCGACGCTTGGCTTCTTCGTTGGCGGGCTCAAAACTCATGTGCGCACTCAGGCGTGAAAAGAGGTCGGCCACCTCGGGATGGGAAACTACGCCGGTGTTGGGCCCACTCTCAAAAACAAAACCGTCTTCGCGGTGGGTGTGGATCGAACCGCCTGCGCGGTTGCTGCGTTCGAGTATGCGTACCTTCCAGCCTGCTTTTTTGAGGTAGAAGGCGGTAGTCAATCCGGTTAGGCCAGCTCCAATAATTACAGCTGT
>DUOK01000316.1 GCA_012838865.1 Bacteroidales bacterium | reverse complement strand
GGAACTTTTTTAACCCTGACTTCCAAAAATGGAGGCGCAGGACCTGCTATTCATACCCAGGGAGCAATTAAAGTCAAGTTTGTAGATGCCGATACCTTGCCTGGTTTAATGGGACTTGCAAGTGGCAGGGGACATTTTGCTTCCCGCAATTTGAAATACCATCATAGCCAATTCTTGCATCGTTCCAACCTCGCTCAAAGTCGACTGGCAGAGCTCATCGAAATAGTTGCCGATGTAAATGAACTGACAAAACTAATTCAACACGGGAAGAAAATTTACTCTGCAGCTGATGAAAGCCGCAGAAACAATCTCCGTGCGGGCGACGAATTATTCCAAAACAATACCGACAGTGCTTTGATACGGGCGCGCAGCGCTCAGGAAATGGCGGAAGGCCATAGAATTGACACATTAGCAGTTCCAGTATTTAATAACCAGGGCCAGATTGTCAAGTATCAAAAACGTGCTCAAAACAATCCAACTGAATTTATAGAGATTTCGAAGGAGGAATTTTTTAGTAAACCAAGAATATCCCCATATCATAAACATAGACACTTAAGAGGATGGTAGCAAATCGGATTGAATTTATCTTCTTAATAACAGCTTGTTTAATAACAGGCTGTGAGCCTGGCGCCAATCGCTATGCGCATGAAGAAATTAAACGTGATAAAAATGGCCTTGTTGAATCGGCAAAATATTGGAATGAATCAAATCTTGATAGAGAGCATGTCTTCTTTTCAAAAGAAGGTGCTGTTGTGGAGGAACAACTGATTAGAGATATTGGTTATCATATGACTAAGGAGTTTGATTTTGAATTGGGAGTGACCGAGTATGTTGGAACCAGATTTGCTTTTGATGACTCCTCTTACATGAGCTTTAAAATGGAAGCAGGAAGTGAGTATATTTCTGAGTACTTAACTCTTGCTGGTGATAGTGTTGATGAAGAAAAAAGCATGTATCTGTATTTGTCAGAGGAAGACGAGGGGTATAGACTTAATTTGTTGACAAAAGAGGTGGCAAGGTTTGAATTGATCTTTTTTAAACAGACTCTCCATACACCTCTTGATACCCTTTCTTACAATTATACAAAAAATATCTTCTTAACAAAGGATGAGGTTGCGAGTGGGGTGGGGCTCGCATTTGTTTATAAGAGGTTTTATGGAAGCAATAGTGAAGAGCTGTTCGAGCTGCATGAGATTCCGGTTTTTGTTCCTTTCAAACTAGAAATGCAAGAGCGCTTTGGCATCAGCCACATTCTGGCAGGTAACCGGTAAGGACGTTGAAGGAGATCTTGATTATCTTACTCATGAAGTCAGTTTTGTGCCGGACGCCGCAGGCAGCTATACTTGGGGTGGTGTCATTGTTCATCCGGAGGATGAAAAGGAGTACTATTTTATGGGATCTTTCTTGGTTGAAGAATAGGGCGGAAGTACTGTTGTAGAGCAGGTTTGGTGCTGTTTGATTTGAGGTGGTGGATGAACCGGCAGATTTGGGTGGAACCGATGCGGGCCCCAATCCGGTGGAGTATGTTTTGGCTGGATATGCCGGCTGTTTGAATGTGGTGGGACATAACAAAACCGAGTAAAAATAACAGCAGATACCAGTGCCGACGATGCCACACTGGCCAAGTGGTTGGAGGCCGTGGAGGGACGTTGCCCCGTTTCGGACAACCTGTCGCATGCCACACCAATTTCTGTGGGGGTAAATGACCTGCCGCCCATTGTGAAGCATTGATTTGTTGGCTGCTTGTTTTGTAAAGAGAGATGAGGCCGCCCCATATGGGGCGGCCTCTTTGCTGAAAGGAGACTTTGTTGTATTTTAGAAGCATGAATTTAGAAAACAGGCCCCGGGTTATTGTTGCCGATGCACAGTTTTTGGTGACCGATTCGCTCCGAATCCTTCTCGAACAGGAAGGGTTTGAGTTGGGTGGTGTGGCACGGTATGTGTACGAATTGGAGGAGTTGTTGCGGAAGGAGGTGCCCAATTTGTTGCTGACCGACTATGCTACGATGGATTATGAGGGACTGGATGCTTTTCGCTCCTTGCTGCAACGTTTCCCTGGCATGACCATTGTGGTGTTGACCAATCAGGTGATTAAGGCCGACTTGTTGGAGTTGAGTAAGATGGGTATTAAGCACATGCTTTGTAAGACCATTGATCGGGATGAGCTGGTAATGGCTTTGCGTTTTGCACTTAAGGGACGTAAGTTTTTTTCGGAGGAGGTGCTGGAAGTGTTGATGGATGAGCAGAAACGCCGGGTGCTGCCCGGGGAGCAAACGCAGTTGACGCAAACGGAAACGGAAATTGTAAAGATGATTGCGGAGGGAATGACCACCAAGCAGATTGCTGCATCAAAAAGCATCAGTTTTCATACCGTGATGACGCACAGGAAAAACATATTTAGAAAGTTGGGGGTAAACAGCAGTTCGGAGCTGATCATGTTTGCCATTAAGGCCGGGTGGATTGATAATATTGAGTACTACATTTAATACAACAATTATGAAGATTGGAAAGATGATGATGGCAGGCATTCTTTGCTGGCAGGGAATGTTGTTGGGGGCACAGGAGTTTTCTCCGGTTTTGTCCTATTCGTTTGAGAAAGAGGAAGCGACTGATGATGCGGGTCGATTTAGCGGTCGCCTGGTGGGCAATGCCCGCATTGTTGAAATGACCGATGGGAATAAGGTTTTGCATACCCATGAGGGGTACATGGATCTGGGCATCAGAGGGCGCCAGATTGCGGAGCATTTTAAGGGCGATTACTCCCTTTCGATTGACCTTTTAGTGCGACCCGAAAATGGATTGGACCAATACAAATGGTTGTTGGCCTTTGTCTCCGGTACCGATAAATACCTGGGCTTGATAAATTCAGCGGGAAACAAGGATTGGCTTTTTGAAGTGAAAGACAAGGAGGCTGAAAGGGTGAATTCCGGTCAGGGCTTACAGGCCGATAAGTGGTACAACCTTAGCGTGGTTAAGCAGGGCCGGACCATCACTTTTTTTATTGATGGAAAAGCGGCGGGTGCCAAGGAGGTGGAGGGACAGGTCGATGAGGTTTTGCAGCATACCTGGGCGGCCTATATAGGACGTTCGCCTTTTGCGGCCGACCACAATATGCGGAATGTGTTGGTGGATAATTTACATTTTTATGATAAGGCCTTGTCAAAAGCCCAGATCAAGACGCTTAATAAGAACACCCGCAGGCTGGCCAGCACTACTGAGGTAGATTTGGAGCCAGCCATTATGCATCGTTGGCAGGCTACAGGGAATCCGATTGTAACGCATAAGTACACAGCCGACCCGGCTGCATTGGTGTACAACGACACCTTGTTTATTTACGCCGGAGAAGATTATGAGGGAGGACAGCGAGGATACAATATTAAAAACTGGACGGTTTTTGCTACCACCGATATGCTTAATTTTTGGGAGTACAAGGTGCCCTTGCGTGCTACAGATTTTTCATGGGGCGAAAGCAATGCAGCCTGGGCCAGCCAGGTGATTGAAAGGAATGGAAAGTTCTATTGGTATACGAGTTCGCAAACCACTGGTATAGGCGTAGCCGTTTCTGATCGGCCTGAAGGTCCTTTTAAGGATGCTCTGGGCCGGCCTTTATTGACGAACGACGACAGCTTTGGCAGGGAGCACAGTTGGCGGACCATCGATCCTTCGGTGTTTATTGACGACGATGGCCAGGCCTGGCTCTACTGGGGAAATGGAGCATGCTGGGTAGTTAAACTCAATGAGGACATGATTTCTTACGATAAGGCGTATGGGGTGAAGATGGTTGATATTGAAGGGGAGATGGAATTTCCCTTTACCGAGGCGCCCTGGGTGCATAAAAAGGACGGCCTTTACTTTCTGTCTTACGCCATTGGTTTTCCGGAGCGTATTGCTTATGCGGTGAGCGACCAGCCTGAAGGACCTTATACTTATAAGGGTATTATAAATGAAATTGCCGGGAACAGCAATACGAACCATCAGGCCATAATCGAATTTAAAGGGCAGTGGTACTTTATTTATCACAATGGTGGCATACAGACCGACGGCAGTGGTCACAGCAGGAGTGTTTGTATCGACAAGTTGGAGTTTGATGAAGAGGGTTTTTATAAGCCGATTAATATGACCACCAAAGGGGTCGCGCCGATCAAATAAGCCTTTGGTTGCGGCCAAAGCGGATTCAACTGTTGTTCTCAAGTGAGTGTTTTATGCTTGGGAGCAACAGTTTTTTTATTAACTTGGGATAGATTTACTTACTTAATTTAACCCAAGATGATGAATTTTCCAGTTAAAGCAATGCTCTTGCTTACGGGCTTGCTGTTTTTTGCTGTGAAGCCTACGGCTGCACAGATCCCCCAGTTGAAACATGCTTACAATTTTAAGGACGGTACTGCCAACGACCGGATTGGCGGGGCACATGGTGTGCTTCAAGGCGGCGCAGTTATTGAAAATGGTGCGCTGGTTACTTCCAGTGCGGTGCAATATCTGGAGTTGCCGGCCGGACAAATCAAAATAAATACTTATAAAGCCTTAAGTCTGGAGGCTTATGTTACCGCTCAAAAGGGCAATGCGGTTCATACCATGTTGTCTTATTTCGGTGGTTCGCAGAATGGCAATGGGGTGAACTACATTTATCAGTCCCTTAAAAACGGGGGCGGCAGTAAAACGTCCCTGGTGGGAAAAAATTTGCAAAATCCCTGGGACACGGAAACTTCCTTGATGAGTCGTACCCTGGAGGACGGAGAAAAGCATCATTTGGTAACAACATTTGACGATAAGGAATTGCGCTTTTATATTGATGGAGTTTTGGTTGGTTCGAAGAGTGTGGAGTTTCAACCGGACAATAAAATTGCCAACCTGAGCAACGAGTTGGCTTTTTTATGTAAGGGGGGCTACAATGTTGACCCTGCCTGGCAGGGGCAGGTGTATGAGTTCAATATTTATGAGGGCGTATTGGATGCTGCCACTATATCAGCCTCAGCCCAAAAGTATATTCCTCATCTTGATTTGAAGCAAAGGGCCGCCTTCCTGAAAAGTACTCCTTCGGATTTGGTGGTGGATGCCAGCGGCGAGCTGGCGAAGGGCGTAAAGGGCAAGGGGGTGTTTTTTGCAGAGGTTATTCCCACCGAGTTGGATCAGAATAATTTAATTGATGCCTATTTGTGTTTGTCCGATGGCCCATTGCACAACTGGTCCGACTACTCGCCCAGTATCCGCTTTAGTCTTTATCACGGTTACGTGGATGTATGGGACGGGAAGGCGCACCGCCGAAACGAAGCGGCTCCGATTCCGGTGAAGGTGGGACAAGTATATCGTTGCTGGTTGAGTGTGGATGTTAAGAAAAACACCTACAGCGTTTATGTGCAAACGCCCGAGGCCGATGCTCCGGTGTTGGTGGCTGAAGACGCACGCTTTAGAAAGGAGGTGAAGAAACTGACCACCTGGAGTGCCATTCATAATTCCAGCATACAGGCAGACCCTCTGGAGGTTAAAGCTTTTTCGCAGGTGAGGGCAGTAGGTGTTTATCCTCAGGCTTATGAGGCTTCCTCCCCAAGGGTTAAAGCTTCTGTTTTTGATGCCCTTGCTCCCCAGGGGGCAGAGGTGATCAGCAATCCCTTGCACGGTTTTAGCAGTGCTGATTTGGAGCTGCGTCGCATAGACCGAAGCAGCAAGGAAACGGCGTTGTATCTCCGGGCCCGTCATCCCTTGCGCAATTGGATAAATATTCCGAGGGATACTTATTTGAGGGATCGCAAAACCGGGGAAAAGATTTATTTGACCGATACCGAAGGTATTCCCATTGGTCTGCACGTATATCCTGAGGCGGAAGGTTATTCTGACTTTAAGCTCATTTTTCCTGGACTCCCGGCAGATTGCGAAAGTTTTGATTATGGAGAGGACAACGGCAACTGGCTGGTGAGTAACATTCGTTTTGTTTCACGCGATGAGTTGGAAGATGGAATCTTGTATGGCCATTGGCGCGATGTAGACAATGGCAACTGGTTGTTTTCTTTGTTGAGCAACTCGGTGGTGCTTTATAGGCAAAAGGCCTGGCTCTTGAAGGGTGCCTATCCGGAGGGGACTGAAGGCAGCTTGCAGTTGCAGGCTCTGGAAGATTCTGAGCAAAATCTGTTATTAATTTACCGCTTGGAAGAGGGGGTCTTGTCTTTGAGTGAAGGGAGTGATACGGTTTTGCAACTTTCTCGTGAAGCAACGTACGACAAGGTACCTAATCCCATTAATCCGCCCTCTTTTGAGACGGTGTTGAGTTCCGATAGTGCTTGGTTTTCGGGCTACCTGTTGGGCTATTCTCCGGATTTGGGCGAGAAAACCGGAATGGTTTATGTGGACAATATTTTGTCGGGTAATCAGGTGGGTGTTTTGATTGAAATAAACGACAAGGGTTTCTTTCGGGTGCAACTTCCTGTGCTTTCTCCCGGGGAGGTTTTCGTTAGGTCGCGGTTTTTTAACCGGTCTTTTTTTGTGGAGCCGGGCACAGAGACCATGCTTTTCCTTGATTTAACAAAGGGGCAGACTCCAATGGTTATGGGTGCTAATGCTCGTGTCAACGAAGAAATGTGGATGTCGTCTCCTTTTTATATGAGTCGCTTTTACAGGGAAATTGATGAGTACATCCTGGATATGGATCCTGATGGCTACAAGGCTTTTTGTCTCAAAAAAATGGCAGCGGATTTGAAGAAATTGGAGGCGATGAGCGCGCAGGGTAACAGGTCGGACCGGTACCTGCAGGTGATGCAGTTTCAAATACATAGCTATTACTTGCGCAACATTTTGCATTACCGCCATATATCCGAGGGCGCTTACCGGAATGTGCACAAAGTCCCCCGGACGCAGCGTAACCTCCCTGTGTCTTATGAGTTGCCCATCCATGCGGGCTGGTACGATTTTATCCCTGCGGAAATGGCCAATGAGGAGCAATGGCTTTTGGGCAGTTCTTTTGAGAATTTTGTCAATGCCTTTAAGTATTGCAATTTGATGCATAATTCCCGTTTAAACCGTTATGATCTTGGTGATTTACTGGTGAGTTTGTCGGATACCGCCCTGGTGCAGGCGGAAGACCGGCCGTTGGTTCAGGAGCTGTCGGCCTTGTACACCGGTGAGTACAAGGCTTTGCATAAGGCTTACCTGGAGGAGGCTGTTAAGGAAAATGATAATGTAGAACTACGTTTGATTCAGGCTAATCAGCGCTTGATTGAGGATGTGGTTACGAACCGTGATCCCGATTCTGATCAACATGTACTGCAGTCCTTTTTTGAGCGTCTTGCAGCGGGAGACAGTATGGCCGCCCCCGATGTTCTCTCTGCTGCTGACCTTGCCTTTTGTAAGTATGCAGTTGATTATTTTTCTCATCCATTGGTTGTTGCAGTCAGCAGGTATCATGAGGAGAACAAGCAAGCCATCAATGATTTTTGGGGGCGTTACAGTGCTTACCGCATAGATTTTCTGCACACTAAAAGAGTGCAGGTCTTAACGGACAGTCTGGGCTTTGAAGCCGGTTTGTTGGGTGATTTGCTGTTGTCTCAGGACCTGCTTTCAGGAGTGGTCGAGAACTTTACGCCCTTATCACCTGCCCGATTGGCTCATTGCCAGGCAAAGTTGCAACATCCTTTTGTCCGCAACTACCTGGCTACAGCCAATGAAGCCACCATAGCTAAGATTGCGGCCAATAAGGAGAAAGGCAGTTTTGTGTTGCACGAGGCGCCTGAAACCCTGGAGGCTGCCGGTCTCGATTCTGGGCGCCTGTTTGCTGCCCTGATGGATAAGTATAAGGGAAAGGTGGTTTATGTTGATTTTTGGGCCACCTGGTGCGGCCCTTGTCGTTCGGCTATGGAACAACAAAAGGCGATGAAGACTTCGCTGAAGGATCGTGATATTGTTTTTGTTTACTTAACCAATCAGAGCTCTCCTGAGCAGACGTACAACAATATGATACCGGACATAGGTGGAGAACATTACCGTTTGTCGGACGATCAGTGGCGTGTGCTTTCATCCCGTTTTGGGGTGAACGGGATTCCGCATTACCTTATTGTGAATAAAGCCGGCGATGTGGTGGATCACGATGCATCGCGCGATCCAAGTGTATTGCTGCCTGTTTTTGAAAAACTGATGGCTGAATAAGGATTTGTTGTTTGATTTTTAGATGTCTAACCCTGCTCCCCCGGAGCAGGGTTAACTGCTTTATACCCTATTTATGGTAGGCAAAATGCCGCGGATGCGGGATTTTGAGAAAGTGCGGCATCGTGCATCTTTGTAAGTAATATAAGCAAGGATTATTTGTTGTACTAAAAAAACGACGTGCCATGACAAAACTGACTTTTGCAATCAATGGTGAAAACCGAAATGCCACACGTTTGGATGTGGATGCACGGCAGTTCCGCGTAGTAGTGGATGAGCCGGTTCAGTTGGGCGGCAGCGATGCAGGACCCAATCCCGTAGAATATATTTTGGCCGGTTATGCCGGTTGTTTGAATGTGGTGGGACACCTCGTGGCAAAGGAAATGGGCATGTCTATTCACAAGCTGTCGGTTGAGGTGTCGGGCGATTTGAATCCCGCCCGCTTTTTGGGGCAGAGCTTTGAAGAGCGCTCCGGTTTTCAGGAGATACGGGTGGACCTGCAGGTGTACAGCGACTCCGATGAGGCCACCCTCAATCGCTGGCTCGAGGTGGTGGAGACCCGCTGTCCCGTGTACGACAACCTCGCCAATACCACTCCCGTTAAGCTGGCGGTAAACAAGCTGGCTTCTGTCTATTACTAGTGTAACCATTAAACTTGAAAATACCATGTCACAAGCATCATTACATTTTGATACCCTGCAGGTACATGCGGGACAGGAAGTTGATCCCCACTCTCTATCGCGGGCGGTGCCCATTCATCAAACCACCTCCTACGTGTTTAAGTCGGCCGAACATGCGGCCAGTCTCTTTGGACTGAAGGAATTCGGCAACATCTATACCCGCATTATGAATCCCACTACCGATGTGTTTGAAAAACGCATTGCCGCCCTCGAAGGCGGAGTGGCTGCGGTGGCTACCGCATCGGG
>DUOK01000315.1 GCA_012838865.1 Bacteroidales bacterium | reverse complement strand
TACACTACGACCACCCGAGTTTCGATGTTTTTAGTGAAACGACTGCAGTGAACAGGAAACAGGCAGCAGCGCAGAACAGCTGCATCAAGCCAAAACTCTGGAAACAACATTTTGCAAGACAGTGACCTTCAGGAAACAGCTCGTCAGAGCGAAGATGTATATCATCAAGCCTCAGGTTATTTCCGAAAAAGAGCCGAAATGAAAGACGCGTAAAAATTCTTGCTGTTTGAGCCGAAGGCGAGTTCAAGAATTTTAGCGACTTGAATAAAGGCTCCGGAAATAAGCGTAAGCGTAGATGATATACATCAAGCGCAAGGAACAGGTGTTTTCTGTCAGGCGCTGTCTGTCAAAAAAACACCCCGACGTTCAGCGACACCCTTCCCACATCCCGCTTCTCCTTATAAGGCGACCGCTCAGAACTTTCCTCATCCAAATACTCATACACCTTGTAAGTCGATTGCAACGGCATCCAATCCGCCCCCACCACCAAAAAACGGTAGCGCAAATTCGCCCCAATCACCGCACCCAAATTCAGCGACAAAAAAGAATACTCCTTGTACTCCAAACCCGCCACCTCAGCTTTGTAGCCCCCATAGTACGACACCGTAGGTTGGGCCGTAGCATACAAATCGAGCAAAACCCTATCGACCAATCGCGTAGTAATTAAAGGTCCCACCCCCGCACTAAAAAACAAGTAAGGCCGCTCCTCCAAACCAGGCTTCGCCTGGTGCACAGGATCCGGGTCCGACCACGGACTGTAAGTCGCCACCAAAGGCACAATGTAACCAATACCAAAACGGTTGCGGTTGATGTCCAAATCAAAATAACGCATAAAACCAAACTGCGCCATCAGCCCCTTATCGGTCAGCATAGCCTCCGCGGCACCCCCACCCTGTCCAATTTCAGCATGCGGCAGAGCATTTCCAATTTTAATGTAATTGGCATTGTACATATAAATGGCCTTACCCGTACGCTGGCAGTAAGTCAGGTTCTCGGTATTAAAGCCACGCTGTGCCGCAGCGGGCAGCACAAAAGTCAGCAAAAGCAGCAAAAATAAAGGTTGCAGGGTTTTCATATGCTATTTAAATAGGTTTAACGACGCAACAGCATACGGGCATCCACCACCAAAAGTTCCGCTTTATTACCAATCAGCGGATTCAAATCCAGCTCTTTTATCTCCGTAGCATAACGCAGTAAAGTGGACAAGCGCCCCAATAAAGAGCTCCATACCCTCAGCCATCTTCTGCACCAGCACCCCTTCCAGCAAATTCTGCAGCAACTTGCCACCCGGCTTCGAGCGCTGCTCGGAGCCCCCGGCCACCACAATGCGCTTCGGCGCAAAAAGTTCCGCTCTTATCATTTGTTTCTATCCCTTATTGAATACAGCAATAAAACCCCAGTCAAAAAACTGATAAACAAGCCCCTAAACCCCTTCGCCCCATCCCCTCCCGGCAAGGCCTTTCATCAAATATAGCGCAAATTTTAGTACCTTTACCAAACGAAAACGCCCCGGCGTTGTTGATACAATATCGCAAACACAAAATCCATGAGAAAACCAGAAAAACACATACTCGTCATTTTTGGCGCCTCGGGCGACCTGACCTACCGCAAATTGGTGCCCTCGGTATTCGATCTGTACTATCAAAATCTGCTGCCCGAAGCCTTTGGCGTTTTGGGGCTGGGCAGGACCGACCTGGGTCATGCCGCCTTTCGCGAGAAGATGAAAGAAGGCATTGAGAAATACGCCATGACCAAGCCCAAAAGCGAGGAACAGCTCGAGCTGTTCCTCGAGAAACTGTATTACTACGCCTTCAACACCAAGGAAGAAGCCGAATACGCCGGTTTTAAAGGTGAACTCGAGAGCCTCAACGAAAAACTCCAAACCGGACACAACTTCATCTACTACCTGGCCACACCGCCCAGTATGTACCCCGTAATACCGGCCCATTTGGCCAAGTACGACCTGCATCTGAGCGACCAGGGCTTCAAGCGTCTCATCGTTGAAAAGCCCTTTGGCTACGACCTCGAAAGCGCCCAGCAACTCAACCACCAGTTGCTGGAGTCCTTCCGCGAAGACCAGATATATCGCATCGACCACTACCTGGGCAAAGAAACCGTCCAGAACCTGCTGGTCACCCGCTTTTCCAACGGCATATTTGAGCCCCTCTGGAACCGCAACTTCGTACACCACGTCGAAATCACCTCCGCCGAAGACATCGGCGTAGGCAGTCGAGGTGGCTACTACGAAGGCTCCGGCGCCCTGCGCGACATGGTACAGAACCACCTCCTGCTGCTGGCCTCCCTGGTAGCCATGGAGCCCCCCGCCGTAATAGGTGCCGACAGCATGCGAAACGAAATAGTAAAAGTGTTGCAATCGCTGCGCCCCATCAAGGAAGAGGAAGTCGAGAAATACGTCATCCGCGGACAATACACCGCCAGCGAAATCAAGGGCAAAAAAATGCCCGCCTACCGCGAAGAACCCGGCGTAGCCCCCAAGTCGCGCACCGAGACCTTCGTGGCCATGAAATTTTTCATCGACAACTGGCGCTGGGCCGGCGTACCCTTTTACATACGCACCGGCAAGAGTCTGCCCACCCGCGTCACCGAAATCGTCATTCACTTTAAAACCACCCCCCACCACCTGTTTGCGCACGACAAAAACATCATGAACCGGCACAACCAGCTGGTCATCCGCATCCAGCCCGACGAAGGCGTACTGCTCAAATTTGGCATGAAAGTACCCGGAGCCGGCTTTAACGTGCAAGACGTAAATATGGACTTCCACTACTCCGAGCTCAACAACACCTACCTGCCCAGCGCCTACGAGCGGCTGCTGCTCGACTGCATGCTGGGCGACGCCACCCTTTACTCGCGCGGCGACGCCGTAGAAGCCGCCTGGAAATTCGTCGACCCCATACTCAAAGCCTGGAAGAACCGACCCTGCATCAAAGTCCACGGTTACCCCGCCGGCACCTGGGGACCCGAAGAATCCGACGCCCTGGTCGACGACGTTAAAACCTGGCGCTACCCCTGTAAAAACCTCGCCGGCGACGGCGAATATTGCGAACTGTAAACAAGAACAAAATGCAACAACATATTTTTGACGACAAAGCCGCCCTGGCCGAACACTTTGGCCAGCTTTTGCTCCAGATGAGCCAGGAAAAAGAAAAAGTTTACATAGCCCTTTCGGGCGGCAGCACCCCCAAAGCCATTTTCGACCACCTGGCCGAAAACTACCAAAAGCAACTGCCCTGGGAGCGCCTCTGCTTTTTTTGGGGCGACGAGCGCTGCGTAGCGCCCGACCATGCCGACAGCAATTACGGGATGACCAAAACCCACCTGTTTGATAAAGTGCCCGTACCGGCCGACAACATTTTTCGTGTAAAAGGAGAACTGGAACCCACCAAAGCAGCCGAGGCCTATGAAATACAAATCGACCGCAGCCTGCCCCAGGAAAACAACCTGCCCGCCTTCGACCTGATGTTGCTGGGCATGGGCGACGACGGCCACACCGCCTCCATCTTCCCCCACGAAATGACACTGTGGGATTCCCCCCTGCTTTGCGAAGTAGCCACCCACCCCGAATCGGGGCAAAAGCGCGTGACCCTCACCGGCAAAGTCATCAACAACGCCCGGCACATCCTCTTTTTGGTCACCGGCAGCAACAAAGCCGAAAAAGTACAAGAAATCATCAAGCAGAGCGGCCAGTGGCGCAACTATCCCGCCGCCCGCACCAGCGCCGACAAAACCACCTGGCTGCTCGATAAAGACGCAGCCGCCCTGCTGTAAAGCTACAGCCAGCGCAGCTTCAGGCCCAGGCGCAAGTACGAAAAGTCGATGTCGTCGAAATACGTGTATTTGGAATAGCCCGCAAAAGGCATCAAACGGAAGCAGCCCAGCCGGGCTGCTTCCCAACCCAAATCGCCCGAATACTCCACCCGGTAACGACCCACCGAAGTATCCGCACTGTTTCTGAAACGCCCCTCCAGCTGCACCCTGTTGTCCCACAAATCCCACACAAAACCCGCCGAAGTATCAAAATAAGCCTTGTTGGGCGACAAAAACCAACTCAGTCCCAGACCATACTCCAACTTAAAATTCTTAATCGGCAAGCGCAACATCACCACCTGCCAGTCGACCGACGACATACGGCCCGTCACATCCCCCACATTAATATAACGCAGCTCCGAGGCAAACAAACCATAATTGGCCCGCAGCTTCGGCGTCACCATCAGCGCATTCTCCCCAAAAGCAAAGCCCCCGGCCAGACTGCCCTCCAGCGACACCAGCTCCGGTCGTTCATCGCGGTGGTACAACACCGCATGCTGCCCATAAGCAAAACCCGTGTACACCGCATAAGCCGTAACAAACACCACCGCCGAAGCCACCATCTCCCCAATCGTCTCCCCCTCCACATCAAAATCCCAGTCTGAATCGTAAGTATCGCGCACGCCTCCCGAAGAAGAAGTGCCGGACGATGCGCCCTTCGTTTCCGCCACCCGCTCGCGCACCTCGCGGGTCTGCCCCACCATATTTGAGTGAAGAACAGCCGCCAACACCAGCAGCCCAATAAACCTTTTCATACAATAAAAATCAGCTAAAACAGGAAAATTATTAAAAAAAACAGTAATTTGAGGAACAAACCATCAGCCAATGAAGCAGCGTTACACCATACTTCTGCTCCTGTCTCTCTTTCTACTTCTGCCCCAACTGCGGGCCGAAGAGCCTGCCGATGAAATCATCGACATCGTTGTACTCAACTCCTACCACCCCACCTTTCAATGGACCCGCGACATCACCCAGGCCATCGTCGACGAATTTGGCCACGATTCCCGCTACCGCATCTCCATCGAACACATGGACACCAAACGCTTTCACCTGCCCCGCCACCTTCAGGCCAATGTTCAGTACTACCGCGAAAAATACCACAGCATCGAAGTCGACGCTCTGCTTTGCAGCGACAACCATGCCTTTGAATTTGTCCTCCAACACGGCAACGACATCTGGGGCCAGGTCCCCGTCACCTTCTGCGGCGTCAGCAACATAGCCGACTACCCCATAGACAGCACCCGCTATAAAGGCGTACGCGAAGACTTCAACTACCGTGCCACCCTGGAGCTCATTGCCACCCTGCAACCCGAATTCGAAGAACTCATTGTACTGTCCGACTCCACCCTGAGCGGACAACTTTTTTCGCGACTGTTCGAGGAGACCGCCAAAACCATGCCAATTGACTTCACCTACCGCATC
>DUOK01000314.1 GCA_012838865.1 Bacteroidales bacterium | reverse complement strand
TCGCGCGCTTCAAGTCCACACCCACAACCTCAAAATCCATCAACTCAGTATCTCCACCCTCATTCTGCATTCGGGCAAATTCGCGCAATCGACTTTCTTTTGCACTTAAGCGAATGGGGCGGGTCAGCATCGCGCCATCGAGATATGCTTCAGGCGTCAACCCACCGCTGCGGGCTATCAAATCCGAAAGCCGTTCGTTCTTTTTAACAAGGGCATAATCGCCCGAATAATTCACCTCTCCGCTGATCCGAACTGTTCCTTCCTTAATACCACCAGGTGCCCTGCGTACAAAAACCTCATCGAAAGCTTGCAGCTCAAAGGCAGCATCCTTACTGTTCAGAGACAAGGAACGCGGGATGTTAAACTGAAACAGATGCGCAGTTTGTGCACCGGGCTGACCTGCTTCCTCATAACTCAAACGTCGGGTCACCTCAATATAACTCTCCGAAGCCAACTCCCGGAAGCCACCGGAAAGGGCAATCACATCGCCCAGCGTCATACCCTCTCTAAAACTCATACTACCAGGACGCAGCACCTCTCCTTTCACAGAAACAGACCGCTCCTCACGCAACTCATCTATAGAAAAAATCTGAACAACATCCTCCCGTTTAAGAACAATGTCGTCCTGGCCGCTTACCACATCGCCAACACGAAAACTCACATTTGACAGACTCAAATCGTCGTTCCTGCGCAGAATCAAGCCCCGTTCCACGAAAGCATCCTCGCGCAAACCATCGGCCTTTTCCAACAAATCACTCATCATCATCCCTTCGCTGAGTTCATAAGTGCCCGGGCGAAATACAGCACCACTTAGCGTAACACGATTGGCAAAACGCTCCAGAATTCTCCCTACAAAAATACTGTCGCCATTTTGTAACTTGAGTCCTGAGAATTCCTCCGGAAATGCATCCCGTACCTGACGCTCCCGGCCGGTATTTCTGTACAATTCAATGCGATTACGATAAGCCTGCTCATTAAACCCGCCGGCATATTCAATCAACTTATCGAGCGTCTCACCTTCCGCGAGTTCAAAAATTCCACTTCGGATAAACTCACCCCCCACACGCACCCGTTGCTTATAGGTGGGAATCATTAATACATCTCCATTTTGCAAAGGAACATCCACGGCGCCATTGCCATTGATCAAATAGTCGTACACATCCAAATGCTTCACCACCACCCCGTTACGCACCACCCTGATGTCTCTGAAACTTCCCTTGATATTGGGACCACCCGACAAAGACAAGGCATTAAAGGCAGTAGCAGCTCCTGGAAGCGTATAAGTCCCCGGAGCAAACACTTCCCCGATAACACTCACTGTAATGGGCTGAATGGCACCCAATTGGATGTTGACGAAGGTTTTTGGGGTATTGCTAAGCAAATCCTGATAAATCAGTGATAATTTTTCTCGAATCAATTTACGGACCATACTAAAATTATGACCGCCTACCCCAACAGGACCCACATCAGGAATTCGAATTTGCCCGGTCTTATCCACCATCATCACATAACTTTGCTGGGAGGCCCCATAAACATCTACCCGCAGCTCGTCGCCCACGCCCACAACATAGGCATCGGTGACAGGATAGTTTACACTGGGTTTAAATGAAAGGTGCTCACTGTTGAATAGACTGAAGCCAAATATACGCTGCTCTTCCTTGCTGGGGGTAAAGGAAGGCTTGGACGAAAAGCCTTCGTCCCCACCAAATAAAAAGTCGGAAGACAAGCCCTTTTCCAACTCAATATCTGAGGCAGCGCTTCTGGAGGTCCCGCTTTCTGCCATAAGCGCTGCCATCCGCTGCCGCAACAGGGAAATCTGCTCTTCACTCACACCACGCGCACGGGCCAATGCCAGAGCTTGTTCTTCGCTCATACCACGCTTCTGCATTTCAGTTATCAACTGCATTATTTGTCCCTCGCTCAAAGCAGAAACATCCACCGCCGCCGGATTTATATTCTGCGCCGTTATCGAAGAAAAACACAAGAACAACATGAAGCCAAAAAGCCAAAATAGTCTCATAGCAAAAAAATAAAAACCCCATCCTCCCTTACATGGAAAACAGAAACAGTATTATGTCAATAAGCCGAATTTCCTTAAGCAAACGCAGCTCACTGAGTAAAACGATAAGAGATGCAAAAAATTGTCACCAAACGCTAATCAGGAGAGCTTTTTAAAAGCAGTAGAAAGTCTGCCAAGCACCTCTTCTTTTCCCAACAGCTCCACAATGGCAAACAGATCCGGTCCAAATGCCCCTCCCGTTAACGCCAAACGCAGCGCATTGGCTACAGCGCCAAAACCCAGCCCATGCTCCTGCATCAATTCAGATGCTTTTTCTTTCAAAAGGGTTGCTTCCCAGGTGGTGCAAGCATTAAACATCCGGGCCAGCTCTTCCATAAACACAGGCACCTCCCCCTTCCAACGCTTCTGCACCACTTTAGCATCAAAATCGACAGGTGCTTCAAAAAAGAAGAAAGCCTGCTCCCAAAGTTCAGGAACAAACTGCACACGCTCCTTCACCAAAGCCACCACTTTTTCCACAAAAGCTGAATCGGCCCTAACGCCACGCTTTTCCAACAAAGGCATAAAAGCAGCTGCCAGTTCCGCATCGCTCTTCTGCATCAGGTATTGCTGGTTGAACCAACGTGCCTTATCCGGGTCAAAACGGGCCCCCGACTTATTCACCCGTTCCAACGAAAACTTCTGAATCAATTCTTCCAGCGAAAACATTTCCTGGTCGGTGCCCGGGTTCCATCCCAACAGCGCCAGCAAATTATTTACAGCCTCCGGGAAATACCCCGATTCCCGGTAGCCGGCAGACACTTCCCCCTCAGGTGAAGTGTATTCCAGGGGGAAAACAGGAAAGCCCTCCTTATCCCCGTCCCGCTTACTCAACTTCCCCTTGCCATTGGGCTTTAAAATCAGCGGCAAATGCGCAAAT
>DUOK01000313.1 GCA_012838865.1 Bacteroidales bacterium | reverse complement strand
TATGAATCAGTGGAAGAATTTTTCAAAAGGTTTCTTTAAGGAGAATGCCGTTTTTACCCTGCTCCTGGGTATGTGTCCCACCCTGGGGGTTACCTCATCGGCCATCAATGGTCTGGGGATGGGCCTGGCAACGACCTTTGTGCTCATTATGGCCAACCTGGTGGTTTCCCTGGTAAAGGATTTCATTCCCGACAAGGTGCGCATCCCCGCCTTCATCGTTATCATTGCCACCTTTGTCACCATTGTTGAAATGGTGATGCAGGCCTATGTTCCGGCACTTTTCGATGCACTGGGCCTCTTCATCCCGCTCATTGTGGTAAACTGCGTAGTTCTGGGTCGTGCCGAAGCCTTTGCCTCTAAAAACAACGTGGGCTCATCCATTATCGACGGAGCAGGCATGGGCCTGGGATTTACCATGGCACTGGTCATGCTGGGGAGCATTCGCGAACTGCTGGGCAGCGGCTTCTTATTTGGTCTGCCGGTGTACCCCGAAGAATACGGCATGCTGGTATTTGTTCTGGCGCCCGGAGCCTTTATTGCCCTGGGTTACCTCATTGCCATCATCAACCGCTTTAAAAAAGCCTGAATCGGACTCCAATAATATTAATCAAAACAGGTGAATGCCATGACCTATTTTCTCATCATCATATCGGCCATTTTTGTCAACAACATTGTATTGGCCCAATTTCTGGGAATCTGTCCCTTTCTGGGTGTTTCCAAACGAATTTCTACCGGTATTGGAATGACCGGCGCAGTGACCTTTGTAATGGTTATTGCTACCATCGTTACCTGGTTCATCCAAAACTACATCCTCATTCCATTTTCCGTCACCTACCTGCAAACCATTTCTTTTATTTTGGTCATTGCTGCCCTGGTACAGCTGGTCGAGATTGTGCTTAAAAAAGTGAGTCCCCCACTCTACCAGGCCTTGGGTGTATTTTTGCCCCTGATCACCACCAACTGTGCCATTTTGGGGGTAGCCATCATGACCGTAAGTAAGGATTTCAACATTGTGGAAGCAGTGGTCTTCTCCATGGCCTCGGCCATAGGCTTTGGCCTGGCTCTGATCACCTTTGCCGGCATTCGCGAACAACTCGACCTGATGAACATTCCCAAGGGCATGCAGGGCGCCCCCATCGCCCTAGTGGTGGCCGGCATTCTGGCCCTGGCCTTTATGGGCTTTGCCGGTATGGTTTGACTCCTTTTCAGGACTCCCCGGCCGCCCAGGCCGAGGGAGTTACCCCATACTTCGATTTAAAGCTCCGGGAAAAAGAGGCCAGACTCGAAAAACCAACGGCGTACATTACTTCAGTAATATTTCCTTGCTGATGGCGCAGCATATCGGCCGCCTTTTGCATGCGATAGTTCACCACAATCTCCTTGGTTGAAAAACCAGTAATCTCTTTCAATTTACGATAGAGATGAGTGGCGCTGAACCCCACCTCCTGAGCAATTGAATCTACCGACAAATCGGGATTGGACACTTGCCCCTCTATGATCCGCATCACCTTCTGTAAAAACAATTCGTCCTCCGCCAAAGGTTTCCCCTCTCCCCCTTGGGGATTTAACATCAACTTCCGCACAAAATAGGCCTCCATCTCTTCACCACGCCTAAACAGTCCGGCAATACAAGAACGCAGATAATCCATATCAAAAGGTTTGGTCAAATACAAGTCGGCTCCTGCCTGCATACCTTCAGTTTTTTGCACATCCAGGCTTTGTGCGGTAAGCAACACTACGGGAATATGGGCGGTGCTTTTATCTTTCTTCAACACAGAACACAGCGTTCTTCCATCCATCCCGGGCATCATTACATCGCTGATGACAAGATGGGGGTGTACTTTCCGTATCATCTCCAACCCGGCTTCTCCATCACTGGCTGTAAACACTTCGTATACTTCTTCCAACCCCATAAGCATATAGTCCAGTAAATCCGTGTTATCGTCTACCAGAACCAATCGACGCCCGTGGTGCCGCTCGGACAGTCTCCCGGAAGCCGGAGCAGCTGCCTGAAATTGGAGTCCCTCATCATAAGCTCCTGCCCATTGCCCTTTGGTGGCAGGATGATTTTTCAAGGGAAAAAGGAACCTAAAGCAACTGCCCTCACCCGGCGTACTGGTAAGTAGCAAATCGCCACCATGCATCCGTGCATACTCTCTGGCCAGCGTTAAGCCTATACCCGAACCGATTTTTTCGGTTGCACCTCTTACCGACTGAAAAAACTGTTCAAAGATCTTCTCTTGGTCTTCGGGCAAAATACCCTCTCCATTATCAATAACAGCTATCTCCACCTGCTCCCCCTCCAGGGAAAGGGACAAAACAATCTTGCCGCCAAAGGGCGTATTCTTGAAGGCATTAGAAAGAAGGTTAAACACAATTGTTTCCACCTTAGCCGCATCCACATCAGCTTCTAAAGCCGCTCTATCCAAAGCAAAGGAATAAGCAATTTCATGTCTCGAAGCCAAATCCTCAAAAGCCCTAAAGATATTCTCAAGGAAAGGCACCAAATCCAGCTTAAGTGCCTGCACATCCAAACCCGCATTCTCGAGCTTACGAAAATCGAGCAACTGATTAACCAACTTAAACAAGCGTTGTGCATTTCGGTGAGCAATTTGCAACATTCTTTGCTGTCGCTCACTGCCCTCTGAACTCTTCAACAGTTCCTTAACCGGGGGAATGATCAAACTTAAAGGGGTACGAAACTCATGTGATATATTGGTGAAAAACTGCAAACGAGTTTGGTAAATGGCTTCGCTGTGTTGCTTTTCGAGTCGCACCAGCTGCAATTCAGAATGCAGCCGCTGCCGATAGTTGAACAAACGAAAAACCAGATAAAGGCTCACGACTATCATCACCAGATACAAGACAATAAAACCTCTGCTTAACCAAAGGGGTGGGGCTACCACCAGTTGCAGTTGCCGTACCTTGCTCCAGTTGCCCAAGTGGCTGGAGCCCCTGACCTCAAAAAGATACTTCCCGGGCCGTAGATTGGCATAAACAGCAAAATTCTCTGCTCCGGAGGTTCGCTGCCACTGCTCCTGAAGAGGCAACAGCCGGTAGGCAAACTGACTCTCCCCGGGGAAAAGATAATCAAGTGTGGAGAACTCAATGGTCACCGAATTCTGCTGATAGTCCAAAAACAGTTTATCCTTAAAGGCCAGATCGCGATCGAGCACCAGATTGGAATCAGAAGCACGAACTGCTTCATTATTGATGCGCAAGCCGGTTAGCAAGACCTCCACACGATTGGTGTCGGGAGCAAAACTATGCACGTCCAGCTCCACAAAGCCGTTATCGCCCCCAACCAATAGGCGCTCCTCAGTCGAAAGCGTGCTGGCATACGCATAAAAGCTGTTGATGGGCGCATAATGAATCAAGGGGAGCGTTGCAAAGGTCCTGTCCGAGGGATCGATATTCAAGAGTGAACGTTGGGTACTGGCCCAGACCTTCCCCTTGCTATCACAATGCAAATTCATTAACTTTTCAAGACGTCCCGTGTTAATGGTCAACACATCGAGGCTGTCGTTTTGGGGCCAATACCTCAAAAGTGCGTTCTCCATACCCAAATACAAACATCCTGTGGCGTCCGCAGTAAGTCCAGAAATATAACGACTGTTCAAGTAATCGTTCACCTTGCTCACCGGCCGCTTTCCCATACGCTCTTTATCAAAGGCAAATAAACCGCTGCGACTGGCATAATACACCAGGGAATCGTTCAACAAAACTCTCCCATCGCCGTCTTCATCCATCCTGATAAAAGAAAGACTGGAAGGATCATCCCTCAGAAACCGCCCACGATAAAGGCCTCCTTCCCAAGCCACCAACCACAGCGTTCCGTCGTCATCCAATAAAAAGTTGCTGATGTAATTGCTGTGTAAACCATTTTCACGGGAAGCGGTTATGGCATACATCTGTTGCCTGGCTTCATCCCATACATTTAAGCCCGCTGCGGTCCCTATCCAGATACGACCCTGCTCGTCTTCCTGCAAACAATAAACATTATCTATCAACAGCCTCCCTGGACCGGCTTCTCCAACCGAAAAAGTAGTACTTTGATCAGAACCCTTGCGGTGCTGTATAACCCCGTGTATGGAAGCCAGCCAAACATCGCCCTTGCGGCTGACTAAAATATCGCGAACCTGATTACCCACCCGCGGGGTCTGGTCAGAAAAAAACTCTTCATGCAAAGTATACAGAGGAGCCCCATGGTTGAGAATACTAACTCCATTGGAAGTAATAAACCATAAACGCTGCTGTCTGTCCTCAAAGATCTCCCAAACTACATTACTTCCAATGCTGCTGCTGATAAGAGGGTCGTGATAATAAACCTCATTGCGCCCGGACTCGGGCTGAAAAACATTTAGTCCGAAATCGGTACCCAGAAACAACACACTGTCGTTGGGGGCATATATGGTTTTAATAACCTCATTGCTGAAAGTCGTATTGGTGGCGTTGTAATGGTGCTGACTCCCTGTCACGTAATCAAAAGCCACCAGTCCGGTTTCTGTTCCCACCCACAATAAATGGTCCTCTTTGCCAGGAACCGGCAGAATTGAACAAATAAGATTGTTCTCCATCAAAGGCTTATAATCTCCTTTCAGGCGATAGTTCACCATTCCACCTTCAAAATATCGATTTAGACCGTCGTAAGTACCTATCCAAACGGCCCCATCCGGTGTCTGACAAAACGAACGTACCATATTATGACTCAAATCACTGTTATAGGTAGTGATTCGGTGCATAATATCTCTGCCCTTTTCGTAAACCAAAGCCCCTTCTGATGTGCCGGCCCATACCCTGCCTTCTTCATCACGAAATAATGTTCTGATAACCCGGGCCTTCCCTGTTTCCAGCCTTCTTGTTTCAAAGGTCCGTACATCTACAACATTTAAACCTTCCCAGGTGCCCACCCACAAACGGTCACCATCCAAAAGCAAACAACTGATATTATCCGAGCTCAGTGCAGCAACACCGTTCCCGCTTCTGAAATATTGCATCTTATACCCATCGAAACGACACAGGCCCTCCTGCGTACCAATCCACACAAAACCATAAGCATCCTGTACAATAGAGTTGGTTACATTGGAACTGAGCCCCTCCCGGGTGGTAAGATTCATAAAATACAAGGCCGATGTTGATTCGGCTTGCAGGGTCAAAAGGTTTCCTGGAACAAGCAAGGTCAGTAAAATTATGCCGCGGCACACAGGAGAAAATAAGTAAGCAAAAAAAGGAACAAGCTTCATAGTGGAAGAAAATGTAAACACCCAAACAACTTAAGACCAGAAAACTAGCACAATATTTCAACAATACAAAACAAAGATGTAAGATTTGGACAAACATATGTAAGTTCCTGTAAAGCCCTTAAACCAGGACGCACATATCTTTGATGTTGATTTTTTACCACACTTAAACATTTTTTAGCACCATGCAAGAAATTAAGCAAAGCGCTTACCTGTTTATGGCCCTTCTGGGCCTTATGTTGATGGCCTGCTCAGGCGACAAAGACCAGCCTAAGCCCCAGCCCCCTCAACCCAATGAACCCGATCAGCCGGCAAGTGCATATTACCACGGGGTAGACCTGTCATACGTTAATCAGGTAGAGGACAATGGTGGCGTTTATCGCGACGAAAAAGGCACAGTAATCGACCCCTACATTTTCTTGCAACAGAAGGGGGCCAATTTGGCACGTATCCGCCTTTGGCACACGCCTGAGAATACAAGAGGGAACCACTATAGCGGCCTCAGTGATGTAGAGAAAAGCATCAGAAGAGCAAAATTCTCAGGTATGGAAGTATTGCTCGATTTCCACTATTCGGACACCTGGGCAGACCCGGGCCACCAGGACCTGCCGAAGGCCTGGGAAGCAATTACCAACATTGAGGTGCTTTGTGACTCTATTTATACTTATACCTATTCCACGCTGCTGCACCTTTACGAAAAGGGATTGCTGCCAGAGCTTGTTCAGATAGGAAACGAGACCAATTGCGGAATGCTGCGCACCAATCTGCCCGAGGGCTTTCCAAACCTGGATGTTTGCAAGGGTCACTGGAGCAATTTCGGAAAAGCGGTAAACGCAGGCATTCAGGCGGTACGCGACATTGATGGCCTTGCTGGTCGCCCCACAAAGATTATCCTGCATGTGGCCGACCCCAAAAACCTGGATCACTGGACTCGGGATATTATGGCTAAAGGTAGCGTGAGTGATTTTGACATAATGGGAGTGTCCTACTATCACATCTGGCACAGCACAATAAGTTTTGATGCCTTACCGGATCTGCTCAAAAGCCTGCGCCAGACCCACCAAAAAGATTTTATGGTCCTGGAAACTGCTTACCCTTTTACCTCAGCCAACAACGACAGCTACAACAACATATATTTTGATCAGGAACCGGTAAAGGATTTCGACTATACGGTGGAGGGTCAAAAACAATTTATGACAGCCCTCAATCAAAACATGCAGGAGGCTGGAGTACTTGGTGTTATCTACTGGGAACCCGCGTGGATCAGCTCCACAATGAATGACGGCTGGGGAACCGGATCGTCCTGGGAAAATGTGGCCTTTTTCGATTTTCAGGGAAGGGCGACCTCCGTCCTTGATTACTTAAGTCACCCCTACTAAAGCTACCAAAGGCCATGTTCAAATGCCCACTTCTTATCCTTATTTTTCTGGCCTTGTTGCTGCTCCCGGCCTGTATCAGAGCACGTCAGGACCAGTCAACACTTATTACGGAGGACGCCCAAATCGATACGTCCGCCCCCTATCCCAAAGAGGAGTTGCAAACCATCATCTATGCGGCCAATTTCCCAGACAATAAAGACGCTGCATTACAAACAGCCATTCAACGCGACCTGCGAAAGATTAGGGAAGCCGGATTCAACAGCATCTTCCTGAGCTGCGACAGTGCGGCCCTGGACGACGCCCTGCTGCGTGCATTGAAACAGGAAAATATGAGTTTGGTCACGAATCAGAATGTAGGGGAAATACCGATATTTTGTTTGGCACCTTCACCGAATCGGGACGGCACAAATGTGCTGTTTGATACCTATCGTCGTCCCCACGAGGCCTACTACCTGCATAAGAGTCAAATAAGTGTTGAGCAAGCAGGAGCAAGCCCCTTTATCTATATCGCCAACCGGTTCTATAAGGCCGAGTGTAAAGAAGTTAAAGTATACAGCAACTGCCAGGAGGTAGAGTTGATTGTGAACGGACAGCCCTATGGCCGACAACGCCCGGACTCGAACTATGCAACAGCCCACCTGCAACAGGCCCCCTTCACCTTTATGCTCGATGATTTTCGCCCGGGAAAAATAATTGCCCAGGGTTTCATTAACGACGAAATGCTGGCCGCAACCGAGCGCCATACCCCTAGGTCGCTCCAGCGCCTAAACCTGCATCTTGATGAGCAGCAATTGCCAACACGTACCGGTGGTGACCTGGTGGTATTGCATGCCGACCTGGTGGACGAACAGGGAACCATCTGGCCGGAATCGGGACAGAAAATAGTTTTCGAAATAAAGGGTGATGCCCATCTTCTGGGGACCAACCCGGCAATAAGTCAGGCGGGACGGGCAGCCATCTTTCTTCAAACCGGACAACAACGACAATTAGAACTCACGGCCTATTGTGCCGATCTGCCCACCCTACGACAAACGATTTACCTTAAACTTCAAAATTCCTTATCTGATGAAAAACAGTAACAACAGACGATGGGGCATACTCTTCCTTTTCTGGGGGATGGCCCTAATGCTATCGGCCCAACAGAAAACAGTAAGCGGTACCATCACAGAAGCCGGGACCGGGGAACCCATACCCGGCGCAGCCATTGTCGTCGAAGGCTCCAACCGGGGAGTAACAAGCGACATCAACGGCAGCTACTCCATTTCAGTGACCGACAACGAGGTCCTGCTGGTATCCTACCTGGGTTTTCAGACGCAGAGCATGCCGGTCTCCGGTCGCGTCCGTGTAGATTTTGAACTCAGCCCCGAGTTCATCAGTTTCGATGAGGTGGTAGTCATTGGCTACGGGATGCAGCGAAAAGGCGACCTGACAGGAGCTGTCTCCAATGTGAGCAGCAAGGACTTTAACCAGGGCATCATCGGCTCTCCCGAACAGCTGATCAACGGCAAGGTTTCCGGGGTGCAAATCATGTCCGGAAGTGGCTCCCCCACAGCCGGATCAACCATCCGAATCAGAGGAGGCGCTTCGCTCAACGCCAGCAACGATCCGCTGATTGTCCTCGACGGAGTCCCCCTTGAAACGGGCGGAATCAGTGGGAACAGCAACAACTTCCTGAGTCTAATCAACCCCAACGACATCGAAAGCATGACGGTATTGAAAGACGCCTCAGCTACGGCCATTTATGGCTCAAGGGCATCCAATGGGGTTATCTTAATCACGACAAAAAAAGGAGAAGGGGGCAAAACCCGCATCAACTTTAGCACAACAAATTCCTTGCAAGTAAAAACCAAACTGCCCGAGATGTTATCTACCGAAGAATTTCGCGAGGTGCTTGAAAAGATGGGCAGTGAAGATCAACAGGCGCTATTGGGCAACACCAGCACCAACTGGAATGAGGAAATTTACCAAATGGCCTTTGGCAGCGACAACAACTTCAGCATGTCGGGTGAGGCTTTCCAACTTCCCTACCGCTTTTCCATAGGCTATTACAATCAAAATGGGATATTGAAATACGACCAGGCTGAAAGGATTACAGGAAGCCTGTCGCTTTCACCAGCGCTCTTTGACGACCACCTGAAGCTGAATCTGGGATTAAAGGGCTCGCACAACAACAATAAGTTTGCCGCCACCGATGCCATTTGGGCGGCCGCAACTTTCAACCCCACCATCCCCGTCTATTCAGGAAATCAAGGCTACGGCGGCTACAACGAAGCCATTAACAGCGAGGGAAATCCGGTAACCTCGGGAGTCATCAATCCGGTTTCACTGGTCGAATTTTACAACTCGAGCAGTACCGTTCAGCGCCTAATCAGTAATTTGGATGTCAACTACCAGTTTCATTTTTTGCCCGATTTGCGCTGGCAAACCACACTGGGCTACGATTATGCAAAGGGTGAGGGCGATATTTATGTTCCTGATTATGCAGCCCAATACTATGTTTCGGGGGGACGCGATTACGGCTATGGCCCCCAGGAAAAGGAGAACAAACTGTTAACCACATACCTCAACTACAACAAGGATTTGGAAGGCATCAACAGCACTCTGGACCTGACTGCAGGTTACGATTACCAAAGCTGGAAGAGCACATCACCCTTTTACGAAGAATTTAATGCAGCCGGTGTCTCGCAAAACGCAATTAAAGCCAGTGACCAACGCCACACCCTTCTTTCCTATTATGGTCGAGCCAACTACGCCCTGGCCTCGAAATATCTGCTTACGGCTACCATCCGACAAGACGGCACCTCACGCTTCAGTAAGGAAAATCGTTGGGGGACTTTCCCTTCCCTGGCGCTGGCCTGGCGTATGTCGGAAGAAGGTTTCCTGCGCAGATTTTATGCGCTAAGCAACCTGAAACTACGTGCCAGCTACGGCATTACTGGTCAGCAGGAAGGCATCGGCAACTATGGCTACCTGCCGGTGTATACCATCAGTCAAACCGGGGCCCAGTACATATTTGGCAACACGCCGGTCAACACCTACCGACCTGAAGCTTATGTTGCCGACTTAAAATGGGAAACCACCAAGGCTTTCAACTTCGGTCTGGACTTTGGCTTTTTCAACAACCGTCTGTCGGGTTCGGTAGAGTACTACACCAGACAAACCGAAGATCTGCTGGCCCGTGTACCTTCCCCGGCAGGAACCAACTTCGACAAAACCATTCTGACCAATGTTGGCAATGTGGACAGCGAAGGCTGGGAGTTAAGTTTGATGGCAACTCCGGTGGTTACCAGGGACTGGACTTGGGACATCAGCATTAACGCAAGCTGGTTGACCCAAACCATCAAAAACCTGTCGATAATTGACGGTACCGAAATCACCAATACGTCGGTTGGACCAGGCATCGACAGTTACTACTTTCAGGTGCTGACAGAGGGTTACGCCCCCAATATGTTTTATGTCTACCACCAATTGTACAACCAACAGGGGCGTCCCATTGAAGGGGCCTATGCCGATATCGACGCCAACGGCAGGATCAACTCCGACGATTTGTACCGCTACAATTCGCCTGCACCCGATTACATTCTGGGTTTCAGCACATCCCTTCGCTACAAGAAATGGAGCATGAGCACCAGTCTCCGTGCCAATATTGGCAATTATGTGTACAACGGAATGGCTATGAACACCGGAGCCCTTGGCACCATGTCCTACAACTCCTACCAGCTGAACAATCTGCACAAGAGCTATTTAGAGACGGGCTTCAACAGTCGTCAGTACTTGTCGGACTATTATGTCGAAAATGCCTCCTTCCTTAAAATGGACAACTTAACCTTGGGCTACAATTTTGGCAATATCACCCCGTGGGCCAAGTTGAATGCGAGCGCCATGGTGCAAAACGTCTTTACCTTGACCGAGTACAGCGGGGTAGACCCGGAAGTGCCTAACGGAATGGATCTTTCCTTTTATCCTCGTCCCCGCATCTTTTCACTGAATCTGGGCCTGGAGTTCTAAATCGAAAACAACAGCAATAAAAAAAGTAAGCAATGAAAAAAATAAAAATATTCACCATGGTGCTCGCCGCGTTGGCTGCTTTCTCGGCCTGTACCAACGATCTCAATCAATATCCAAATATTGAAGAGACCTCAAAGTCGGTATACGCCGAACCCGGCAACTACCTCAGCGCCCTGGCCAAATGCTACGCATCCTTTGTAACGGCAGGACAAGGCAAGGGAGGAGAAGATCCCGACTTGAGCAGCAACAACGGTTACGACTACATGCGTTGCTATTTCAATATGCAAGAAGCTGGCACCGATGAGATTGGATCCACCTGGATTGAAGGGGACAACATTGGCAACCTGACCTTCCTGACCTGGGACGCTCAGGATACCTGGGTAGCCGATATGTACTACCGCTCCTACTATTCGATTTCGCTGTGCAATGAGTTTTTAAAAAACAGCACGGACGAGCGCATTGCAGGCTTCACCGAGGCCGAGCAGGCAGCCATTCGTAACTATCGTGCGGAAGCCCGTTTCCTGCGTGCGCTGGCCTACTTCCATGCAATGGATCTCTTTCACAACATTCCTTTTGCCGACGAAAACCTGATTGGAAGTTCCCGTTTGCCCGAGCGTTGGGAAGCGATGGACATCTTCAACTTTTTGGAGACCGAACTTAAAGCAGCAGGAGAAGTCCTGCCTTCTGCCGCCAATACAGAGTACGGCCATGCCCCCAGAGCCGCGGCCTGGATGCTTCTGGCACGTATGTACCTGAATGCTGAGACTTATGGAGCGGGAGACCGCAATGAGGATTGTATGGCCTATGCCCAGAAAGTGCTGGACGAAGGCTATGCCCTGGAGGCCGATTACACCAAACTGTTCAATGCAGACAACCACAAGCGCGTGGGTGCGGGACAGGAAATCATCTTTCCACTGGTGGTGGACAGCCGCAACGTTGTTTCCTGGGGCGCCACTACCTACCTGACCTGTGGCCAGGTAGACACCGATTATGGCCCTGCAGCAGCAACAGTGGGCGTTGCCAGCGCCTGGAGCATGTTCCGTGTGCGTGGTGAATTCCCCGCTTTGTTCGATGGCTTTAACGACGATCGCGCGCTCTTTTTTACCGAGGGACAGCAGCAATACATGGACGAAGGAGTTGATAATCGTGCCGGAGGCTACTTTGTAACCAAATGGAGCAACCTGACTGATGATGGAGACGTGGCCTCCAACACCGAAACCGATGGTGTAGACATCGATTTCCCGCTCTTCCGTCTGGCCGATGCCTACCTGATGTATGCCGAAGCAGCCTTGCGCAGTAATACAGATCTTGATCAGGCCCTGGATCTGGTTAACGAACTGCGCATCAACCGAAATGCACCTGAAGTCAGTCTGAACGACCTGAGTGCTACGGTGGATGGCATTCCTTTTAAATTCTTTTTGGACGAAAGGGGAAGAGAGCTGTATTGGGAGGCGGTGCGACGCACGGACCTGATTCGTTTCGACGCCTTTACAAGCGACAAATACCTTTGGCAATGGAAGGGCGGAGTAAAAGACGGCAAGGCTGTAGATCAACGCTACCGCATCTACCCCATTCCGGCCACGGAGCTGTCGGCCAATCCCAACCTGTTTAATGAAGATTACTAATACAAAACCTGAGAAAGATGAAACGATTCATTCCATATCTCCCGACACTTTTTCTTTTGCTGATATCCTCAGCCTGCGAAAAAGAAGGTGATTTAATTACCGTATCTGATTTTGAGGCCGGTCAGCTAACGGTCAACAACAACACAATAGTGCTTAATGCCGGCAATCAGGAAAGTGCGGTTCTGGCTTTTGCCTGGACCGAAAGCGATCTGATGTTGAGCAATCCTTCCATGAAGGCACCCTCCTCCCTGCCCTTGGTTAGCCTAGAAGCGGCCGCCTCCGAGGATTTCGGCACTTTCAGCACCATAGCCCCAAGCAACAACCCCCATGTAATGAGTGGACTGGCCTTAAATACCCTGGCCCTCAATCTGGGACTGGAGGCAGGTAAATCCTCAGCCCTCTACTTCAGAGCCAATATGGCCTTGGGCAAAAATACCGAAGCGCATTACAGCAATGTACTTTCGGTAATGGTAACGCCTTTTGAAACCGACATGAGCAAAGGCTTTATTGTTAATGCCGGTGGTGAAGAAAGCGGTTATTTGTATGCACCAGACAGCGACGGCATTTACAGTGGTTTTATGAACGCCTCAGCCTGGGCCAACTGGTTTCTCAAAGAAGGGGATGGCACCTTGTGGGGCAATGTGGGTGAGGATGGTAATGAATTCCGCCTGAGTAAAGAAACGGCCAGTCACTGGAACCTCTGGTTTCCCGGAATTGGAGGGTGCTACTACACGACTGTAAACACCCAAACTGCAGAATGGACAGCCACACTGATCGAAGGGCTCACAGCAAGTGGCAATGTGACTGGCGAATTCACGTACCTGAAGGCAGAGACCGCCTGGTTACTGACCTTCACAACAGAAACAGCCGGGGCCACATTTACCGTTGGCAGCAATACGAAAACCTACAACGTGAGTACCGGCACCAACGATGAAGCAGCAGTTGCAGGAGAAATCAACTTTTCTCCTGCAACTACCGATGGTATCCTGAATTACCAGCTTAACGAAAGCGGCAGCAGCTTTACGGTAAATGAAGCAGGCACCTATACGTTGACCCTTCACCTGGCCGATCCCGCCAACCTTCAGTATACCCTCGAACAGGGCGAGGTCGTAATTGAAGACCCCATCAGCGACAAACTTTATTTGCCTGGTATCGACGATCTGATTCGCGGAGGGTGGACTTTCGACACGTATCTGCGTCTTCAGAGCGACCTGGACTCAACTTTTGCTGGTATTGTTAATGTAGATTCCGAATGGGGTTATGTGATGATGCTGGAAGCTGAAAACTGGGGCAGCGAATACAAGCAAGGCGAAACAGCGGGCACCCTAATGCCTCCGCCATCTGAAGCAGAGAACATTGCAGCTCCGGAAGCTGGCCTCTGGCTCATTGAGGCCGACCTGAAAAACCTCAGCTATCAATATATGGAAATAACCGAGGTGGGCTACAGCGGAATTAACGATGATTGGACAAGCATTAGCCCCCTGACTGCTGGTGAAACCCAGGGCGTTTTTACGGCTGAAGTCAGCATCAGTGCACCCTCTGAGTGGGGGTTCAAAATACTGTTGAACAACAACTGGGATCTGTTTTTTGGAGCCAATGAAGGCGGACTTCTATACAAGGACGCCAACATCAACTACAACCTGGAAAACGGCAACTATTTGCTGAAGGTGGATTTCAATACGCACAATCTCACCTTTGAAGCGCTATAACACACCCTGATAAAAAAACGAGAAACAGGGGCGCAAGCCCCTGTTTCTTTAACTACGATCCAGCTCTATCAGAAAGATCTTATATTTGAGTATTCCTCTAAAACAGGCGACAATTATGTGTAACGTTTTTAAATCGATCCTACTCTTCTCCCTACTTCCCCTATTTATTCAAGCCCAAAACAGATCCGGGCAGGGCAGCTATACCGATGCGCAAGGCGTGCTGCGCGAACTCAGCAACGATGCAGAACTCACTGGCTTTGGTGCCAATTACTCTCTGCCTTTTGCCCATGCCTACCGCATGGCCAACCGTATGGGTGTGCATCCGGAGGAAGCCATCAATCAGGACATCTACCACATGGCACGTCTGGGGCTTGACTTGTATCGTGTACATATTTGGGATACGGAAATCAGCGACACCTTAGGCAACCTCCTGCAAAATGAACATCTGCGTTTATTCGATTACACCATCCACCAAATGAAGCAGAGAGGCTTTCGTTTCGTCATCACCCCCATCGCATTTTGGGGCAACGGCTGGCCCGAACCAGATGAAGCCACACCCGGCTTTGCCACCAAATATGGAAAGGCCGGATGCCTTACTCACCCCGAAGCCATTCGGGCTCAGGAAAATTACCTGGAACAATTTCTTAATCACGTTAACCCTTATACGGGCCTGGCCTACCATGAGGACCCTTCCATATTGGCCTTTGAAGTCAGCAACGAACCCCACCACGGAGGCAGTACAAAAGAAGTACTCACCTACATTAACCGGATGGTGGCCGCGATGCGCTCAACCGGCACCCGCACCCCCATCCTCTACAACATGAGCCACAGCATACATCTGCTGGATGCCTACCTTGATGCGGATGTTCAGGGCGGCACTTTTCAGTGGTATCCCACCAACCTGGTGGCCAACCGCCAATTACAAGGCAATTTCTTGCCGCATGTCGACGAATACCACCTTCCTTTTGCTGAAAACGAGGACTTTAAAAAGCAAGTTAAAATCGTGTATGAGTTTGACCCCGCAGATATTGGCCAAGCCTATATGTATCCGGCCATGGCCAGGAGTTTCAGATCGGCCGGAATGCAACTGGCCACCCATTTCGACTACGACGCCCAGTTTCTGGCCCCCTACAACACCAACTACGGCACCCATTATATGAGTATGCCCTACGCCCCTCAAAAGGCACTGGGCTTGAAAATAGCAGGAGAAGTCTTTCGCAAGCTGCCCAGATATGGAGATTTTGGCCAACTGCCCAACAATCTTGACTTTGGGGACGCCCGCATCAGCTACAGTGAGGACCTCAGCGAATGGGTCAACGAAAAACATTTTTTCTACTCCAACCACACCACAAGCCTGCCACCTGCACCAGAGCAACTGGAACAAGTAGCCGGCTACGGGTCTTCTCCTTTGGTTGCCTACGATGGAAAAGGTGCTTATTTTTTAGACAAAATAGAAAAGGGATTGTGGCGACTGGAAGTTATGCCCGACGCCCACCAATTGGACGACCCATACGCACCTGCAAGTCCACACCGCCAGGTTGCAGCTGTTACCTGGCAGGAACGAGCCATGGCCATTTCAATGGAAGATCTGGGGTCCGACTTCAGCATAGCAGGTCTTAATGCCGGAAACCAATACAATACGCAGGCCGAAGCAGGTCGGTTCAAAATTTTTCCTGGTGTTTACCTCCTAAAGCACAAACGAAATAGGACACACATCCAAAACAATGCAGACTTGGGTCGCTTTGCCCTTGACGAATTTGTTGCTCCGGAAGCCAATTTACCCGCTCCCCTCCTGCACAATTTCAGTCCCCGCAACTTTACCGCCGAGCGTCCCGCCGTGCTCGATTTTGAGCTGATTGCCAATAAACAGCCCACGAAAGTGAGCGTGACATTTACAGGAAACTCTCGTCCCGCTGAACTAAAAGCCAGCTACCTGGGACAGGATCGCTATCGGGTGGAACTCGACAGCAGCATGACGACCGAAGGCATGGTGCGCTACAGCATTATTGCCGAGTGGCCCGATTCCACCCTCACTTTTCCGGGAGGAACCCTCAGTCGCCCCGGCGACTGGCACCACGATTGGAGGCAGCAATTTGAGGCCCTATTCACCTCAAAAGAAGCGCCCTTGCTTTTGTGGGACGCTGCAATCCATTTAGAAGCGACCTTACACCAATGGGATCCGGGTCTGCAACTGCTCCCCGAAGGAATGAACGCTGCCTCGTGGCACATCAATATGACACAATTGCCCCAATACGAACACAGGGGTACGGTCGTTCACGACTTCAGCTTTAAATACTTTTTTAAGCAACAAACAGGTGGTCGTACAGCGGAACTGGCACATAAAGAGATGCTTTGTATAGCCGCAGAAAACAAAGGAGACCAGCCGCTGGAAATAGAGGTGGGACTGATTGACGACAGGGGTATTGCCTTTACCACGAAGGCCCGCTTACAGCCTGGTGAAAAAGAACTGAGGCTGCCCCTAGAAAAGCTAAAACAAGGGGCATTCGTTCTTATCAAAAGACCTTATCCGGGTTTTATGCCCTATTTTCATGAAACGGCAGGACATTTTGAACCTGCTTTAGAAAGAATGGAAACCCTTCAATTTTCCATTCGCCAGCAACAAGCCCAACCGGTAGATCTGAGCATCAGACGCATTTGGGTGGAATAAGCCGAAGTATTCTTTCAAAAAAAGAGCTTGTTCGTTACAACGAACAAGCTCTTTTTCTATTCCAGTACCTGGTACAAATGGTGATCCTCCACCCGATAATAAAAGGGGGCAATGGCGATACCCGGATAACGATTGCGTAAGCGAGTGACCTCAGACAACAGAAAGTCAATTTCGTTGCCGATCTCAAAAATTGGGGAAAACTGATTAAAATGGTCCTCGGCAAATTCGCGATCCCATCCGGCATTCTTAACCAAGCCATCTATAAACTTGTCTTTGCGCTGGTGCAAATTAACCATACCACACTGACTGTGGGCAATAATGGCCAAAAACCGCACCCCACCAACAGCCACCGCATAGGACACCTTAAACTCATTGTGTCGCAGATTGGCACCGCCCGAGCGTAATATAAAAGCGAAATTATTGGGGATGTGCAGCTGGTTTCGGTTGTCCATGCACATACTTACCAAAAGCTCAGCCTTTGAACATTCAGGAAAAGTCTGTTTAAAATTATGGTAAGATAAAAGGGCTTCAAAGGGGGACTCACGGTAAGACTCAAAAATATCGGTCGGCTTTTTAACAGCTACCAGTCGATTCATACTTGCAGATTTAAGTAGTACTTAATAAATTCACAACATTACAAAGAAAATAAAGTTCAGCCAAAGACTAAAAATGCATTAAAGTATTTTTTACTATTTTTATGCCTGTCTGGTATTAACGACAAACTCCAAAGAATCATGAAAAAAAAACAAGTACTCCTTTTTGCACTCCTGATAGCTTTGCCCCTGGCCTTTGGCTGTCGGCAACAAGCTCCGGAACCAAGTCCCCGGCCCCAAAGCTTTCCGCTTTCGGCGGTTCGTTTGCTCGATGGGCCCTTCGCCCATGCCGCTGAAATGAATGCGGCCTATGTTATGGCCCACAACCCCGACCGTTTACTTGCTCCCTTTTTGGCAGAAGCTGGTCTGGAGCCCAAGGCCGAACGCTACGGCAACTGGGAAAACACTGGACTGGACGGGCACACCGCCGGCCACTATTTGACCTCCCTGGCCCTGATGACGGCTTCTATGGACCACCAGGAAGCTGCAGAGCGGCTGCAGTACATGCTCGACGAATTACAACGCTGTCAGGAGGCAGACCCCGATGGCTATGTAGGCGGTGTTCCGGGCGGTAAAGCTATGTGGGAAGACATCGCAGCAGGAAGAATTAATGCCGGACTCTTTTCGCTTAACGGAAAATGGGTGCCGCTCTACAATATTCACAAACTGTTTGCG
>DUOK01000312.1 GCA_012838865.1 Bacteroidales bacterium | reverse complement strand
TTTACAGGCAGCGTGGTAGGCGAGGCCTCCACCGGGAGTAATGGACGTTTTAATATTACTATTCCCGATACTTATCGCAGAGAGGGACAAGAGTTTGAAGTAAGTGTGGAAAAAGCCGATTTCAATACCCGAAAGACTGTTGTTGGTATTTTGGACTTGCAAGAAGTAGCTGCCGGGGGTTTCGCACTTCGCCCCGTGTTTAAGCAGGCCGATCTGAACGAAATCAGTGGCTTGTCCATTCCGTATAGGAACGACCAGATAACCCAGGAGGGGCTGGCTTTATTGGATAAAATTGCCGCCTACCTGCTGGCCAATCCCAACATCGTTATTAAGTTGAACGGACATACCGATGCCAGAGGCAATCGGCTGACCAACCTGCAGACTTCTCAGGAAGTTGCAGAAAAGGCCAAGACTTACCTGTTGACCAAAGGGGTGCCCGATGCAAACGTTATTCCCCGTGGTTATGGAGAGCGTTATCCCGAAAATTCCTGTCGCAGAGGGAAAGTTTGCAGCGAACAGGAGCATTTGGCCAACCGTCGCCTCGAAGTAGTGGTTTGGCGTTCCCTTAACTGAGATGTATATTTAGAATTTTGAATAAAACTCACTTGCAATGAAGCTGGTAAAAACCTTAATAAGCCTGATGTTTATGTTTTCAGTCTTTTCGGCTCAGGCCGATAAGCTGGCTCATTTACGAAGTTCAAGAAAGATAGTCACCGAAGATGTTGTTCGCGCACCGCATTATACCATTCAGGTTGTTGCACTAAAGGAGCCTCCGCAAAACGCTTCCTTTTTTCAACAGTTGGACCAGGTACGGGAATTTGTTTGTACCGATGGTTTTGTGCGTTACACCGTTGGTGCTTTCGCCTCCTTTTCTGATGCGGCCCGTGAGCTGGAAGCTTTTAGGGCACAGGGCTATACCGATGCTTTTGTTTTAAATACCCGAAAGATAACATTAAAGGGTTCGGCTCAGACGCCGGTTATCGATAAAAACGCGGCTCCTGTTGCAGGCACAAGCTATACCGTGCAGTTGGCTGCCTATCGCTTTCCGGTGTATGTGTCTGAGTTCTCAGAGTTCAGCAGTGTTCAGGAGTATTATATGCGGGATAAGATTTATCGCTATTGTGTAGAGAATGTTGACGGGGCAGATGCGCTCAGGGTCTTGGCAGAGGTTCAGGCTAAAGGTTATCCGGATGCCTTTCTGGTTCCCCTGGAGAAGTATCGTCCTTTCCGAATTGAATAAATTGTACAGCAAGCCGGTCTGTCGCTGACTGCTTCGGCAGTGGGAGGAAAGTCCGGACAACACAGAGCACCACACTTCCTAACGGGAAGATACCCGCGAGGGTATGCAAGGCGTAACAGAGAATAACCGCCACGCTTGTCGTGGTAAGGGTGAAAAGGTGGGGTAAGAGCCCACCGGTACTGTGGGTGACCATGGTAGCCGTACGTCCTGTGGGTTGCAAGACCATGTATATTCCGGTTCCCCTTTGGGGTACAGGGTTGCTCGTCCTGGTGGCAACAGCCGGAAAGGGTAGGTCGCTAAAGGCAAGGGGTGACTCTTGCCGCAGATTAATGACAGGCACCGGCCTTGTGTCGGTACAGGATCCGGCTTACAGGCTTGCTGTTTCAATTTATTTTTTAGTTGGGGATGCGCAGCTGTTTGCATGTGCCCCAATTTCACTTCTTAAATGGATTTTAGCGTGATGATAGATAAAATTCGGAAAGTCCGGAAATTTGTGGAGGAGGACATTTGGCGGGTTCGAAAGGACGCTAGCACCAGAAGACAGTTTTGGTTGATCAGGACCTTTCGGATTTTTGTTTTGGCCATACGTCGCTTTTTGGTGGACGACTGCCAGGTTAAGGCTTCTGCTTTAACCTATTACTCCTTACTTTCTGTGGTTCCCGTGGTGGCCCTGGCCTTCGCCATAGCCAAAGGTTTCGGCTTTGGAGAAACCCTGGAGGAACAATTGCAGCAGCGCCTCGTTGGGCACGAAGAAGTGGTGCATTGGGTGCAGGGGTTTGCCCTCAGTTATCTCGACAATACCAAGGGGGGCATGATTGCCGGGGTAGGTGTGGTAATTTTGCTCTGGAGTGTGATGAACATCCTGGGCAACATCGAGAAATCCTTCAACGATGTGTGGGATGTAAAAAAGTCACGCAGCATGGTTCGGAAGTTCAGCGATTACATTTCTTTTGTTTTGGTGGCCACCGTTCTGCTTATGTTGTCCTCCAGCTTCATGATTTTTATAACCAATTCCATCGAAGTTTTTGACCTGGGACGGATAGCTACGCCCATCATCACCTGGGCCTCGCCCTATATTTTAATATGGGCCGTTTTCTCCATCATGTTTTTGCTGATGCCCAATACCAAGGTTCGGATTTCCTCGGCCATTTTTGGCGGCATCATAGCCGGCTCACTGTTTTTAGGTCTGCAGTTTGCCTACATCACCTTTCAAATTGGCATGTCGAAGTACAACGCCATTTATGGTAGTTTTGCCGCCCTGCCCTTGTTTTTAATCTGGATGCACTCCTCATGGCTGGTGGTTCTTTTGGGTGCTGAATTGTCGTATGCCCATCAAAACGAAAAGAGTTACGAATATGAGACCGACACCCAGCGCATCAGTCACGACTACCGGAAACTGGTAAGTCTGTTGGTTGTTAAAAATGTGGTAGATGCCTTTAAGTTGCAGAAACGGGCGCCAACCATGGCCGACTTGTCGGTGGACCTGAAACTGCCCATTCGACTGGTCTCCGAGTTGCTCCGTAAGCTGGAAGATGCCGGTGTTTTGGTAGAGGTGGTGTACCCCGATGGAGAAAGAGAGATCGGTTTTGCCCCCGCATTTGATATTGACCAGATGACCGTTTCCTGTATCATTCAAAAAATGGAGACGAGCGGGACCTCCGACTTTCACTTTGAGGAAACAGCGGATTACCGAAAGTTGCGTGCCATTCTGGATAAATTTGGAAAAACGCAAACGCAGTTGGGCGACAATCGCCTATTGCGTGATTTGTAGGCTTGTTAGGGCGACGGACAAAACAGAAAAAGCAGCCTGTGCGTTAGCGCAGGCTGCTTTTTTATGGGGGGACCGCACCAGCTAAGACTAATTAAACTCCTATTAAACAGGAATTTGAGTGCACCCGTATCGCGAAGATCCTCTGTCCACCGAAGTCGAGCCCGAAGGCTGAGGCCTGTCCTTGAAACAGATAGCTTACTCGGTATGTTATTAGTGTTGAGTTTAACAATCACCAGCAGCTGATGCGGTTTCTTTTATGTCAATGATCGTAGTACAAAGATAAGCTTTTGCCCTGCACTGTGCAAGGTTCTGCAAGCTATTTCGGAGGGCTTTTTTTATTTGCCATTGCGCCAGGGAAAAGAGCCATAGCCCCGCATGACCGACCGCGAAGGGAATACCCCCTGATTGGCAAAACGGATGTCCTCAATGGTGTAGAAAGCCCTCGGGTTGTACTCTTTAATGATTTCAGACACTTGCTTGTAATCGCTCCGTTTAATTACGCAGTAAATGATGTTGACCTTGGAGCGACTGCCCATGGCCTCGTTAGAGGTAACCCCAAAGCCGTCGTTGGCCAGGCGCTTAATAAGCGCGTCGCCCAGTTCGTGCGTGATGATGCGCATGTTAACAAAGCCCAGTGCCAGGCGTTCCTCAATTAAAAGGCCCACATAGTTGCCTACAGCAAAGCCGCCCGAGTAGGCAATGTAATACAACCAGTAATCGAGGTTCTGAATGATTTTGCTCATGGCCAGGAGCCAAATGAAGACCTCGAAAAAGCCCAGAATAGGTGCCAGTATTTTAAATCCTTTAGATACAAAAACAATGCGTAAGGTTCCTATAGTTACGTCAGCAACCCTTGCCAAAAAAATTAAGAGGGGTATGATGACCCAGGTAATCCAGAATCCTTCTGCCAATTCCATAGAAATTACTTTAGTGCGGCTTCAAAAGCCTTTTTGTTTACAATGTAGCGGCAATGTGCTCCAATGGCTACTTCGTCGTGATTATGGTCAAATACGGCAATGTCGAAAAAGAGCTTGCGCTTTTCAATGTACTTCAAATGCACGATGCACCGTACTTTGTGCCCCACACCAACGCCCTTAATGTGCTTAATGTTGATTTCAGAACTTACTGTGTCTTCCTCTTCACTCAGGTAGGGCGCCAGCAGATTGGCCACCGCTTTTTCGATAAAGAAAATGAGGGCCGAACTCGACAAGGCGGCGATACCGGATGTGGCACGGTTAATGGCCAAATCCCTTTCTTCTACCATTTTCTCCAAGGTAAGTCGCAGTCCCTCCTCCAAGGTGTTGGTGCTCATAGTGTACCAGCTTTGGTTGCATATGCAAGGGGGCCTTTTTGCCCCCTCCTTGAGTAAATTTAGTGCTTTTGTGCAGAAATACCAAGGATATTCAGCCCCTTAAAACTCGGAAGTAAAGTGAAACTCGATGTCTTTAAAACTCTCCTGAGCCATCTGCAGCATGTACGAAGAGTCGGCCAGAAAAACATCCCGGCCATGCTTGTCCTTGGCCATAAACTGCACCTTGCGCTTTTTGAAATCCTCCAGTTGGGCCTTATTGGTCGAGCGAATCCAACAAGCCTTGTAAAGGTTAATGGGTTCGTAGCGACAGGAGGCTCCGTATTCGTGCAGCAATCGGTATTCAATAACTTCAAATTGCAATTGGCCCACCGTGCCAATGATCTTGCGACCATTAAACTGATTGGTAAACAACTGGGCCACGCCCTCGTCCATCAACTGGTCGATGCCTTTGGTCAGCTGCTTCGACTTCATGGGGTCGGCATTTTCGATGTAGCGGAACAGCTCGGGCGAAAAGCTGGGTAAGCCCTTAAAATTGAGCACTTCGCCTTCGGACAGGGAATCGCCGATTTTGAAGTTGCCCGAATCGGGTATGCCCACAATGTCGCCCGGAAAAGCCTCGTCGATGATCGATTTTTTCTCGGCCATAAAGGCGGTGGGACTGCTGAATTTCATTTGCTTGCCCAAACGGACGTGCTGATAGTTGGTGTTGCGCTGGAAATGACCGGAGCAAATCTTGACAAAAGCCAGTCGGTTGCGGTGGTTGGGATCCATATTGGCGTGGATCTTAAATATAAAGCCGCTGAATTTATCTTCATCGGGTTGCACAACACGTGTTTCGGCCTGAGAGGGGCGGGGCGAGGGCGCAATTTTCAGGAAGGCATGCAAGAGCTCGCGCACCCCAAAGTTGTTGAGGGCACTGCCAAAAAAGACCGGAGCCAGTTCACCCTTGAGATAAGCTTCCTTGTCGAACTCCGGATACACACCCTGCACCAGTTCCAACTCTTCGCGCAGGGTTTCCGCTGCATTTTCAGGAATGTGTTGCAGCAAGGCTTTGTCGTTGATGTCCTTAAATTCAATGCCCTCTTCGAGCGACTGCTTGTTGGGGGTAAACAGGTAGAGGTTCTCTTCAAAGATGTTGTACACCCCGTTGAACTCGGTGCCGCTGCCCATTGGCCAGGCCAGAGGGCGTACCTTAATTTTTAGTTCCTCCTCAATTTCGTCGAGAATGTCAAAGGGATCGCGGCCCGGACGGTCCAGCTTGTTGACAAAGACCATCACCGGTGTGTTGCGCATGCGGCAGACTTCCATCAGCTTGCGGGTTTGGGCTTCCACCCCCTTGGCCACATCCACCACCACAATTACACTGTCCACCGCCGTGAGCGTGCGAAAAGTATCTTCGGCAAAATCCTGGTGACCCGGCGTGTCCAAAATATTGACCTTGTAGCCCTCGTAGTCAAAACCCATGACCGAGGTGGCCACGGATATACCCCGTTGTTTTTCAATTTCCATGAAGTCGGAGGTGGCCGTCTTCTTAATTTTGTTTGATTTTACCGCCCCGGCCACGTGAATGGCACCCCCGAAAAGCAGCAGCTTTTCGGTCAGCGTAGTTTTACCGGCATCGGGGTGACTGATGATGGCGAAGGTGCGTCGCCGCTTTATTTCGTCTTTAAAGGTCATACCATATTTTTAAGGCTGCAAAAGTAAGGATTTTAAGGCAGAGCAAAAAGCCCCGGCGCACTTTTGCGCCGAGGCTTGTGAACTTTGTGAAAGGGCCTTAAGTCGCTCAGACCTTAATGTCGATCATCAACTGACCATCCTTCACCAAATCATCTTCTTTAACAGCAATTTTGCTCACTACGCCAGCGCCTTCGCTGCGTATTTCGTTTTCCATTTTCATGGCCGAAAGCACCACCAGGGGCGTACCTTCTTCAACGGTGTCGCCTTCCTTCACTTTGAGCTTCACAATTTTGCCCGACATGGGTGCCTTAATGCGCTGGTGACTGTCTTTTTTAGCGCGACCGTTGCCCGCCAGGTTGAGGGCGGGCACCACATCGATGTTGTACGACTGGTACAAGGTATTTACCTTGTAATTGCCGGGTTGGTCGCTTCCAATCATTTCCATGTTGATGCTTTCGCCCTGGTGCAGAATGGAGTAAACCCCTTCTTCGACCTTTACAATGTCGAGTTCGTAAGTGCGGTCGCCCACCATAATGGTGAACAAATCGCCCTCTTTCTTAAGTATTTTAACGGCTTTTTCCTGCCTGCCTGATTTTACCAACATCTTCATAATACAAACGATTTAATAGGGGTTGTGGCGAAACAAACGACCAAAATTTTTCCAGTTGGACTGGTTGCCGGCCTTTTGGCCAAAGTCCATACGCTTGTGCTGCCGGTTTTGGAAATCGAGATAGGCCATAATCATGGCAATGTCCTCGTACTGCGTGTTTTCTGTCTCGGGCTGCAAGAGCTGCTCCAGATTGTCGTCGATGAAGTGAGTGTTGTAGTTGCCCTTCACAAAAGCCTCGGCCTCCATAATGCGCTGCACAAAGGGGATGTTGGTCTTTACCCCGGTAATTTTGTACTCGTACAAGGCCCTTTTCATGCGTTTGATGGCCTCGGCCCGGGTGGGTGCCCACACAATCAGCTTCGAAATCAAGGGGTCGTAATACACCGAAATTTCGTAGCCCTCGTAGGCATACCCGTCGGTCCGCACCCCCAGACCCAGGGGCTGGGTGATGTGACGAATGAGTCCGGGACTGGGAATAAAGTTGTTGGCAGGGTCTTCGGCATAAATCCGGGCCTCAATGGCATGGCCGCGTTGCGCAATGTCCTCCTGCTTAAAGGCCAGCACTTCGCCACTGGCCACTTTAATTTGCGCCTTTACCAGGTCGATGCCCGTTACCCTTTCGGTAATGGGGTGCTCTACCTGCAAACGCGTATTCATTTCCAGAAAATAGAAGTTGCGGTCCTTGTCCACCAAAAACTCCACGGTACCCGCTCCCGAATATTTCACCGATTTGGCAGCCGCAATGGCCTGCTCGGCCATGGCGGCCCTGATTTCCTCTGTAATATAGGGCGAAGGGGTTTCCTCAATCACCTTTTGGTGACGCCGCTGTACCGAACACTCCCGCTCAAACAAATGCACCACATTGCCGTGATTGTCGGCCATAATCTGAAATTCAATATGGTGGGGTTCCAGTAGGTATTTTTCCATATAAACCGCCTCGTTGCCAAAGGCATTGCGTGCTTCGGAACGCGCCCTGAGCAGGGAGGGGAGCAATTCTTTTTCGGTCTTTACCAGGCGCATACCC
>DUOK01000311.1 GCA_012838865.1 Bacteroidales bacterium | reverse complement strand
TTGATCCGGCTTACGGCCGAATTGCCGTGCGGGGTTGGAATGCCCTTAAAAGGGATCATATTACTCCCGAAGGGAAGTTTATAAATGTTTGTGTGGGAACCGGTATCTCTGACGATTTGGTTTTCTATTATACCCGTCCCGTTGGCGACAACGAGAAACACGGTTTGGGACTGGTGCTGAATGCCGGCCTTGAAATGATGAAGCTGAATGGGAAGTAATTCTAAGCAGTGACGGTTGGACAACCTCCTTGTTTTTGTATTAACAGGGATGTATTTTAAGAACAAAAGTTGATGGGAATTAAGCAAAACCCTGTTAACTTTTGTTTTTTTTGCTTATTTTTTCGAACTTGTATTGCCGTAAACTCAATGAAATAGGCTTTTTTGAGTCCGTAAGTATCAAAAAGGTTAAAAAAAATGCCATTTTGTGTATTGATAAAGGGTGTTAACACAAGTAATTTTGATTTTCATCACAAAGTGTGATGCGTTTTTTAATAATCCCAAATTTAACTGATTATGAACAAAAAACTTCGAGAAGTGCCTCAAACAAGCAGGAGGGCCTCTTTTGGTGGCCGTTTCTTCCGGCTGGTCCTTTTAGGAATGGTGTTCCTTTGGGGAGCTTTAGGCTCCCTGGAAGCTCAGGGACGTGCAATTTCCGGTACTGTTACCGACACCCAGGGCTTTCCTATGCCCGGTGTTAACATCACGGTAAAGGAGAGCCCCGGAGTAGGTGTTATTACTGACATCGACGGAAAGTACCAAATTACGGCACCAAACGACAATGCTGTTTTGGTATATTCTTTCATCGGATTTCAGGTAGAGGAAATATCGGTTTCCGGTCGGTCTGTTATCGACGTGATCCTTATGGAGGATATGTTGGGACTGGAAGAAGTTGTAGTAGTAGGTTATGGTGTTCAAAGAAGGAGCGACCTTACCGGAGCACTTTCCAGTGTTTCTTCTGAAGAAATTCAGCGTATGCCGGTAGCCAATATGGCTCAGGCTATTCAGGGACGTGCATCAGGTATTGACATTACCTCTAATGAGCGCCCCGGTGAAAGCGGAACCATTCGTATTCGTGGACAGCGCTCCCTTACTGCAAGCAGCGATCCGCTCTACGTAGTGGATGGGATTCCTCTGGCCAGCAAGGATGCCATTAACAATATTAATCCCGCCGACATCGAGTCGATTGATATTTTGAAGGATGCCTCTTCCACCGCTATCTATGGATCGCGCGGTGCCAATGGCGTTATCTTAGTAACTACCAAGCGTGCCAAAAAGGATGCCTTGAGTATGAACTATCGGGGAACGCTTACCATCGAGAAGATGTACGACAGAATGGAGATGATGAACTCTGCGGACTACATCGAGTTTAGAAGAGATGCTTATCGCACAGCCGGCAGCTATCCGGATGTGCCTACCCGTGATGCGGATTTGGCTATTTTTGGCATGGACGACTATGCCTGGGCCAACATAGAGCAAGGTTGGGCCGGTGGAAGTTGGGATGGTTCAAGAGTGTCAACGACCGATTGGACCGATATGGTGACCCGTACGGCCTTAACTCAGGAGCACAACCTGAGTGTTAGTGGCGGTAGCGACAATGTTTTGGCTTATGGCTCTTTTGGTTATCTCAACCAGGAGGGTACCCAGCTTGGCCAGGATTTCGAGCGCTTCAGTACCAATCTGAATGTAGAAGTAACGCCCGTTGACTGGTTCAAGTATGGCGCAAGTGTCAATGCTTCCAGCAGTATGCAGGAGTACGGTTTCGATTCTACCAGTCCCTCCGGTGCACGCAGTCTTTACGCCGCCGCATTGGGCATGTTGCCCTATGCCGTTCCTTTTGACGACAATGGCGATCGCATCAATCTGCCTGGCGGAGACGTCAACATATTGAACCCCATTGGGGATGAAAAATATTCGATAGATGAGCGCAAGACGTATCGTCTTTTGGGTAGCCTTTTTGCAGAAGTAAACCTGATGGAGGGCTTGCGCTACAGAATGAATTTTGGTCCCGATTACTATCAGCGCAACCGCGGTATTTACCGGGATGCTATGTCGATGAACCGTGGTGGTGGTGAGCCCGGTTCAACCAATTATGCGCAGTACTCCACCGATTCCCGTTTTTCGTGGACCCTGGACAACCTGGTTTATTACAATACCAGCTTTGATCAGCACAACCTGGGATTGACTTTCCTGCAGACAGCCACCTCTAACCGAACCGAGACTTCGCAGATGACCGCTGAGAACCTGCCCTGGAATGCTCAGAAGTGGCACCAGTTGAATTCGGTGAGTGCGCTGAGTGGTTTTGGAACCAATCTGGTGGAAACGACAATGACCTCTTATATGGGCCGTGTGAATTATGGTTTTGCCGATAAATATTTACTGACCGCCTCAGCCCGTTGGGATGGCGCTTCCCAGTTGGCTGAAGGCAACAAATGGGACTTCTTCCCATCGGCGGCCTTGGCCTGGCGTTTGGAGCAGGAGGACTTTTTGGCCGGTGTGCACTGGGTCAATCAGTTGAAGGCGCGTGTGGGTGTTGGTACCACAGGCAACTCTGCCATTGGTGCTTATCAGACACTGGGCGCCATTACCCAGTTGTATTATACCTGGGGAGAGTCGGTTGATGGTGGCTATGTATCGTCCGATGCTTCTTTGGCTACACCCAACCCAATGGCCAACCAGGATTTGGGCTGGGAAAAAACTACGCAGTGGAACCTGGGGGTGGATTTCAGTTTCCTGAACAGCACCATTAACGGTTCCCTGGATGTTTATACCTCCAGAACAAGTGATTTGTTGATGCGGATGGGCATTCCTGCGCTTACCGGTTACACCACTACCTTTGCGAATGTGGGAGAGACATCCAATAAGGGTATTGACCTGAATTTGAATACCTATAATTTCAGAGGCCGTGATTTCAGCTGGACTACCGACTTGGTGTTCTCAGCGAACCGCGACAAGATTGAAGAACTGTCGATGGGTAAAGTGGATGATATCAACAACCGTTGGTTCATTGGAGAGCGTTTGGCCGTTGGCTACGATTACCTATTTGATGGCATTTGGCAGGATACCCCAGAGGATTTGGCCGAAATGGCTAAGTTCAATGCCAATGGTCATGCCTTCCAGCCGGGAAGCATTCGGGTGAAGGATTTGGATGGCGACTATCAAATTGACCCCGACAACGACCGAGGAATTGTTGGTCACAGCGCTCCTTCATGGACGGCAGGTTTGACCAATACTTTCACTTACAAGAATTGGGATTTCTCCTTCTTTATATACTCGCGTTGGAATTTTATGGTGGAAACCGGGGCCGAGCGTCTGCAAGGTCGTTTTGCTCAGCGTAAAGTGAATTACTGGACGCCAGACAATCCCAGTACTGAGTATCCTCGTCCCAACTACAACAACTTTGACGGAGATGTGTACCGTACTTCTATGAATTACCAGGATGGTTCATTCATCAAGCTGCGGAATGTTTCCCTTGGTTACAACCTACCCGCCAATGTGGCATCCCGTCTGGGCATCTCTAATATGAAGGTGTTTGGACAGCTGATGAACCCCGGCCTGCTTTACTCCAAAATTGACTGGATTGATCCCGACCTGGGAGGCTCTACCTTTAACCGTGGGGTTGTGTTTGGTGTAAATATTGGTTTCTAAACTCAAAAAGAAAAGTAAGATGAGAAAATTTAAGCATATATTGATCGGAAGCTTATTGGTTGCCGGGACTTCGGTCCTGCCATCCTGCTCCGACAGTTTTCTGGAAGAAGATATGGTAACGTCGCTGAGTACTCAGCACTTTACCACTGCCGAAGGATTGGATGAGCTGTCCACCGGTATGTACCAGCATCTGCGTTTTCAGTTCAATTACGAATGGGCCTATTCTATGACCCAGTACGGAACGGATGAGTTCTCGACCGGAGGTGACCGTACCTGGGCCCTCTGGAATACTTATCAGGCCGACTTGAATTCAGAGACCTGGCATGTGGGTGATTGGTGGAACAACATATACGGTAATATTAATAGTGCCAATATTATGATTGCCAATGTGCCCAGGTATTATGGTGACCTGCCAGCCCGAGACACGCGTTTGGGCGAGGCCCATTTTATGCGGGCTTACAACTATTTTCGTTTGGTGCGTCAGTTTGGCGGCGTGCCCTTGAAATTGAATCCTTCGAACAGTGTGGAGCTTGAATTCCGCAGAAATTCAGAGGCGGAAGTGTTTGAGCAGGTGATTGCTGACTTTAACAAGGCCTGGGAGCTGCTTCCTGCGGCTCCGGAACAAACCGGTCGCATTACCAAGTGGGCCGCTGCACACTTTTTGGCTAAGGCTTATCTGACCCGCGCCAGTGAATTGTATGAGGGTTGGAATGGTGCAACCAAACAAGCCGACCTGGAGAATGCTGTTTTATTCGCCGACAGGGTTATCAACGAGAGTCCACACACCCTTGCTGAGGATTTCCGGGACTTGTGGCATTACACCAAACCCAATGATGTGAATGAAACCAATCCGGAGATTATTCTGGCCGCTCAGTTTTCAGACAATACGGCTACTCAGGGACGTTTTGGCAACCAAATTCACCTCTACTATCCTTCGGTTTATCAGAACCTGCCTGGTATGCAGCGCGATATTCCTGGTGGCCGTGAATTTCAGCGTCTGCGATCGACCAACTACGCCATGGACGTGTACGACCGGGTAAACGATTCGCGTTTTTGGAAGAGTTTCAAGACGGTTTACAGCTCCAATCGTCCTGGAACAGCGCCTGTTTGGGAGGAAGGCTATGCGCCCAGCCCCGAATTGGTTGGTGAGCCCCGTTTTGCCGGTGGTGAGGTGGCTATAAAGTACATTGTTAACAATGCGGGCGACAACCGTTATACCCAAGACAATATTAAGTTTGAGGCGCCGCACATGTTTGTTCGCTATTTTGACGGTGAAGCTGAGAGTTTTACTTCCATAACCGGAAATTATGAAGTCAGTCGTTGGGTGGCCCTTTCAAAGTTCATGGATGGATCCAGAAGCAGTGTCGCTTCTCAATTTGGACGCAGAGACGGGATTCTGGCTCGCTTGGCCGAAACTTATCTGATCGCTGCGGAGGCACATGGTCGCCTGGGTGATTTTAGTGCAGCCCTTCCCTACATCAATGAGGTGCGCGCACGTGCTGCCTACAAGGAGGGTGAAGACCGTTCATATTACTCGGATGGTGGACTTGCCTACATCAATAATGAGGCTGTAAATCAGGATGCATTCAATTCCTATTCGGATAAGAATACTTATTACGAATCGAACAACATCGCCACGGAGTTAACCGATGCAACCAGCAGTGCCCTTGTTTTTGGAAGTGTGGCTGATATTTTTGCTTCCGATGCTGAGTTCTACGATTATGTAGGGGCCAACAGCGATGAAGAGAAGTTTATTCATTTTATTTTGAATGAGCGTTCTCGTGAGTTGATGGGTGAGATGTTGCGCTGGGAAGACCTGGCCCGTACCAAGACTTTGGTGGTGCGTGCAACTCGTTTTAACGACGAAGCTCAACCAGATCCCAATAAACATTATTACCGTCCGCTCCCCCAGAGTTATCTGGATGGTATTCGTTGGGATGGTCAGAACCTGACTCCCGAACAGAAACAACAAGAGCAGAACCCTGGTTACTAAACCGGGTGAAGAGTAAAAAGGGGATGGCCACACGGCCATCCCCTTTTTTAGTTTTTGCGGACTTCTGAGGGAGAGTAGCCCATCTTGTTTTTGAAGAGGCGACTGAAGCAGTGAATCGATTCGAAGCCGGTTTCTACAGCAACCTGCTTAATGGGAAGATCGGTGGAGGCAAGTAATTCCCTGGCTTTCATAATGCGCAGGTGGAGGTGGTACTGTCCGGGTGACACCCCGGTGTGCTTTTTAAACATTTTCCGAAAGTAGCTGTAGCCCAAATTCAGAGAGGAGGCCAATTCGGTAAAGTCGATGTCCTGATTTAGTTGGGTACGCATTTTAAATTTGGCGTCTTCCATGGCGACTTCGAGGGGTGTGCCCTTAAACTGACGGTTTTTCACATGGGCCACGAGGGAGCCCAGCAGGCGAATGGCAATGCCTGAGGCGATAAGCTGATAACCGGGCTTTTCTTTTT
>DUOK01000310.1 GCA_012838865.1 Bacteroidales bacterium | reverse complement strand
CGCACCTTCAGCGCACGCAACATGGGTTTCCAGGCGTAACGCCGAAGCAGCAACAAAAGGGTAAGAAAAGATAAACTGGTCCAGAAAACCAGTCCGGGATCCGGTGTTAGTATCCCCATAGCAAAATAGCTTTAGTTGTGTATTGAATAAGACTCAGCCTTTCAACCAGGCAACTACAATGGCAAACAGCGCAGCGCCCTCTATAAGCGCAGCAATTACGATCATGGCCGTTTGAATTTTGGAGCTGATTTCGGGCTGACGTGCCATGGCTTCCATGGCGCCTTTACCAATTTGGCCAATTCCAAGAGCAGCACCCAGAATAATAATGCCCAAACCGATCACGGTAAAACTGATTCCTTCCATAATGTAGAAATTTTACAATTAATGATGTTCGTTTACAGCCAGCCCTATAAATAGCGCCGACAAAAGGGTAAATATGTAGGCCTGCAAGAGGGCTACCAATAATTCAAGTGCAAAGATCATGAGCGACAACAGTATCGACAGAGGAGCCACATAAATGGACTGAAGAACAAATATGATGGAGGTCAGACTCAATACAATGATGTGACCGGCGGTAATGTTGGCAAACAAACGCAGCATCAGGGCAAAGGGCTTGGTAAACATCCCGATGAACTCGATGGGAATCATAAGGAACTTCAGGTAGATGGGAATACCGGGAGGCCAAAGGATCTCCTGCCAATAATGCCGGGACCCAAAAAGATTGCTGGCAAAAAAAGTGAAGACCGCCAGCGTAAGCGTAAAGGCAATGTTGCCCGACATGTTGGCCCCTCCCGGGAAAAAGGGAATAAGTCCCAACATGTTGTTGAACCATATAAAAAAGAAAATGGTGAGCAAAAAGGGCATAAAACGCCCTGCCTTATCCTTATCAATCTGAGCATTAACAATGTCGTCACGCACATACAACACAACGGGTTCTACCACCAGCTGAACGCCCTTGGGAACGGCAAGTCCCCCACGACGACTGTAGCTTCGGCCCACCCCGATCATCAACAGTGCCAGCAGAAAACCGGCCAACAACATGCTGGCGACATTCTTGGTAATGGATAAATCGAGGGGGCGGGGGTTGAGCACCTCATGATCGGCTCCAAAGTGCAGGGTGCCGGCGGCATCGGTCAGGTAGATTTTTTCATGATACAACCGCAGATGGTCATTTCCTATCGGCACCAAGTCATTTCCACCCGAAAAACGGGAAGAAAGGAAGACCTTTAAGTGACCTTCCTGCCAAACGATGACGGGCAGAGGGAGCGATACATCCACGAGCTCGCCTTTCCCGTTGCGAAAAGAAACAATGTGAAAAACATAGGAATCACCGATGTGGTGCATGATCATATCGGTCACATCAAAGTCCTTACCTGTCGCTGCTTCCCCTTCGGAAGCAGCAGACAAAGGTCCAACGGCCATCCACATAAACAGCCCTGTCAAAAGAAAAAAAGCCCTCATGCACAAACAGCTTAAAAATCAGACAGGAATTAGAACCTGCCTTGGCCACTATACGCAGCCAAGGCCTGTAAGGTTCAAAAAAAATAGCAGGCAAACACCTCCCCGGGTATTCCCCTAATTCTTTTTGGCAGCCTCGCCAGACGCACCTGCTGCAACCTGAGCCCCGGAAGGGGCCTGATTGCCCATGGCGCAGGTACCAGAGAAAAGGGCTCCGGGCTCAATAGACAACTTACCCGACTTGATGTCGCCATTCACCTTTGAACTGGCTTTAAGAGAAAGCAATTCGGTAATGGCCATTTTTCCGCTGACCGTGCCCGAAATCTCCGCATTGCTGCAAATGATTTCTCCCTTGACAAAACCATTGTTGCCTACCACTACTTTCCCCTTCGAATTAATATTGCCCTCGATGTTGCCATCGATGCGAATGTCTCCATTGGTTTCGATATTGCCCATAATTTTGGTTCCGGGACCAATCATATTGGGCAATCTGCTCTCGATTTCAGCGTTTTTCATTTTTTTGCTCATTACACGTTAAAACTTTCCTTATTAGCCAAAAAACAAATGTAACAAAATTTCAGGTCACGTTTTGCATCAGGCGTTGCAATTCTGCCAGCTGCTTTTCCTTATTCACCTGGCGCATCTTGCGCGCAGTTGTGGTATAATAACGATGGGTCGATAGGAAACCATACTGCTTTTCCAGCCACTCCTCAGGCGTCATCTG
>DUOK01000038.1 GCA_012838865.1 Bacteroidales bacterium | reverse complement strand
TGTTTAATGCCAAAAAATGTAAAAAATGTGTCAATTTGTGTATTGTTAAAGCCTTAGCAGACTGTTATTTTTGACTATTGATAACCATTTACAATTCTATGCTAACTTAAAAGGTCTTTTATGCAAGCGTTATTAGGAGTACTCTTTCATTCGATCGGAGGTTTTGCCTCCGGGAGCTTTTACATGCCTTTCAATAAAGTACGTCAGTGGTCGTGGGAGACCTACTGGTTGGTGGGCGGTTTGTTTTCGTGGCTGATTGTGCCGCCTTTGGCCGCCTGGCTCACCATTCCCAATTTCATGGACATCATTGCTGCCGCTTCCTCAGAGATTTTCTGGGTAGTATATATGCTGGGTGTATTGTGGGGGATTGGCGGACTTACCTATGGTTTGGGTGTGCGTTACCTGGGCATGTCGCTGGGAAATTCGGTGATATTGGGTACTACCGCTGCCTTTGGAGCCATGGTTCCGCCCATTTTTTACGACATCATGAATGTGGCCGGTAAAGAAACCTTCACCGATATGATCAACTCCACCGGAGGTTTGGTGGTGCTGCTTGGCGTAGTGGTTTGTCTGGTAGGTATTGCCCTGACCGGAAGAGCCGGAATTTTGAAAGAGAAGGAATTGTCGGCCGAGCAAAAGAGTGCCAGTGTCAAAGATTTTTCCATGGGCAAGGGATTGGTCGTGGCCATTATTTCAGGGGTACTGAGTGCCTTTTTCAACTACGGACTGGAAGCCGGCAAGTCGCTGGCAGCGGAAGCGGCCAAAGTGCCCGACCAGCTCTTCGAGGGCAGCAGTCACCTCTTTGCCAACAACGTGACCTTTGTGGTTATTTTGTGGGGGGGACTGACCACCAACCTGATTTGGTGTTTGATTTTGAGTTTCCGCAACAAGAGTTACGGCGAGTATGTGGATAAGAAAACCCCGCTGATGCGCAATTATTTGTTTGCAGCCCTGGCCGGTACCACCTGGTTCCTGCAGTTTTTCTTCTTTGGAATGGGAGAGAGCAAAATAGGCAACGGGGCCAGTTCGTGGATTCTGCACATGTCCACCATCATCCTAACCGCCAATATGTGGGGTATTTACAATAAGGAGTGGAAGGGCACTTCCAAAAAAACCATTATGACCATCTCGGCAGGTATCGCAGTAATTTTCCTTTCGGTATTGCTGGTGGGATTGGGCAACAGCTTGTAGCACTTAAAGATTTAAAGAGATATTATGGACAAGAAGACAATGATTGAGCAGGCCTATGAATTGGCCAAAGCGCAGTACGCTGCGCTTGGAGTGGATACCGACGCAGTAGTAGCCGGTATGGATGAGGTGCAAATCAGTCTCCATTGCTGGCAGACCGATGACGTGGGTGGATTTGAAACACCCGATGCCGAATTGGGCGGCGGCGGCATTCAGGTAACCGGAAACCATCCGGGAAAGGCCAAGAGTCTGGAGCAAATGCGGGCCGACCTCGATAAAGTGCTGTCGCTTTTGCCCGGCAAACAGCGTTTGAACCTGCATGCCATCTATGGTGATTTTGGGGGAGAAGTAGTGGATCGCGACCAAATTGAAGTAAAGCATTTTCAGAGTTGGATCGATTGGGCCAAGGAAAGAGGCATGGGCCTGGATTTTAACCCCACTTGTTTTTCGCACCCCATGGCCGATTCGGGTTTCACCCTGTCGAGTAAGGATCCCAAAGTTCGAAATTTTTGGATTGAGCACGTGAAGCGTTGTAGGGCCATTTCGGCAGAAATGGGCAAGCAGTTGGGCACCCCCTGTGTGATGAATACCTGGATTCCCGATGGATCTAAGGACGAGCCCATCGACCGGAACGGGCATCGGGCCATATTGAAGGATGCCCTCGACGAGGCATTGGGCACCCCCTATCCCAAGGAGCATTTGATCGATGCGGTAGAAAGTAAGCTCTTTGGCATTGGAGCAGAAGCCATGACCGTAGGGTCGCACGACTTCTACCTGGGCTATGCCATTAAAAACAACAAAGCCATTTGTCTCGACAGCGGCCACTTTCACCTGACCGAATCGGTGGGCGATAAGATTTCCTCGTGCCTGCAGTTTGTCGACGATGTGCTCCTGCACATCAGTCGCCCCATTCGGTGGGACTCCGACCACGTGGTCACCCTCAACGATGAGGTGCGTCTCATTGCCAGCGAAATCGTGCGCAACAACTACCTGCCGCGTGTAAAAATTGGTCTCGACTTTTTCGATGGTTCCATCAACCGGGTGGGGGCCTATGTGGTAGGTACCCGTGCGGCACAGCAAGCCTTTATGCAGGCCATGCTCGAGCCGACCAAAAATCTGGTAAAGCTCGAAGAAGAGGGCAAGTATTTTGAGCGACTGGCCTATCTTGAATTGCTGAAGACCCGTGCCTTTGGTGCCGTGTGGGATTATTACTGCCTGCAGAACAACGTGCCTGCCGATGAAGCTTTTATTACTGAAATTCAGCAGTACGAAAACGAAGTATTGCTCAAACGCTAAATCAAACATCAGCCATGGAAGCAGATTCCTTCGGGAGTCTGCTTTTGTGGCTTTTTTAATATCTGGGAAATGGAGAAGGTTCTGGCAGTTTTTGACATCGGAAAGACCAACAAAAAGCTTTTGCTGTTTAATGAGCAGCTGCAAGTGGTGCAGCAAACGGAAGAAAAGTTTCCGGTAACAAGTGATGAAGACGGCACGGAGTGTGACGATATAGTACGCATAGAGGCTTGGATGCACAAAGCCCTTGAGCAGGTTGTGGCAGATGGTTACCGGCTTTGCGGCGTAAATTTTTCGACCTATGGCGCCTCCCTGGTGTGGGTCGACGGCGAAGGGCAACGACTGTCGCCCGTATACAACTACTTAAAAGAAGTTGAATCCGATTACCAGGCCCATCTGTTTGAACACTACGGAGGGGAAACCGAGTTTTGTCGTCGTACGGCCAGTCCCGCCCTCGGTGTCATGCTCAATTCGGGCATTCAATTGCTGTGGGTACAGAAACAGCGTCCGGCCATTGCCCGGCGCGCCCAACACATATTGCACTTTCCCCAGTATTTGTCTTCGGTCTTTACCCAAAAGTATGTATCTGAATACACCTCACTGGGTTGCCATACTTTTATGTGGGATTTCGATAAAATGCACTACCACTCCTGGCTTTCCGATGCCGGCTTTTCACTGCCTGCTCCCGTGCCCAACGATACCGTTTTTCCGGTCGAAATAGGCGGACAGGAAGTCCAGGTGGGCGTGGGCATACACGACAGCTCAGCGTCTTTGGTGCCCTACCTGCGCGGCAGTTCAGCACCCTTTTTGTTGATGAGTACGGGCACCTGGCTCATCAATATGAACCCCTTTAACCACAGTCCCCTTAGCGAGCAGGAGCTCCGCAGCGATTCGCTCTGCTACATGAGCATTAAGCAACAGCCCGTAAAATCGTCCCGCTTTTTTATGGGACACATTCACGACGTCAACGTGAAACGCCTCACTCAGTATTTCAACTTGCCCGATAAGGCCTATAAGGAGGTAGGTTTTAACGCAGGCCTCCTGGATGCCCTGGTTGCGCAGCGCGCCGGCTATCCCGCTTTTTTTGCGGAAGGCGTTCCCGAAGGGCATTTGGATCTGAGGGCAGACCTGTCGGCCTTCCCCGATTTTGAAACCGCTTACCATCAGTTGATGTACGACCTGACCCGCCTTGCTGTGGATTCGGTGCATTTGGTGCTGGGAGATAAAGGATTGGTAAAAGATCTGTTTGTATCCGGCGGCTTTGCACGAAACCGTCACTTTGTCTACCTGGTAGCCGCCCTCTTGCCCCATTTGCGGGTGCGGACCTCCGAAGTGGATAATGCCAGTGCCTTAGGTGCCGCCCTGGTGCTGGCCCCCAAAGTTTTTCCCGGAGCAGCGGTTCAAATTAATTTGGGACTCGACCAATAAGCACTTAGGTAAAATAATAAAAACAAAAGCTATGCGATCCTTTCTTTATCCTGTTTCAAGTCTTTTGACGCTTGCCCTGCTCCTTTGGAGTTGTACTCCGGCAAGTGGTCCCGTTGCCCACCAATCCATTGAGGTGGAGGCGCCTTTTGACATGCCGGCCATTACGGTTCCCGACTTTTCAAATTGTGTGCGACTGAATATTGTTGACTTCGGGGCCGATCCCGATGACCTGGAGGCCACATCAGCAGCCCTGGCTGCAGCCTTTGAAGAAGCCTCCGCCGCCGGAGGCGGTATCGTGCTGGTTCCCCCCGGCACCTGGCCCAGCAAGGCCTTACATTTTAAGAGTCACGTCAACCTCCACCTTGAGGAGGGTGCCGTGCTCGAATTCTCCGGTAATCCGGAACATTATTTGCCGGCCGTTCCCACCAGTTGGGAGGGCATGGAGTGCTACAATTATTCGCCCTTGATTTATGCCTATGAGTGTGAAAATGTAGCCATTACCGGAGCCGGTAAGATGCGTGCCAAAATGGAGACCTGGCGCAGATGGTTCCCCCGTCCCGAAGCCCACATGGAAGGCTTAAAGCAGCTCTACCACATGGCCGCTCAGGGAGTGCCCGTGGAAGAACGTCAAATGGTGCGTGACGACATCAATATGCGGCCGCATTTCATACAATTTAACCGCTGCCAAAATGTGTTAATTGAGGGAGTTTCCATTGAAAACAGTCCATTTTGGGTAATTCATCCTTATCTTTGCAGCGACGTAGTGGTACGCGGGGTGCAAGTAAATGCGCACGGGCACAACAACGACGGCGTGGATCCTGAAATGACCCAAAATATGTTGGTGGAGGACTGTGTTTTTGACCAGGGCGACGATGCCATAGCCCTTAAGTCGGGCCGCAACCAGGATGCCTGGCGACTGAATACACCGACCAGGAATTTGGTGGTTCGTAACTGTCGGGTAAAAAACGGTCACCAATTATTGGCCATAGGCAGTGAATTGTCGGGTGGCGTGGAGAATGTCTTGCTCGATAATTGTGTGGTGGAAGAAGGCGCCCAGATGTTTCACCTGGTTTTTATTAAGACCAACGAGCGAAGAGGCGGTTTTGTGCGAAATATTTATGTGCAAAACATCAAAGCCGGCAACATTAGCGACGGGGTGCTGGGGATCGAAACCGATGTGTTGTACCAGTGGCGCAACCTGGTCCCCACCTATGAGCGTCGTCTGACCAGTATTTCGGACATAACCCTTAAAAACGTGGAAATTGGAGATGTAAAGTTTGTATCCCAAATATTGGCCGACCCCGAGGCGCCCATTAAGAATATTGTATTGGATCAGGTACGCTACGGCGTTTTGTCGCAGGAGCCCCACATTCATGAGCATGTGGAAGGATTTGAGGAAAGATAGATTTTAGTTTCGCTGATTTAATATTACCAGAGATGAAGTTTTTAAATGTTGAAATGATGCATCCGCGTGACCAGATTGTGATGGTCATCGACCGGATTTATAAGCGAGGGATGACCACCACTTCGGGCGGAAACATCTCTGTGATTGATGAGAACGGAGATATTTGGATCACCCCCTCCGGGGTGGACAAGGGCAACCTGAAGCCGCGCGACATCATGCGGGTTAAGCGCGACGGCACCATTATTGGTCCGCACAAGCCTTCTTCGGAGTACCCCTTTCACCGGGCCATTTTTGAAATGCGTCCCGATTTGAAGGCTGTGATTCACGCTCATCCTCCGGCACTGGTGTCTTTCAGCATCGCCCGCACCATCCCCGACACCAACGTGATTCCCCAGGCTAAGTACGTTTGCGGTCCCATTGGCTACGCACCTTACGCCCTTCCGGGCAGCGAAGAATTGGGTGAGGTAATCGGGAAGGAGTTTGCCAAAGGTTTTAAGGCCGTGATTATGGAAAATCACGGCACGGTGTTGGGTGGGTCGGATCTCAGCGATGCGTTTCAGCGTTTTGAAACGATGGAGCTTTGTGCCCGCACCATCATCAATGCCAAGACCATAGGGCAATGCCGGCGTTTGACCGACGAGCAAATCGATGCCTTTGAGGATCAAATTCCCCGTTTGCAGCCTGAGTTTGTGGCAGAGATGCATTCGAGTAAGGAGCGTGAAATCCGAACCGAAATCACCAAGATTGTCCGTCGCGCCTGTCAGCAAGGGATGATGATCAGCTCCTACGGAACAGTCTCCCGTCGACTCAAAGGCAATGATTTTTTAATTACCCCGACCAACAAGTCGCGCTGGGACATTTTTCCCGAAGACATTGTCCTCATTAAAGACGGCAAGCGCGAGAAAGGCAAATTGCCCAGTCGCGCCACCTGGCTGCACCAGGAGTTGTACCGCAAGAATCCCGAAATCAACTCCATTATTCTCACCCAGTCGCCCTACCTGATGGCCTACGGGGTGACCGGCGAAAAATTTGATGTCCGCACCATTCCCGAGAGCTGGATCTTTTTGCAAGACGTACCCAACATGCCCTTTGGGTCGCATTTTAAAGACCGCAACGAGATATTGGACACCATCGATAAAGACACTCCGGTGGTTATTGTGGAGAACGACTCTGTAGTGGTAACCGGCGACAAATTGTTGCAAACCTTCGACCGGCTTGAAGTGGCTGAGTTCTCGGCCAAGTCGCTGGTGCTGGGCCATTCCATTGGCGATTTGATTCCCATTGGAGCCGAAGAAATAGAAGACCTGCGCAAAAAGTTCTTGTCGTAGCCCCTTGTTCTGCACTACTGTCCCGACCTCCTGGTCGGGACATTTTTTGGTGTGTTTGAATTTTGTGTTAATTTGTGTGTTGACCTTTAAAAAAGTGTCGGTTTTTGATTCTTGGTCTGCATTGTTTTCTGAAGCAGCCTTAGTTTTATATTTAAACTCCCGGATATGATAAGAAGAAGCAGCTTGTTAAGCCCCCTGATCCTTTTGGTAAGTTTATTAAGTCTCGGTGCCTGTAGTAATCCGCCCGCCGAAGATCTGCCTGTGCCCAAACCCCTGTATCGTGATCCTGTGTACGACGGAGCAGCCGATCCGGTCGTGATTTACAACCGGGAGCAGGAGGAGTGGTTCATGTTTTATACCAACCGACGGGCAGCCGACACCACCCTGAATGGCTTTGAGTGGGTACATGGCACCCGCATTGGGATTGCCGCGTCCGACGATGGGGTCAACTGGAGTTACAGAGATACGGCCGACATCGATTTTCGCTTGAAAGATTACACCCATTGGGCGCCCGAGGTGATCGAACACGAGGGCCTTTACCACATGTACCTGACCTACGTCCCCGGTATTTTTCAGGAATGGCGGCATCCGCGGGATATTTTGCACTTGACCAGCGAGAACCTGGTCAACTGGAAATATGAATCGACCCTGGAACTGGCTTCTGACCGGGTGATTGATGCCTGTGTGTTTCGACTGCCCGATGGCAGCTGGCGCATGTGGTACAACAATGAAAGAGCCGGAAAGGCGATGTACTATGCCGACAGTGAGGACTTGTACCACTGGGAAGATAAGGGGCGGGTGCAAATCGACCGGGCACGCGGCGGCGAGGGCCCTAAAGTCTTTCAGTGGCAGGGCAAATACTGGATGATTACCGATGTGTGGAGTGGTCTTGCCCTTTATACCAGCGAAGATTTGCTTAACTGGACGCATATTCCCGGCAATTTGTTGGAAGCTCCCGGGCAGGGCGAGGACGATAAGGTGATGGGGGGGCACGCCGACGTATTGATTCATAACGATCGCGCGTTCTTGTACTATTTCACCCATCCCGGGCGCAGGGAAGGCACGGATCCCAACGACCTGTTTGAGCAACGCCGCAGTTCTTTGCAGGTGGTGGAATTGTTTTATGAGGGCGGTCGCCTGGTCTGCGACCGGGACGCCCCTTTGCGTATGCGTTTGGGAAAGCCGGAATAGCCGTGAACTTATCTGTGAACGATGTATAGAAGACGAGCGATTGGTCTGGGCATTTTGTTGTGGGTATTGGGGATGCTGGTGACTTCCGATGTGGCTGCAGCCGATCAAAAACACCTTCAGTTTGCGCATCTGACTGTGGAGGATGGACTCCCCCAAAACACGGTTCACTCCATTGTCCGTGATAAGTACGGCTATATGTGGTTCGGAACCTGGAATGGTTTAACGCGCTACGATGGTTACCGCTTTACCCATTACCGTTTTGAACCGGACAACCCCCGCTCGCTGGTCAATAATCGGGTGCATTTGTTGCATAAAGATGGCCGAGGAGACCTATGGGTAGCTACTTTTGATACCATTGTTTGTCGCTACAACTATGCCGAAGACGATTTTTCGCGCTTTAATCCCTCTGCATTGCGGCCGGGCCTGCGCGACTCAAGCGATCGGCACAATGCCCACTTTTATCATCGGGCAGAGAACGCCGACTACATCTGGACCATTTCAGACAACCGGCTCTTGCAGATTCACAAATCCAGCAGCGACACCCTGATCTACAGTTCTGGTCTTTTTTCGGAGCCCACGCTCAGTCACGATGTGGTGTACAGCATTTATTTGGACGCTACGGGTGTTTTGTGGGTGGGCACGGCCATGGGGGGACTGAGTTACGCCGATACCGGGGGAGAACGTTTTCACTACATGCCTTTTGTGCTGGAGGTGAACCAGCACCTGCATAAGGCCCCCGTAAGGGCTGTTTTGCGCGTAGATGATGAGCTCTGGCTGGGCTCGAGTGCCCACGGTTGGGCACGTGCTGTTCTTGGGCACAACGAACCGCAGGTCTTGCAAGCCGAAACCCATCCGCTTTTCACCTCAGAAAACGTCCGCGCCTTGTACCGGGATAGAAGCGGTGATGTATGGCTGGGTTACCGCATGGGCCTTTACCGCTACAAACATCGGGACAGGCAGTTGGAGCGCTTTCATCCCGACAGGGTGCCCCACACCCCTTTTTATGTAATCAGTGAAGACCCCCAAGGCGACCTTTGGGTGGGCGGATCGAGTCAGCTGCTGCGCTACGAACGCAGCAGGGAGGTTTTTGAAATACATGAGCTGCCGGAAGCCCACGCCCCTTCCAATGTGATGAGTCTGGCTTTTGGACAAGACGGCAAAATATGGGTGGGCACCGAGTTGTTGGGCCTCTATGGTATTGTGCGCGACAGTGTGGGCGGGGCGTGGACCGACACCCTGCATTATTCGCGTTCGGCGGAAGCGGGCAGGCGCTTACCCGACAATCGGGTGTACGCCCTCTGCAGCGACCGCGAGGGCCATATTTGGGTCGGCACAGGCAATGGACTTTGTCGCATCGATAAGGAGACCGGTGAACTGTGTGTTTTTAACCGGGAACATGGTTTGGCAGATGCCTACATTGCCATGATCTTGCCGGATGAAGCGGGTCAGTTGTGGGTGAGTCATAAAAGAGGCATTTCAAAGGTAGATCCGCTCAGCGGCAGCATTGAAAATTTTATGGTACGGGGCGGTGTCCGGGGCTATGAATTTGTGGATGGTTCCGGATTTAGGGACAGTATTACCGGGCGCCTGTATTTTGGGGGACTCGATGGATATGTGAGCTTTGTCCCCCGCGAGCTGCGTGGGAATGAAGTGGCTCCCCAGGTGCAACTGACTGCTTTGTACGTGAATAACGAGCAGGTGCAGTCTGCCCTTCCTTTGTTGATGAGGTCCGAAATTGCGCTGGATTACAGCAAGCGTGATTTTGCCCTGGAATTTTCGGCCATGCACTATGTCAATCCCCTGGAGAATCGTTATGCCTGGAAGCTGGAAGGCTACGATACCGATTGGGTGAAGAGCGATGGTCGTTTTCAACGTGCTGCCTACAGCGCTCTTGCGCCTGGCGACTACGTTTTTAGAGTAAGGGCGGCCAACAGCGATGGACTTTGGAGTGAGCGGGAGGCTGTTTTGCAGGTGCGCATTCTGCCTCCCTGGTGGCGGAGTGGCTGGGCTTATGCGGTTTATGTGCTGCTTTTACTGCTCTCGGTACTGGCTGTATATTATCTCTTTTTAATGAAATGGCGACTCAAGCATCAAATTGAAATGGAGCGCTTTGAGGTGGAAAAGCTGCGCGAAATGCAGGGCTTGCGTACCCGTTTTTTTACCAGCATATCGCATGAGTTGCGAACACCACTGACGCTGATACTCGATCCTGTGGAGCGTCTGCTCAACACTGAAGTGCCCGCCGATGATCGTGAGAATTATCTGCGTCTGGTGCAGCGCAATGCGCATCGTTTGTTGCGCCTGCTGAATCAGTTGCTGGCTGTAAAGCGTATTGAAGCCGGCCACGAGGTGTTGGCGCAACAGGCGCTGGATCTTTCTCAGTTGCTGTATGCTATTTTTGCTTCTTTTGAGCTTAAGGCCAGGGACCGCAATATCGCCTATCATTTTGATAATCGGCTGGGAGAAGTTAAGGTGTTGGGGGATGCCGATAAGTTGGAGAAGATTTTTTATAATTTGTTGAGCAATGCCTTTAAGTACACACCCGAAGGGGGACAGATAGTTCTGGAATTGCAGGCGGGAAGTCCGATTCCCGGGCAGGCAGGGTGCGATTTTCTGCTCCAGGCCCGGGTAAGGGATAATGGCGCGGGAATGACCGCAGAGGTACAAGCGCAGATTTTTGAGTTGTTTTACCGCTCCGAATCCGCCTCTGAAGCGGAGAGCAGCGGGGTGGGACTCGCCTACATCAGAGAATTGGTGCATCTGCATAAGGGGCAAATTCGGGTAGAGAGCAGTCCCGGGAAAGGCAGTTGCTTTACGGTAAACCTGCCCTTCGAATGGGCACCAAGTCCTACCGTAGTGCAGGAAGAAGTCCCTTCTCCCGCTGTTGAGTCACCCGAGCCGGAGGCGCAAGACCCGGGTGCAGCTACGGTGCTTGTGGTGGAGGACGATCCGGATATCCGCAGCTATCTGGCCGCGGTGCTGCAGACCGATTATAAAGTACTTAGGGCTGCTGACGGCCGGGAGGGCTTTGAAAGGGCGCTGCAATATTTGCCCGATCTCATTGTGAGTGATGTGGTGATGCCTGAGTGGTCGGGCCTCGAAATGTGCCGTCACTTGCGCAATGACATGCGCACCTGTTTTATTCCGGTGTTGATGCTTACTTCGCTGAGTGCTTCGGAGGAGCAGGTGGAAGGCGTGGAATCCGGTGCCGATGTGTATTTAAGCAAACCCTTCCAAACGCCGCTCTTGTTGGCCCACGTCCGCCGCTTGTTGCAGTCGTGGCAGCAATTGAAAGAAAGGGCACAAGCTGCCCTGCCCGACAGTAAGAATAAAAGCGAGGAAGTTGAGGAGGAATCCCTGGTCGACACCTTTATTCAAAGTGTTCGTCAGCACATCGAAGAGGGCGTTTTTGATGTGCAGCTGTTGGCTGAAAAGCTCCATTTGAGTCGCACCCAGCTTTACCGAAAGGTGAAAGCGCAAAGTGCGCGCTCAGTTTCCGAATTGATTGCTGAAATTCGTATGAAGTACGCGCTGGAATTGTTGCAATCGGGCCGGTACAATGTCAATGAGGTAGCCGATCGGCTGGGTTATTCCGAACCGGGTAACTTTTCCCGTGCTTTTCAGAAATATTACGGAAAAACGCCGCGTTCCTTTATGCCCTGACTCCGGTAATTTAAACAAAGTTATCCCCGGTGCTTGCTTTTCACCTATCATCTTGTTCCGGCGTACTATCATTTTGGGTGATTACTGAAGCCTGAAACAAAATGATAGGTTTTTGATGCAAATTGATGGCTCCTGCTGCAGTCTGCTGTTTAGTTTTGTGTAAAAGAAATTAACATCTAAAACCGGATAATATGAGTTTGAGATTTGTGAGATGGGCCCTCGTTGTTTTTGTCCTTATGGTGCAGTGGACGATACAGGCAGAAAATGCACCGCGTGCAAGCTTTAATTTTAATGCCGACTGGAAATTGTTCGTAGGTGACCCCAAAGGGGCTTCGGATGCTGAGTTTGATGATTCGGCCTGGAAATTGGTAAGTCTGCCGCATGCCTGGAACGAAGATGAGGCCTTTAAGTTGGATATTAAAGATCTGTCGACCGGCATTGCCTGGTACCGTAAGTCTTTTGTTCTGCCCGCGGGCAGCGAAGGGCAGAATGTTTTTTTGGAGTTTGAGGGGCTTCGCCAGGCCGGAGAGGTTTATGTAAACGGCGTATTGGCTGGTTTGCATGAAAATGGGGTGATGGCTTTCGGCCTCAATGTCACTTCCCTGCTCAATGCCTATCCACAGACGAACGTGGTGGCTGTTCGGACCGACAACGACTGGAATTACAGGGAGCGCTTTTTTAACCAGCGTTATCAGTGGGCCGATCGGAATTTCAATGCGAATTATGGCGGACTTACCAAAAACGTTAAGCTGCACCTGACCAATAAAATTTACCAGACCCTGCCGCTTTATTCAAATTTGGGGACCACCGGGACCTATGTTTACGGCAGTGATTTTGACATTGCAGGTAAAACAGCGACTGTAAATGTGGAATCGGAAGTGCGCAATGAAACCTCGCGTGCTCAGGTGGTCAATTTGGATGTGGTGGTAGAGGACATGGATGGCCGCGAAGTCAAAGCTTTTAAAGGTACGGCGCGCATGATTTCACCAGATGGGATGGCTGTGCTTTCGGCAGCTGCGCCACTGGAGAATATGGAGTTTTGGAGTTGGGGTTACGGCTACCTTTATAATGTAAGGGCCCGTCTCGAAGTGGACGGTCGTATCGTTGATGAAGTTCCCGTACGCACAGGCTTTCGTAAAACCGCATATGAAAACGGAAAGATTTATTTGAACGACCGGGTCATTATGTTGAAGGGCTATGCCCAGCGCACCAGTAACGAATGGCCAGCCTTGGGCATGTCGGTGCCGGCCTGGATGAGCGATTATTCCAACCAGTTGATGGTGGAGAGCAACGGGAATTTTGTGCGTTGGATGCATATTGCGCCCTGGAAGCAGGATGTGGAGAGTGCCGATCGGGTTGGTCTCATTCAGGCCATGCCTGCCGGTGATGCGGAGCACGATGTTACCGGTCGCCGCTGGGACCAGCGGGTAGAGCTGATGCGCGACGCCATTATTTACAACCGCAACAATCCGAGTATTTTGTTTTACGAAGGCGGTAATAAGGGCATTCGTGAAGCGCATATGCTGGAGTTGCTGGCTGTTCGGGACAAGTACGATCCTCATGGGGGGCGTGCCATGGGCAGTCGTGAAATGTTGGCCAGTGAAACGGCAGAGTGGGGCGGAGAGATGCTTTACATCAATAAAAGTGCCCGAAAGCCTGTGTTTGCCAATGAGTATTCGCGAGATGAAGGACTGCGTAAGTATTGGGATGAGTACACACCACCCTACCATAAAGATGGCGACGGTCCCCTCTATAAAGGCGACGATGCCAGTGTGTATAACCGCAACCAGGATTCGCATGCCATTGAGAACATCATACGCTGGCACGAGTACTGGACCGAGCGTCCCGGTACCGGAACCCGGGTGAGTAGTGGTGGGGCCAACATTATTTTTAGCGATACAAACACCCATTACCGCGGTGCAGAGAATTATCGGCGCAGTGGCGAAGTGGATCCAATGCGTATTCCCAAAGATGGCTTTTGGGCGCATCAGGTGATGTGGGCCGGATGGGTGGACCATGAAGATACCCTGACCCATATTTTGGGGCACTGGAACTATAAGCGGGGTACCGTTAAGGACATGTACGTGGTTTCCGCAGCCGATGAAGTAGAGCTTTTTGTCAATGGCCGCTCTTTAGGTAAGGGAGTTCAGAGTAACCGCTTTCTGTTCACTTTTAAGCAAGTGCGCTTTGAAGAGGGCGAAATAAAAGCCCTGGGTTATAATAAAGAAGGGGATGTGGTGAGTGAAGCACTGCGCCGTTCAGCCGGAAAACCGCACGCCATTAAGTTAACCCCGATGCAATCTCCCCTTGGCTTCCGGGCCGATGGCGCCGATGTGGCTATGGTGCAGGTAGAAGTGGTAGACGAAGCCGGAAATCGCTGTCCCACCGCCCTTAATACCATCAGTTTTGACCTGGATGGGCCTGCAGAATGGCGCGGGGGCATTGCCCAGGGGCCCGACAATTACATCCTCTCAACGAAACTTCCTGTGGAAGGTGGCGTAAACCGGATTATGCTTCGTTCGACCCGTGAGGCTGGTGCGATCAAACTCAGCGCCCGTGCCAGGGGGCTCAAAAGTGCGTCCCTTGAGTTGGAAAGCAAGCCCTTTGTTGTAGAAAACGGATTGGCCACAGTATTGCCGGCCGACGGCCTGCCCTCCTTCCTGGGTAAAGGTCCCACCCCACTGAGTCCTTCCTATACAGAGACCCGTCGTTCCGTGATGCCTGTTTCGGCAACAGCCGGCATCAATCAGGACAAGGTAGCCCTGAGTTTCGACGATAATGAAGAAAGCGTGTGGGACAACAGCAATCAGCTGGATCATGGTTGGATCCGCTATCAGCTGGAAAGAGAAGCAGTGCTGAGCGAAATCAACATCAAACTCAGCGGACACCGTACCCGGAGCTACCCCATAGCCGTGTATGTGGATGGGCAGGAGGTGTTCAAAGGCAACACACCACGCAACCTGGGTTATGCCAACCTTTCTTTTGCACCCATAAAGGGCAAGGAAGTCATGGTGCAATTGATTGGCGCAACAAGCTATGAAGACGAGTACGGCATTGTTGAAATAACCGGTCAGATGGACGAAGCCACCCAGGCCGATCAGCAGGAAGATCGCAGGGGTAATTTGAGCATTGTAGAGATAGAGTTCTTTGAGCGGCTGTAAGACAGTGAAATAAAACCGATAACCATCGGTTTTTTTGGCCGAAATGGGAGTTTGTTAAAAAGTGAGTCGTAGTACGAACATGTATTTACAGTCTGCTTTTTTATGGGTTTTGTGTCAAAAAATGTAAAAAAAGTGTCAGATTGTGTATTGGAATCTGTTAAGGAGTGTTATAATTTTGACATTAGTAAATGTATATAAAGCATTTTATTGTTTGCTAAGCACTTGTTAATACCAGCTGTGTTTGATTATGTTGCTGTTTTTTAGTCAATTAATAGTTTGTTTGTCTTGCTTAATAAAGAATGGTTAATTAATGTATAGGTTATGAAGAATGTTTTATTCAAAGCGCTGATGGTTGTCGTTTTTGGCTTATTGTTGGTTTTCTCGGCCGGTTGCGAGGACGATAATTATTACGAAAAACCCTCTTGGGTGGGCGAACCCATTTATCAGATGCTGGAGGCTGAGGGCGATTTTTCGCACTATCTGGCCTGCGTTGATAAAACCGGTTATGCCCGTATGCTCAAAGGGAGTGGCTTTTACACCGCGTTTGTGCCAAATAACGCAGCCTTTGAGGTTTTTATGCAGGAGTACGGCTTTGCCTCGGTGGACGATATTCCGGCAGAGTTGGCCAACGACATAGTGGCCTATTCTCTGATGTCTGTGGCTTCAACTGCCGCGACAATTGACGATTATCAGCGCAATCTTCCCTACGAGGAGCAGGAAGACAATTTGAACATTGCCTTTAAGCGGAAAACACTAAAGTCTAAAGGGGTATACAGTTACGAAACGGTTTCGGGAGAAACGCTTGATGTTGTAGATATCAACGGGGTTTCCGCCAATCCCGATAACGGTGGGATCTTCTATCTGGACGACCGCCACATGAAGAACATTCCCTTTTTTACCGATGCCTTTTTTCAGACCAAGGGCTTGCCCGTAGGAGACTATGAGTTTTTCTATCCCAATGCCGAATTTTCGGGCTTTAATGTGGTAGATGCCAAGGTGCTTCGACAGGACTTACGTGGAGAGAACGGGATGGTACATGTTGTCGATAAAGTAATACTTCCTTTGCCCAATTTGGAGGAGTTGTTGGCTTCCAAAACTGAAAGTTCCATGTTCAGAGAGGTAATAGAAGAATATATGGTTGAGCTCTTTGCCGCTCCCCGTGAATTTCTCCTTCGTGAAGAAAGAAATTCCGGCGTTTACAAGGACATTTACATTAAGGACTATCCGGCCTTACACTTTTCTTTAAACACTGAGAATTACCTGCAGGAAGTGTCTACCGATTACCAGGTGAACGGCTGGACCCTTTTTGCCCCCACTAACGAAGCTTTGCAGACTTATTTTAATGAAGTTTTTTTGGCCTACGGTTATCAAAGTCTGGAAGAGATGCCGCAGTTTGTAATCAATGAGCTGATCAATGCGCATTTATTCCGGACTGCAGTGTGGCCCAGCCGTTTTGCCACTACGCAAAACTACTTTGGAGAACCGGCTCGTTTTGATAAGGATGTAGATGTGCTTGGGGCTGAAGTGGGCAGTAATGGTTTTTACTATACCGTCAACAAGGTGCAGGAAACCAATGCCTTCAGTACGGTGATGCGGGATGTGCTGCTGGATCCCCGCTATACGATGTTTTACCGGGCGCTCGTTGCCACCGAAAATCAGTATCAGTTGCGTAATCCCATTTCTCGTCAGCAAATCCTTCTGGTCACCAACGAGCAATTTCAAGATCTGGGCTTAAGTTACAGTGCCACCGAAAACAGTTGGGAACACGCCATACCAGACTGGGAGGGACAAAACATCCTCAGTATGTTGAATCGCCTGATGGCCCTTCATATGATCTTTCTTCCCGATCAAAAAGAACCCTATAAAGACATGTCGTCCGGTTTTGGTTTGGTGGAAACCAACAACGGAGAGTACATCCGCTATTTCAACGGACGGGTCTGGGCTTCTGGACAAACCATTTCCAGTGCTTCTGTAATACGCGAGGTGAACGACACTCTGCGCAACGGACTCAGTTATGAATTGAGTCGTCCCTTGATGTTCAGCACCCAGAACATAGGTGCCTTTTTGAGTTCCAACGCCAATTACCGTAATTTTTACCGCTACCTCGAGAAGGCCGGTACTTCTACTGCCGAGGGGGCTGAAGATCCGAATGAGAAGAGCCGGGTGGTTTATAATCCCGAAACAGGGGAGATTACTGGTATTCCCAACAGCGAAAGGAAAACCTTGTTGATCCCCAACAATGCCGCCATCGACCGGGCTGTGGCAGACGGTCTTTTGCCTCCCATTACGGCGGCGGACTTTAATCAGACCCAACAGGAAATGGTTAAGCGCTTTGTTGATTTTCACATTCTCAGTCGTCAGATAATTTTCCCGAATAAGGGCTATAACGACATTGCCTATACTTATTATCGGGACAATGAAGGGGATACCTATGTGTCGATCGACAGCTCTACGGAAAATAAGATGGTGATATACGATCGTAAAGGCCGGGAAGCTGTAGTTACCGCAACAGGAACTTCAGGACATACCAATGTCCTGGCCAATCAGGCCATTATTCATTTGATGGACAACTATCTGGATTACCGCAATGAACTTGTGGAAGATTAGTCCGCGGCATTAAGGAAATAGCGCAGATCCTGTTTTCTGCAATAGTTTGAATCATTTAATAGACCGAATCTATGTTTAAAATAGTTAAAGCAATACTGTTTGTACAGGCACTTTTTTTGCTTTTCCCTTTGTCGGCCCAGCAAAGAGGTATTGTACGAGGTAAGGTGACCAGTGCTTTCGAGCCTCAGGGAGTCATTGGGGTAACCGTTGCCGAGCTTGATCAAAACAATCGTTTGATCAACGGTACCGTAACCAATCTGGATGGGGATTTCATTTTGGAAGTCCGTGACAACACCAACCGCTTGCAGTTCACCAGTATTGGCTATGAAGACCAGACGGTGGACATCAATGGCCGTAACGTCATCAATGTCCAGCTCTCAGACGCCATTACAGAACTGGAAGGAGCTGAGATTGTTGGTTACCGCCGGACCAATACCGGGACCCTGACCGTGGCCGACCGGGATTTGGCCATCCCTGTTGCCCGGATTTCCACTGAAGAGTTTGAAGGGGTTCAGGCCTCCTCCATTGACGAGGCCATTCAGGGACGCCTTTCCGGTGTGGACATAACCGCCAACAGCGGTGACCCGGGTGCCGGTATGAGCATCCGTATTCGCGGGGTTAATACGCTTTCAGTAGATGCGAGTCCCCTGATTGTGGTGGACAATATTCCTTATGAGGTGAATGTGTCCTCTGATTTTAACTTTGCCACGGCCAACGAAGAAGGCTATTCGCAAATGTTGAATATTCCGGTAGATGATATTTCTGAGATTTCGGTGCTCAAGGATGCCGCTGCCACAGCTATGTGGGGCACCCGGGCCGCCAACGGTGTTTTGCTGATTACCACCAAACGGGGCTCTAAGGGGCGGAAGCCTGTAGTGCAATACACCTTCCGAGGCACCTTTACGCCCAATCCTTCTACCATTCCCCTTTTGAACGGGGATGAATACAACACGCTGATGCAGGAGGCTTACTTCAACAGCAACAGCATGCCCATGCCCTTTGAGAATTATCGGGAGTTTTTACAGAGTCCGGACGACCCCTATTATTACCACAACTACGGGGCCAATACCAAGTGGATGGACCATCTTACCCGCAATGGCTATATTCAGAACCACGACTTTTCCATTACAGGCGGAGGGACCAAAGCCTTCTATCGTTTTTCGGTGAATTACCAGGGACAGGAAGGAACCACCATTGGCACCAGTCTCGATCGCATCTCTACCCGTTTGAACCTGGATTACGACATCTCGGATAAGCTGCGCATGCGTGCCGACTTTGCCTTTACCCATAGTGATACCTACGGCAACTACAGCGATGGTACCATACGGAACAACCGTTCGATGCGCAGCGTGGGTTATACCAAGATGCCCATTATGTCGGTTTACGAATACGATGCGGACGGCAATCTGACCCCCAACTACTTCTCACCTGAGAGCAACTCGCAGGGAACAGCTCCCAATACCTACAACCCGGTAGCCATGGGTAATGAAGGTTTTTCCCGGACGCAGAACGACCGTATTACCAATAAGTTTTCGCTCTATTACGACATGGCCCCCGGTTTACGTTACACCCTTAACCTGGCCTTTGATGTCAACACCAATAAGGTGAATCGCTTTTTGCCCCAGACTGCGACGGGAAGGACCTGGACAGACAGTTGGGTCAACCGGGCCTTCGATAAGGACGACGATTCGTACTACATCTACACCAACAACCAAATTAACTATACCAAGAATTTTTGGGATGTGCACGACCTTACCGCAGCGGTCAATTTTATGACCAACGAAACCATCGGTAATTTTTATGAGCTGACGACCTCTAACTCGGCATCTTCGTTGCTGCAGGATCCATCGCTCGACAACAAGTACCGTGAGGATGGAATGGGCTTCAATTCCGGTCCCTGGAGGGGACGTGATTTGGGTCTGACCGGCGTGCTGCATTACAAGTATATGGACAAATACATTGTGTCGGGAAGTTTGCGTTATGAAGGAAACTCCAAGTTTGATGAGAGTAACCGCTTTGGGTTGTTTAAGGGTGTTTCTGCCGCCTGGCGTATTTCCGGGGAGAATTTTCTGGAGTTTGCCGACTGGCTCAATGACTTGCGCCTGCGTTTCAGCTACGGTGAAAATGGAAATAAACCCCGTCAGGAAGGGATGTATTTTAACAACTACGCGACCTTTGCCTGGCCCTATCTGGGCTACAATGCGGTGTATTCTACCGACATGCGTCTTGAGGACCTCAAGTGGGAATCCTATACCAGCACCAACTACGGTTTGTCTTTCGAGGCCTTTGACAGTCGCGTGATGATAGAGGCCGACTATTACAATAACCGTACAGAGGACATGTTTGGTTATGGCGTACGAATTCCTTCTTCCTCAGGATTATCCAGTATTAATGTGATGAACATTGGGGTAATGGACAATGTGGGTTGGGACTTTTCGCTTCGCACCCTGCCCATTAAGCAGCGGGACTTTTCCATGACGCTTGATTTTAACATTGCCAAGAACTACAACATTCTAAGGGAAGTGGCCGATGGTTATCCGCTTGAAAGAAACCTGACTCTGGGTAATGGACAATACAAAAACATTATTCAGATTGACAACCCCATTGGCTCTTTCTATGGCTATCGTTACAATGGTGTTTATACCCAGGAAGAGCAGCTGCTGGCACGCGATGCCAATGGCCAGGTAATTGTTGATCCCAACGGCAACCCGGTAAGTATGATGTTCGACTACGACAATGTGCGCTATCCCTTCCAGATGGGAGATGCCAGATATGAGGACATCAACAACGATGGCAACATCAGCGCTCAGGACATCGTGTACCTGGGAGATGCCAACCCCGATTTTACCGGTGGTTTTGGCTCACTTATGAAATACAAGAATTTCTCGTTTAATTATTTCTTTTATTTCCGTTACGGCAACGACATCATTAATATGACCAGGATGCAAGGAGAAAAAATGCACAATTTTGACAACCAGCTGGCATCCACTCTTAAGCGCTGGCGCAACCCGGGTGATGAAACCGATATTCCCCGCGCCATTTTGGGTGGTGGCTACAACTGGCTGGGATCCGATCGTTTTGTAGAGGACGGGTCTTTTGTTCGTCTGAAATACATAACCCTCACTTATAATGTGCCCAAAAGTTTTACTGAGCGGGTTGGTTTAGCCTCTATGCGGGTGTCTGCCACCATGAACAACCTCTTGACCTTCACCAATTACAGCGGGCAGGATCCGGAAATCAACATCAAATCCAATGACGGGACCATTTATACGGTGGGTTACGACAATTCCAGCACCCCTGTTGCCAAGCAGTTTACCCTAAACCTTGCTGTGACCTTTTGAGGTTAGGATAAGGGACGAAAATATTAATGTATTAAAACAGAGTTGTATATGAATCGTTTTAAATTATACGCACTAATGATGATTGCCGTGGTGATGGGGGCCTGTTCCGACTGGCTGAACCTGGAGCCTGAAAACGGCATCACTGTCGACGATTTTTGGCAATCGGAGCAAGATGTGCACGCCGCTGTGATGGGGTGTTACGCTTCTCTCCTAGGTGGCAGTACGCATCCTATGGCGGAAGCTGTCTTTAACTGGGGCGAGTTGCGGGCCGACATGGTGGCTCCTTACAGGGCGATCATTAGCGATTATTTCCAGATTAATCAAAGTGAAATTACACCCGATAATGGTTTGGTTCGTTGGAACGGGGCTTACTTTACCATCAACCTGTGCAACACGGTTCTGGAAAAGGCACCTGGTGTACTGGATGTGGATGCTGCTTTCAGTGGGGAAAAACTGAGTCAGTACCGCGGGGAAATGCTCGGCCTGCGCGCCCTGATGTATTTCTACCTGGTAAGGACCTTTGGGGAGGTGCCCCTTAATTTGGTGGCGACTACTTCTGACTCTCGTGTGGAGCGCCAGGCCAAAGCAAGTCAGACCGATCTTTACAATCAGATTTTAGCAGACCTGGAAGAGGCTGCCCGACTGATTCCACGCAGCTACAGCTCTGTAGAAGAAAATAAAGGACGGCTCACCTGGTACACCATCAAAACCATTCAGGCCGATGTATACTTATGGCTGGATAAGTTTGATGAAGCAGCTGAAGCCTGTGACGCCGTCATCGATTCGGAACAGTTCAGTCTGGTCAGTGGAGTGGATCGGGATGCATGGTTTCGAAGATTGTTTGTGGATGGCAACAGTCCTGAGGGTATTTTTGAAATCCAGTTCTCTCAGGAAAGACTCAATCCTTATTTCAACTGGTTCAGTTCCACCGGAGGCGCCAACTACAGGGCCAATGTGGAAACCATGGAGTACTTGTTTCCTGTGAATATTATGGCGCTGCCTGAAGATGCCGATATTCGCAGCGATGGGGCCGCCTATCGCTCGAGCGACTCCTACAGCATTTGGAAGTATTTGGGTGCCGATCGTTTTACCGCCAAGCCCAGCAATGAGGCCACCAGCAATTGGATTGTTTATCGCTATGCCGATGTTTTGCTGATGAAAGCAGAGGCCTTGGCCAATTTGAATAAGGGTGCCCAGGCCCAGGAGTTAATAGAGCGGGTTCGTAAGCGTGGCAATGCCCCCAGCGATACGCGGGTGACTGCTACCGATCAGCACAGTTTAACCACCTACATTGTAGATGAAAGGGCCAGGGAGTTTGCCTTTGAAGGAAAGCGGTGGTTCGATTTGTTACGCAACGCAAAAAGAAACAATTACCAACGGCAGGATTTGATAACCGACATGGTGCTTCGTTCATCTCCTCCCGAGAAGCTAGAGTCTGCCTTGAGTAAGTATCAGGACCCACGGTTTCATTATTTCCCCATTCATAAAGACGAAATTGAGGCCGGGTTCCCCCTTCTCGAACAGAATTCTTTTTATGTAGTTTCTGAATGATGTGTACGAAAGCAAAAAAAAGAGCCATGAACAAGATAAAGAACAAGAAATTTCGTTGGGTAAGTGTCGCTGTTTTTGCGTTGGCACTTTGGTTGCCGCTTTTACAATCGTGCGACGATCCCGATTTGCAGGAAAGGACCAACTTCCAGGAATTGATCGGTGAATACCTGGAAAACAATCCTGAAGACTATTCGATGCTGGTTGATTTGTTGTACCGGGCAGAAAGTATGTCCTTTTTGAAAGCCTATGGCGGCTATACGCTTTTGGCTCCAGATAATCAAGCTTTAAGTGCCTGGCTGGCCGAGAAGGGTCTGTCCTCTGTTGAAGATGTTCCGGTAGCAGAACTCAAAGACCTGGTGCGTTACCATGTGATTAGAGATACCATCAGCAGTATGGAGTTTGTAGATGGGCGCCTAAAAACCACCAATATGTTCGGTCACTATGTTACTACGGGAACTTACTATGAGGACAATCAGACCCTGGTTAAATTGAATAAGTATGCTCCCATTGTAGAACAGGATGTTCGTCTGGCCAATGGTATTGTTCACCGTATCGGCGCCGTGGTGCAACCCGAATTAGAGAGTGCGGCAGAAGCCCTGGATAACGATGGCCGCTTTAGCATTTTTGTGGAAGCGCTGCGCCAAACAGGTTGGTACGACAGTCTCCATTCTGTTGTTGGTCCCCATACTGTTTTTGCCGTTCCGGATGCCGTTTATCAGGAGGAAGGTTTCAGTACTTTTGAGGAGTTGCTCGAAGATGTTGCTCCGGAAACCACCAATCTCACCGATACCCTCAACGATATGAATCGTTATGTGGCCTACCACATACTGGATAACAGCATACGTTACATCACCGATTTGATAAGTGATCGGGTAGGCTTGACCCGAACCCATAATGAAGTCCTCACCATTCGTATGGACGGGACCAAGGTGCTGGTCAACGACGATGTGTTTGCCGGCATACATGAACCCGGCTTTGAAGTAGATCGGCCAGCATCTGACCGCACCGTGTTGAATGGGGTGGTGCATGAAATGAAGGCGGATTTTCGTATTAAGGAGCGTTTCCCCTTTGCTGTTTACTGGGATGTAGCCGAACAGATTGAGATCATGAAGATGCCCGGCGTTTTCCGTCGACCCGGCTGGGTTACCCTGGCCAACGGCCAGCTTGAGAAAGTACGTTGGTATGGCGAAAACAATACCATCAGTTATGGTGCAGGATTGAGTGGGGCTGAGGGTTGGCACGTATACGACGACCGCCTGGATGTTAATCTTCGTCCTGAAGTGGTACAATGGATAGAATTTGATACCCCCATCCTCGTGGCCGGTGAGTATAAGATGTGGGTTTGTACCCGTAATGTTTGGGGTGACAACAATCGTAAGGCCATTTATTACGCTTATTTCAACGATGAGGTATTTCCAAATATCATCAACAACCGTATGACGTTGAATAATCTTACTCCGGAAGATCAGTTGGAGAGTGAGGGCTTTAAGCTCTATGGTTGGAATCCCGGCGATATTGGTCATACCCGGGAAGTTGACGGTGAGGTACGCAACATTACCCAACTTAATTATATGGATAATTCCGGGGCCAGTCGTATGACCGGGCAGTTGGCCGGGGTGGTGAATATTGAAACCACGGGTTCGCACCGGGTTAAATTTGTGGGCATCACCGGAACCAACGGGGCCTGGTTTGATATGATACACTTTATTCCCGTAGAAGAAAACCAATTGTGGCCGCGTGTGAATACCAAAACAGGCGCCCTGGTTACCAAGGAAGAGATCAATGCGGCCTATCAGGAATATGCCGCCAGTCAGACCGGCGACTAATCATCGATAATAAGGATTTACAGGAAGACCCTAAAGGTAAAATATAAGCTATGAAGAATAAGTTAATAAGCGTAGTGAGCAGTCTGGCCCTTTTGGTGCTGCTGGGCGGCTGCAACGACAGCTGGGAAGAACATACCAGGTTGAGCAAGGATGTAAAGGATGTTACGGTTTTGCAGCTTTTAGAAGGGGAAAGTCGGTACACTGACTTTGTCGCCTTGCTGCGCGAGACAGGACTGGATAAGGACCTTAACTCGGAGCTGTTGTTTACTGTTTTTGCACCCAGCAATGAAGCACTGGCTGCCCATGGCGGGCAGCTTGATGGTGAGGAGGCCAAACGGCTGTTTGTTGCCCAGCACATTAGTGAAGACCGCATCTTGCTTGATTCTTTTGATGGAGAGCGCTTGCAAATGTTGAACCGCAAGTTTGTGGCCCTGGATGCTGAAGCCCATACTGTGGATGGGAAAGCCCTTTATGAGCAGGTTTCAGTTGTACGCAACGGTGTTGTTTATGGACTGGAGGGCGTTTTGACGCCGCTGCCCAATATCTGGAATTATGTGAGTGAAGTCGCTGAATCCAGTAAGTATGTGGATTATTTGAATTCCTTAACCGGGCTGTATTTTGATCCCGAATTATCGGAACAGGTGGGTTTTGAGGATGATCAGATTGTTTATGATTCCGTGTTTGTAAGTCGCAACCTTTTTAATATGGAGGTGGCTGACCTGGCTGAAGAGGATTCGGTTTATACCTTATTTCTTATTGGAGATGCTGCTTTTGATGGAGAGTTTCAAAAGTTCAAGGGTTATTTCCGAGCCTATACCGACAAAAATCTGGAGCCCGATTCCCGGGATTCGGCCCTGATTCGCAGTGAAATCTCACGCAACTACATCTTTAAAGGAGCTTTTGCCCCGGATGCTTTACCTGCCGAATTGTTTACCATCGACGGCGTTCGGGTAAGTGTAGATGCGGCGCAGATTACTTCATCTTTTGAGGCCAGTAACGGGTATGTATATCACCTTGAATCCTGTCCCGTTGCCCTGGAAGATAAGATTCCGGTAGTGACTATTGAGGCGGAACAACTGGCCCGCTATTTCGGGGTGGCAACATCGGCAGGAAACGATGATGGGGCTGCTCAAGGTTATTTGCGCAGCAACCCTATGGCTTCGGGGGGCTACGATTATGTGTTGGACAATCATATAACGGGGCGAAAGCTTGTAAACGGCTTAATCCTTAGTGGCGGAAAACTGCCCTCGGTGCGCTATCAGGTCTATTGGCGGGCCGTCAATAATTTCCGTACTTCCATGCGCAATCCGAACGATAATGTGCTTCGTCAGCGTTTGGGAACCGTCTCTGCTATACAAAGGGATGAAGAAACAGGAGAGCCTATTTCTTTTGGTCCCCCTAATACTGGAAGCATTTCCACCAGTTTTTACGATGTCCTTCTTACAGAATATTCGGATGATCCCCTGGCCGACGAAACTTATATAGGTGTTTTCAACAACAGCACCTATGAAGAAGTATTTTTTCAACTCGTTCCTGAAGGGGAAAGCACAAGGGCGATGGCAGCCACGCTCGATTACATTCGATTGGTTCCCCTGTTTAACTAATGATAAATGGTAAAGATTATGAGATTCTTAAAGCGTATTTTTGTTTCGTTTGTCCTCTTGAGCACCATGGGAGCAATGCTCAGTGCCCAGGAGCAGACGGGCGAAGCTGCAGATATAGAAGTTTCGGGGGTGGTGTACGATGCTGTTTCGGGCCTTCCGCTGGCTTTCGCCGACATCACCTGTCCCACCTTTTCGTCCGATTTTTCCGATATTGATGGGGCTTTTACCATTCGTGTTCGCTCCCTTAATGATGTCTTGCTTGTCAGTATGTCCGGCTATCATACGCAGGAGGTGATTCTGGCTGGAAGAAGCGAAGTGGCTGTTTATCTTCAGGAAGGAGAGCGGTCTTCTTTTCAGGGAATGGTTGATTTTGGCGATTTTAGTCAGAGGGCGGCCTACAGTCCCCGTTCTGTGAGTAGTGTTTCCATGCCCTTCGTGAGCTCCTTGTCCGGCAAGGAGTCGCCCGAGAGTGTTCTGGCCGGTGCTGTTTCGGGCCTACAGGCGCCGAGTCGCTCCGGGATTTCAGGTGTGGGGTCCGACCTCTTTATTCATGGTCGACGCTCCCTGAATACCAGCAATGCCCCTTTGGTAATTGTAGATGGTATGATTTACGACATTACCGCCTATGGTAATTCTATGATTGAAGGCTATACTGTAAACGCCTTTGCAGGGATAGATGTGGACGATATTGAACAGGTTACCGTATTGAAGGATGCCGCAGCCATTTATGGGGCCAAGGGAGCCAATGGCGTCATTTTAATTTCAACGGCTCGGGCAAGGCAACAAGCCACCACCATTGATTTTAGTATGTACGGAGGCTTGAATTTAATGCCCGAAACCTACCCTTTGCTGGATGGCCCGCAATACAAAACTCATTTGCTGGATATGCTGGCATCTGCCGGTTCGGATTACAGTGAGATACGGGAGCTCGTGCGGGAGAGTGCCGTAAACGGACATCCCGAGTATTTTAATTACAACAACAATACCAACTGGCAGAAAGAAGTCTTTCGCCAAAGTTACACCTCGGCCTATCGTTTGGGCATTAAAGGAGGAGACGATGTGGCCTTGTATTCACTTTCGGTAGGTTTTCTTCAGAATGATGGGGTGGTGGAAGC
>DUOK01000309.1 GCA_012838865.1 Bacteroidales bacterium | reverse complement strand
CAAAGTAAAAATCCACCAGATTGATGTGGTCCACATCGTCTTCCGACCCATCGATAATATCCAGAAAATCAAACTCTACCGTATCCATACGTGCATAGCTGTCGGCCCAGAAATGAAAGGGCACCTTTAGAACCAAATCCACCTCCAGTTCGCGCTGCGAAAAAATAAAATTCTGATCGGGTGCCTCAACTCCTGCAGGTGCTGGCGGATTGCTGCTTGCATAAATGTTGGCCAACATACGAACAGGCGCACTGTTCCCTATCTCCAGGGCATTTGAGTTGGTACCCGTAACCTTAAGACTGTCGTGGCCTGGCTCCAGGGGTTGGGCATCTATTGCCGATTGCAGATAATCAAAAGCGATGGGGGATCCATCCTTCATCTCCAACAAAACCGGCTCTTCTTCATCCGAATGATAAAAGCGTATGTTTTTCGCTTCCACATAGAAAGGTACGCCTATGCTGTTGTATACCTCCACCTTCATTTCAAAGTCGGCCAATTCTATATGCTCATCCAACTCAATTTCATCAAAAAAGTCGAAACTCAAACTGGCGTCCATCTCGTCGGCTTCCTGATATCCAAAATAACCGTAGGCCGATTCGTAATCCATTTCAGTCATCTCAAAGATCAGTAAAACATAATCGTTTTGAGGAGAACCGTTGAATTCTTCCACACGGTAATTAACGGTAAGTTGACTCCTAAAAGGTTCCGCCTCATTGGAAGTAAAGTCCAGCAGGTAACCACTCAGATCGACGTACTCAACATCATCGGATTCAAGCACAATTTCAAATACTTCTCCGTTGAGACTGGCTTCGGGGATTTGAATACGCACCGAGCCGTACAAACCGGAGGGAAGGCGGGGGTTCAAAATCATTAGTCCACTTTTCATCAACAGCCGGTCGTAAAGCACATCGTCCTGACGACTGAACACCACCTCTTCGCTGGAATGCCATTCCGTTGAACCGGCTTTTAAAGGAGCAGTCAGGTCGGCAGGCATCGTAAAGGTCCACTCTTCATAAATCTCAGGGAGACTGACCAGGTGCGACCAATTGACCATAACCGGCTCTCGGTGCAGGTAGTAAACCAGGCTGTCCTCACCAAACCACAAATCCTCCTCCAGGTCTTCTATCATATCGTAAACACTAAAGTTGATGTTGGCCAGGGGACCTACAAAGTCCAAATCACGGCCATCTCCTTCCTTCAATTCATTGATTACAATATCGTCCTGCTGGCAGGCGCTCAAAACACTCAGCGCCAGCACCAGAGACATCAGGTATAAAACAATACTATTTCTTTTCATCTTTCGCTGTTTTTGGTCATTAGTCTATCACTTCAATCTCTACCCGACGGTTGGCTGCACGGCCCTCTTCGCTATTGTTGGGTGCGATGGGTCGCTCAAAGCCGTAGCCGGCCGACTCAATGCGATCCGCAGCAACACCTTGCATTTCGAGATAACCCTTAACACTCTCGGCACGTTGACCCGAAAGGCGATTATTGACCGCAGCAGAACCCACATTGTCGGTATGTCCGCTTACTTCAATGCGTACCTCGGGGTTTTCATTCAGCAAGCGCGCCAGCTTATTGAGTTCCGCATACGATTCGGTACGCAAAGTGGCCTTACCGGTATTAAACAGAATATTTTCCACCACAATACGTGCTCCTTTTTGCATGGGTTGCAAACTGTAGTTGCGTACCAACAGGGTGGAATCTGTGTCAAAGCTCAAGGGCCGGTTCAGGAAAAAATACCCTTCGGCATTCAACTCTATAAGGAAGGGACCGGTATGCTCAAGGGCCATACTGAAATTACCACTAAGACTGTCGGCCTCCACCACCAATACGGGTTCCTGCGAACCAGCCGCATATACCGCCAAAGAGGCGGCCACCGGTTTGTCGCTGCCTTCTTCACTGACTCTCCCCCGATGTACGTACTGCTGGAGACTGCTTTCCAACTCAACATTCAGTTCGCCACTGTCTCTGCGCATACTCAGCTCCTGCAACGGAAGGGCAACACTGTAATAATCTTCGGCAGTAACGCGCAACTCGCCATCTGCCTTATCGGCCAGAGTCAGGGCGTAATAACCTGTAGTGGCATCGGTATAGCCGCTGACCAGTTCCATTTCATCGGCTGCACTCCAAAAGGCCAAACGTGCCTGCAAGGCTTCTCCACTGACCTTATCGCGTACGTTACCCCACAAAGTATAGGGATGCAGCAGGGGATCCAGACGATAATCGCGCCGTATCTTACTGTGGCGTTCCGAAGGCATCTCCAAAGTGTCGGTCACACTCACATAACCGTCCACATGCACTTGCAAAGCATAAGCACCCACATCCTCCATGGGAATGTAGTATTCGCCCGACATGCTGTCCGAATTTACAGTAAGCAGCGGACGAGCAGCTTCCAAATCCACCATGGTTACCCGGGCAGGCAGCAGACTGCCGTCCCCGGCATCCCTGACCTCTCCCCAAACTTCAAAAGGAATTCTGTTGTCCTTACGAACCACATAAAGGTCCAGTCCGCCATAGCCCCCGTCCCGGTCGCTGGCCATAAAAGCCACGTCGGGATCGGCAGTCGGGATGTAGTGCATCTCATTGGCTGCGGTATTGATGGGGTAGCCCATATTGATGGGTTCGCCCCAGGTCCCGTCGGGCTGGCGCTCACATCTGTAGATGTCAAAACCGCCAAATCCTTCGTGTCCGTCAGAAGCAAAATACAGGGTGCGTCCATCCGGGGTCACATAGGCCCCTATTTCATCTCCGGGCGTATTTATTGCAGGACCAATATTTTCAGCCTTACGGTACTTATAATCCCCTTTGCGCTGTGCATACCAGATGTCCATACCGCCCTCTCCCTTGCGATCACTTACAAACCAGGCGTGACCATCCACAGAGACGGTCAGTGAAGTTTCGCGGTAGCGCTTGCTGTTAACCGTTCCCCGTAGGTAGCTGGCCAAATGCAAACGACGGTAGCCCATTTGATAATCGATGAGCCGACCGTTTCTGTTCTTTCCACGATAAACAAATACATTCAAACGGGCAGGATCAACCCCTGCTACCCCGATGTGTTTCCTGCTGGTGGGATGATTTACGGCAAAACCTTCCCCAATTTCTCCCTGATCGTAATTGGCTACAAACAATCTTTCGTGAGCGGACAAGCGATGGATTGGCTTTTGGGGAAGACGTTCCGGCTTTCTGCTTGTATAATAAAATACATGCCCGGCATGTATTTCGTAGGCAGCATACTCATCAAAATAGCTGTTGATTCCCGACCCCATATTCTCAATAAAATATGGCAGAGAATCCTGAACAGCTACAGCGCCAAAACGGCAGTCTTCCAACAGACGGCGGTATTCTTTCTCAAAATTGTTGCGACCCAAAAAGCCAAGACTTTCGTAGTGGGTCTTGTAGGCTTCTTCGGCCGCCACATAGTTGTGCGACGCCTGCAGCGCCTTACCCAATAAAAGATAATAGTCACCAGCCACGGAGGGCGATGAAGCCTGGAGGTAGCTTGCGGCTTCAGCAGAAGCTCCCCCCAATAAGGCACTTACTCCCAAACGATAATTAAGCGCGGCAGAGGAAGGTACCAGCTCATACAGGCGCAAATAATGCCGATAGGCCCTTTCAAAAATTTCTTTGCGGTAAAAGGCATTCCCCTGTTTAAGGTGTTCCTTTATCACTTGCTCCTGCTGCCCTTCCGTGGCATCGAGGAGTTCTTTTGCAGAAAGTCTTACCGATTCCTGAGCACGACTGCCAAAGGCAACCAGCATCAGCAGAAGGCTTCCAAGGAAAAGTTTCTTCATAAGTGCTGAATTTTAGTCAATGGTTGTTTAAACTTGTCCAAGGGACAAGTTGTTTTTCTGGTACGCAAAAGAATCCGTTTCAGTTGCATTTTTAGCTGTTTCAGTCCTTGTTTTGACCAAATAACCAAATTAACAGACCAACGAATAAAAAATATAGACAAACAGCAGGTTTTAAAACTCATTAACATATATATCGGCCCAACATAAGCTGCACCAATACAGCCAAGCAACTGATGATTAGGACCACCAGACCATTGCGCCTTGGAAAAAAGGAACTGGGACAAAGACGCCTCTTTGTAAAAATTTGACTATTTTCGGTAGATTTTTCACAGAGACCCATGAGCCACTTAAAACTATTGAGTCCGGACCGGATGCTCAGCAGCGACAATTACCTGCACATTACCAACGATGTGAATCAGGCTATGGTCGAGTTTGGCTTTATTGTAAAGGGCAACTTTTTAAAGTGGATGGTTTACGGCGACGATCTGAGCGAGGAAAAAACAGACCCACTGTTCAGCCGAATATGCGCCTCGCTCGCACGCCATGGTCAATTGGATGCCGCATTGCACAGTGAACTTTTGCAAAAGGTGGACAAGTACCTCTACGATTTACCGGCCCGACGCCGGATAGCCCTGGCTTTCATCCTGTTCAACAGCGAATCATACGCCAACTATGTGGTGGAAATGAGTGAACAGGACAACCTCAGCAAGCAGGAGCTCAAACTGGTGGTGGGTCGTCAAATAGAACAGGAAATTTATGTAGGCGGCAGTTACGATATGGAACGACGCATACGGGAAATGCTGGTGGCCGATGTGCGCCATTTTGCCTCCGAGTTCAGTTTTATTTCGGGTGGCATAAAAAAAGAGCGGGTTCTGGAACTGCTCGACATTTACAGCCGCAGCTCCATTGCCGCCCTCGATTTTGATTAACGCCAGCACTTAGCGGATTAACTTTAAGGTTCCGTTTTTCTCCAGCAAAGCCTCTTCCTCGGTACGTACCTGCACCTGATAACTGTAGGTCTCTGCAGGCTGGGGACTCCCCTTCCAGGTGCCGTCCCAGCCGTCGTTAAGTTGATCCGATTCGTACACCACCTGTCCAAAGCGATTGTAAATTCGGAAGACCACCAGCTCGCGCAGGCCCCACCCTTGTACAAAAACCTTATCGTTAATGCCGTCCCCGTTGGGTGTAAAAGCATCGGGCACGGCCACCGAATACTTTTTTTCGACGGTTAAGACAAAGGGATAGCTCAGATTAAAACAAGCGCTGGTGTCTTGCACGGCCACTTCATAGGCCGTGGTCTCTGTAGCCTTAAACACAGGCTTGGACGTTGTGGCACCCTCTTCAATGTACAAGTCCGGCGACCATGTGTAGGACGCAATCCCTTCGTCATACACATCCATGGCAAGCGTCTCTCCTATTATCAAGGTAGTATCCCTGAGGTACACCACCGGATACTGCTGAACCAAAACGGCTACACTGTCCTTGTCCACACAGCCATTGTGATCGGTTACCTCCACCTGGTAAAGGGTGTTTTCGTCCGGAGCAGCAAGCGTTTCGGCCTGGTCGTAATTAAAAACAAAATCATCGGGCGACCAGCGATAGCT
>DUOK01000308.1 GCA_012838865.1 Bacteroidales bacterium | reverse complement strand
GACATATAGGGTGCGCAATTCGCTGAGTTGGCCGAGTTCCTCAGGCAGGTAGCCCTCAAAGGGATCGTTGTAACGGTCAATTTTAAGGCCCACCACCCGTCCGTTCATCACCAGTACCCCCGGCCACTTAATCACAGGCAATTGGAGGTCCCAGTCCAAGGCTCCCCCAAAAGCTTCGTGAATGGCCACCAGGGCCAAAGAATCACTCTGATTTACTGTAAAGGGGGTGGGCGACAGATACATCGCTTGCGCCACATTGGTGCCGTATACCCTTTCGCCCAGCGTCATTAGGTCGCTGGTGTTGAGTTGGTAGTAGCCGTTGTAGGCGCCGCCCCAGCCAAAATTAATGTGGAACAGTCCCTGGCTGTCGATCCCGTCCACCACCACGGCGTGGCCCTTGTTTTCCCCGCCTATAGCAATGTAGACCGGTCGTTCCTGCTCCAGTTCGTTTTGCAGGTACCACGATTGGGTGCTGCCCGGATGCAGGTGGTAGCCAAAGTGGGTCTCCATGGCCCACTCGTAGCCGGGTCTGCCCGGTGCGCTGCCGGTCATTCCCGAGGCCAGACAGTATTGCATTTCCATGGCAATGCCCACCTGCAGCGACAGGGCTTCGTAGTCGGCTTCCGTCATGGTGGCCCAGTTGTAGCTGCTGCTTTCAAAATCTGCACAGAGCTCCCCCAGATTGGGATGGGTATAACAGTGCGCACCTATGCCCTGCGCGGGGTAACGGTGGTAGGCCATGATTTGGGTAAAGGCTGTGGCCACACAGCCCGAAGAGCAGCCCCCGACTTCAGGATGCAAAAATTGGTTGAGAGAGAGGTTGTAGCGATCGAGTAAGGGGGCAACGGGCGTTATGGTGCTGCCCGATTTGAGTAAGTCGGGTGCAGACTCCGCAGCAAGGGGCTGGTCTTCATACCAGCGCATCAGTTCGATAAGGGCCTCGGGTGCCTGCTGGTAACTGAAGCTGCCCTGGTCGACATGGCCCACCACCCGGTGCAGGTTGTCGCTGCCGGCAATAAGCACATAACCCTGGCGGGGATGCTCGTAAACGGCGACGGGGGTCCTTACCGCCTGCGTGCTCTCGTACTTGAGGATGAGGTCCTCGCTTGCGTCTTGTTGCATCTGGAATCCTGCGGACTTTAAGGTGCTTTTGTTCAGCAAAAATTCCTTTGCGGTTTGCAGGCGACTTTGGGCCTGTATGGAAAGGGGCAGCAGACAAAGCAGCAGCAGACAAAACCGCAGTCCAAAACGACGCAGCAGGTGAAAAGTGGTTTTTGCGGTTTTATCAGGAATCTTGTAGTGTTGGGTAGAAGTCGCCATGGCTCAATATTTTCAATGCGGTTTTAAGGAAGCAGATGTTTCGAAGCGTAATGCTGGTCGTCGTACTTCAGCAAAAGAATGTAGCTGCCTGGGGGCAGACTGAGCGGTATTTCGGTCTCCGCCGAAATCCGCGCGTGCAGGAGGCGCTGGCCCTGTACAGTCAAAAGGTACACATCCATGCTTCCTTCAAAGTCGCCCGGCGGTTGTATCCACAGCAACTGCCGTGTGAGTGTTAATTGTGGCCCGCTGGTTTCTTCTTTGGATAAATCGCTGTTTTTGTCGCCGCTGATGGCGATGGCGGCCACTGCCGTACAGTTGTTTTTATCGGTGATGCGCAGGGCATAGGTCTTGCCGTCGGCCGGTTGCAGCAGCAGGGTCTCGCCCTGCTGCAGGAGGGTTTCATTTTCCAACCAGGCATAGGAATAGGGGGCGGTTCCCCCGCTCACATCGTAACCCATTATGCCAATGGCTGAGGGAATGTTGGCCGGCAGGGCCTCATCGAACAAGAGCTCCACCGTCAGGGGCAGTTCGGCTTGTTGGGGCAGCGGCATTTTTACTACAGTCTGCGCCCCAAGGCTGCTCCAAAGTCCCAGTGTCGTAATGCCTATAAGCAGGTAAAAATGTTTCATGATGGGATGATTTAGGGCTTAAAAAATCAACACCAGCCGAAAGCCGGTCTCCTTACAGAAAAAACACTCCGGCTCGTCGGGGTGACCGCTATTGCCCCAGCAGCCGTCGTAGCAGCCCGGTGTCTGTGCCTCCCGAAAGCGGATGTAGAAGGTGCCGGGCCCAAAAACACTTTGATCCCAAAAGCTGCCCCCACGGACTACTTTTTCCGTACCGCTGGCGGGTCCGCTTGGATCCTGCACCCCGTTATCGTTGTCGTAGGGCGCCGCATACCAGTCGCCACACCACTCCCTGACATTGCCGCTCATGTCGTACAAGCCCAGTGCGTTTGGCAGCAATTGCGCCACCTCCTGCTTGTCGTCACAATTGTGGTAGCTCCAGGCCACCTCGTTAAGGGTGTTGCTGCCTGCATAAGTAAGATTCTCCTTGTGCACCCCTCCCGCAGCGGCATATTCCCACTCCGCCTCGGTTGGCAGGCGCAAATCCAGCCCGGACATTCGGCGCAGTTCAGGGAGGAAAGTTTCCGTTACCGCCGTCCAGCTGACCCCGCTCACAGGATGATTCGGTCGCTCGTACTCAAAATGCCCCTCAAAGTCCTCCAATCCATCGTAAGGCAGCGCCCCCGTCACCGCCTCCCACAGCGCATTGGTGGTCTCCGTCTCTGCCATATAAAAGCTGCTTACGCTTACCGAGTGCCGGTAGCGGGCTTCCGGCAGGTCCGAATCGCCCATTAGAAAGCTGCCGCCCTCTACCAAAATAAAGTCCACCCGTACCTGGTCGATCGTCAGCCTGATTTTGGGCGCCCCTGCCTGCTGCACCTGCATTAGATGGGTATTGTTGCCCGATTTAAAGGTGATGGTGCCGCTGCGGGGAACGAAGGCATTGGCGCCGAAGCCGGCCAGAAGGCCCATTTTTCCTGCCTCCCCCTCATAAGTCGCCAGCTGAATCCAGTCCGCATTGGTGCTGGCCGTCCACCCCGGATCCGTCTCCAATAAGAGCAGTACCGCATCTTTCCGGTGCTCCAATTGCAGGGTAGAGGTGCTTTGGTAGCTGTCGCCCCCAAAGCGAATAATGAGGGTCTGTGAAGGATCTGTGGGACCCGGATCATCGGGGTCGTCCGGATCGTCCGGGTTTTCTACAATGGGCTTGTCCTTGGGCTTGTCGGACGACTTGCCGCAGGATGCAGTACCGATTAGTCCCACAAGCAGCAGGGGTAAAAACGGGCGGATGTTCATAAGACAGGCTGTTGGTTCTGCCGGTTTTTACGGATGAATTTGGACCAGGGTTCTGTTTTGGTCGAAATTTAACAAAAAAAGCCGGGCAGGTGCCCGGCTTTGCTGTATTGTTCTACTTGTCTTGTGCTTAATTGATGGCCATCAGGTAGCGGTGGTTCACTTCTTCCCAATTGATCAGGTTCCAGAAGGAAGACACATATTCGCCCCGCATGTTCTGGTACTTCAGGTAGTAGGCGTGTTCCCACACATCCAGAGCCAGAATTGGGGTGCCCCGTACTTCGGCCACATCCATCAAGGGGTTGTCCTGATTGGGGGTACCGCTAACGGCCAGACTGTCGTCGGTCTTCACCAGCAGCCAGGCCCAGCCGCTGCCGAACTGACCCGTAGCTGCCTTGTTGAACTGCTCCTGAAAAGCCTCCATAGAACCAAAGGCCTCTTCGATGGCCGAAGAAAGCTCAGGCGACGGAGCTCCTTGTCCCCCCGGTGCCAATACCGACCAAAACAGGGAATGGTTGTAGTAACCGCCCCCGTTGTTGCGCAGGGCCGTAGGCAACTTACTCATGTGTTCAAAAATAAATTCCAGCGAGGCGTTTTCGAGTCCCGTCCCCTCCACAGCCTTCATAAAGTTGTTGTAGTAGCCCTGGTGGTGGCGACTGTAATGCAGCTCCATAGTCTGCGCGTCGATGTAGGGCTCCAGGGCATCGTAGGCGTAGGGCAGGGCGGCAAAAGTGTGCTCCACGGCGATGCCGCTGTATTCGGGAACGGTGCTGGTCTCAGTTTGCGCGGCCTCCGCCTGGTTGTTGTTTTGTTGTCCCGAGGGACTGCCACAGGCTGTGAGTGCAGTCAAGGCTAAAGTTGTAAATACAAAGTGTTTCAGTTTCATAGTTGTATGTGTTTTTGGGTTGCTATTAACGCTAAGAAAAACAGCTGGTAAGGCTTTTTTGTTCAACGGAAGTCTCGTTTAGGTACTTGGGTACTAAGCGAAAATTCCGTATTATTGAGACGCGAAATTATTTTGGGTTAAAACTACCTTTCTTATGTATCGAATTTTGCTGATTACCGCGCTGGCCTTGCTGTTTGCTGTATATGGACAAGCTCAGGACTGGAAGCGCTTTTTTCCGGAAGAGGATTTAATGACCGTAGGCGCCTATTACTACCCCGAGCATTGGCCGCAGGAGCAGTGGGACCGCGACCTGGCGAAGATTGCGGAGATGGGCTTTACTTTCACCCATTTTGCAGAGTTTGCCTGGGCTCAGCTTGAACCCGAGGAAGGGGTCTACGATTTTGCCTGGCTCGACAAAGCAGTGGCCCTGGCCGACAAGCACGGACTAAAGGTCATTATGTGTACCTCCACAGCCACCCCGCCGGTATGGCTCGTACGCAAACACCCCGAAGTGTTGATTACTCATGAGGACGGCACCCGCATGGACCATGGTGCCCGTCAGCATGCCTCTTTCTCCAACGAATACTACCGCAGCTACTCGCAAAAACTGATCGCCGAACTGGCCCGCCGTTACGGCCAGGATGAGCGCATCATTGGTTGGCAGCTTGATAACGAACCCCGTTCTACCGTCGATTACAGCGAAGATGCCCTGAAGCGGTTCAGATTGTGGTTACAGAAGAAGTACGGAAGCATCGACGACCTGAACCAAGCCTGGGGCACCAACTTTTGGAGTGTCGTATTCAGTGATTGGTCGGAAATCAATCTGCCACAGCATCAGCAGTGGGGCATGAACCTGTATCAGCGCCTCGACCACGGTCGCTTTGCCGATGAGGAGACTTCCTCGTTTTTGGATGAGCAGGCCCGCACCATTCGGCAGCATGCCGCCGAATGGCAGTGGATCACCACCAACTACATTCCCATGTACGATGCCCGCTTTATCGGACAAAGTAAGGAACTCGACTTCATTACCTACACCCGCTACATGGTTTATGGCGAGCACGAGGGACTGGGCCCCAAAGGCTATCGGGTAGGGGAGTACTCCCGCATCGCCATGGCCAACGATTACTTCAGGCCCCTTTCGCCCCTCATGGGCGTTATGGAATTGCAGCCCGGTCAGGTCAACTGGGGCAGCATCAATTCCCAGCCCCTGCCTGGTGCCGTACGTCTTTGGCTGTGGCATATTTTTGCCGGTGAGGGAAAATTCGTTTGTACCTACCGTTTCAGAGCCCCCATTTACGGTTATGAGCAATACCACTACGGCATTGTGGGACCCGATGGCGTTAGTCCCACAGCCGGCGGACTCGAATACCAGCAGTTTATAAAAGAGGTGGCGCAAGTGCGCCAGGAAGCCCGGCAGGGTGAGGTGCCGGCGGCCTATGCCGCCAGGAAGACCGGCATCTTGTACGATCCCGACAATTATGTGGCCATGCAACAGAATAAGCAAACCACTGAGTGGAATACCGAGGCCCATGTGCTGAAGTATTACAAGGGCCTGAAATCGCTCGGTGCTCCCGTTGATTTTGTGCGCGACAGCATGGACTTCTCGGCCTACCCTGTGCTGGTCGTCCCGGCCTACCAGCAAATGAGCAAGTCCCTCATCGACAAGCTCACGCGCTATACCGAGCAGGGCGGTCATCTCGTGATGTCGGTCCGCACCGCCCACCAAAACGAAAAGGGTCACCTTTGGGAAACCCCTCACGCAGCCCCCATTTATCACTTGTTGGGCGCCAGCATTCCCTTTTACGACCTGTTGCGCCCCCATGCACCCGATACCGTAGTGATGGAAGGGGAGCGTTATGGCTGGACCAGCTGGGGCGATGTGCTGGAGCCGAATGAAGGCACCGAAAGTTGGGCCCGCTTTGCCGGCGACTTTTACGAAGGTAAGACTGCCGTCACGCACCAGGCTTACGGACAAGGGAGTGTTACCTACGTGGGTGCCGACAGTCACCAGGGGCGTCTGGAGCAGGCCGTGTTGACCAAGCTTTTCGAGCGCCTGAATCTGCCCATCGAAAACTATCCCCCCGGAGTGCTTGTTGAGTACCGTGACGGACTCGGCATTGCCATGAATTACAGCGATAAGGATTATGAAATGACCCTGCCCAAAGGCAGCAAGATTATAATCGGCCAAGCCAGCCTTTCCACCGCCGATGTGCTGGTATGGCGCCTACCCCGATAGCGAAGCATGACATACAGTAACAACATAAACACTAAATATTGAAGATTATGCGCAAAACATTTTTGCTCCTTTCCTTTATTTTGAGTCTGGCAGTATTGCCCGCAAGCGCCCAGCAACGCAGCTTACAAACGCTGGACAAGGACTGGTATTTTATTCGGCAGGATGTACCCGATGCCCATCAGCCTCAGTTGGATACTAAAGAGTGGGAGACCGTAAGCGTTCCCCACGATTGGGCCATTGCCGGTCCCTTCGACCGTGATGTAGATATGCAGGTAGTCAAGGTAGAGCAGGATATGGATACCGAAGCCCGTTTGCGCACCGGCAGAACCGGCGCCCTGCCGCACATAGGAGTCGGCTGGTACCGCAAGACCTTTAAAGTGCCCGCCTACCAGGAAGGCAAGAAAGTCCTCCTGACCTTCGACGGCGCTATGAGCGATGCCCACGTTTGGGTAAACGGAGATAAAGTCGGCAATTGGCCCTATGGCTACAGCTATTTCTACTTCGACATCACCGATTATCTGAAGCCCGGTCAGGAAAACCTGTTGGCCGTCCGCCTCGAAAATCAGCCAGAATCCAGCCGTTGGTATCCCGGTGCCGGATTGTTCAGGAAAGTCCAGGTGCTGGTCAAAGATGAGGTCAGTTTTGATCATTGGAAGACCTTCATTACCACCCCGCTTGTAGCCGAAGAGCAGGCCCAGGTGAATATCAAGACCGAAGTCACCGGCAACAACCTGCGTTTGGAGGCCGAAGTCATTGCCCCCGACGGGAAAGTAGTTGCCCGGGAGACCAGCAGCCAGCAGTTTGGTAAAAAAATGGAACTCAACCTCGGAGTAGCCCATCCCCAGCTTTGGGATCTGGATCACCCTCATTTGTACCATGCCCGCCTGCGTCTCTATCAGAACGACGAATTGCGCGATGAGGAAACCGTACGTTTCGGTATTCGCAGTGTGGTTTACGAGCGCGGCAAAGGTCTGGTGTTGAACGGCCGCGTCGTTAAATTCAAAGGCGTTTGCCTCCACCACGATTTGGGTCCCCTCGGCGCCGCCGTCAACGAAGCCGCCCTCGAGCGTCAGTTGCGCATCATGAAAGATATGGGCGCCAACGCCGTGCGTTCGGCCCACAACATGCCCTCCCTCGAGCAAGTCGCCCTGGCCGATGAAATGGGCATCCTTTTTCTGGCCGAGAGCTTCGACGAATGGGCCCGCGCCAAAGTCCCCAACGGTTACAACCGCTGGTTTAACGAGTGGGCCGAGAAGGATGTGGTCAACCTGGTGGGTGCACTGCGCAACCACCCCAGCATAGTTATGTGGAGCTCCGGCAACGAAGTGCCCGACCAGCATGGTGCCGCCGGCGTTAAGCGCGCCAAGTGGCTGCAAGACATCTTCCACCGCGAAGATCCCACCCGACCCGTTACCGTGGGTATGGACCAGGTAAAAGCCGTTATGGAAAGTGGATTTGGTGCTTTGGTTGACATTCCCGGATTAAATTATCGTGTACACCTGTACGAAGAGGCCTATGAGCGCTTTCCCCAAGGCTTCATCCTTGGATCCGAAACCGCCTCTACTGTTAGTTCCCGAGGTGTTTATAAATTCCCCGTCGAAATACATAAAAATAAAACCTACAACGACGGACACAGCTCCTCGTACGATCTGGAATACTGCCCCTGGTCGAACCTCCCCGAAGACGACTTTGTACTTCAGGACGACCACGACTGGGTAATTGGTGAGTTTGTATGGACCGGCTTCGACTACCTTGGAGAGCCCACTCCCTACAACGAGTACTGGCCCTCTCGCAGCTCCTACTTTGGCATAGTTGATTTGGCCGGACTGCCCAAGGACCGTTACTACCTCTATCGCAGTCGCTGGAACACCCAGGACAAAACCCTGCATATACTGCCCCACTGGAACTGGGAAGGACGTGAAGGAGAAGTCACCCCCGTTTTTGTGTACACCAACTACAACAGCGCAGAGCTCTTCATCAACGGCAAGAGTCAGGGTATTCAAACCAAAACCAAAGACGGCAGCAAGCAGGAGCGTTACCGACTGATGTGGATGGACGTGAAGTACGAGCCCGGCACCGTTAAAGTCGTCGCCTTCGACGACGAAGGACGCCCCGCCGCCGAAAAAGAAATCCGCACCGCCGGCAAGGCCCACAGCGTTAAATTAGAAGCCGACCGCCCCGTAATTAAAGCCAACGGCAAAGACCTCAGCTACGTTACCGTTTCGGTTGTGGATAAAGACGGTAATTTCTGCGCCACCGCCGCCAACCAGCTCAACTTTAAAGTAAGCGGAGCCGGTAAATTCAAAGTGGTTTGCAACGGCGATCCCACCTCCCTCGAAATGTTCCATAAACCCACCATGAAAGCCTTCAGTGGCCAACTCGTGGTTACCGTGGAATCGACCGGGCAGGCAGGCGACATCACCCTTCAGGTGAGTGGCAAAGGACTAAAAACACAGAAACTCACCCTTCGCAGCACAGCAGAATAGGAGCATTTCAGCAGCTTAAGCGAAGATGACAAAAAAGCCCCGGTTCTGTCAGAACCGGGGCTTTTCAAATAAATCAGCTTTGTTACTGCCTGGCAAATTGCAGGTGCACCTTAATGTGCACATCCTTGCCAATACCCGCAGCGGTGGGATCAAAATCAATGTTGTAGTCGAAGCGGTCAATCACCGCCTCGGCCTTTAAACCAATTTTCACACCCTGGTCAGACTCAGCCTTGCCACCATAGTACAGGTCGGCCACCACATCTTTGGTTACCCCCTTAATGGTGAGTTGGCCATACAGTTTGTACTGGTCTGCATTGGCCGTTTTCTCAATCTTTGTACTTTTAAAAGTCATTTCGGGGTAGGTCTCCACCTCAAAAAAGTCGGCACTCCGCAAATGCTCGTCCCTGGCATCCACAGCAGTATTGATGCTTTTTACCTGCACGGTAAAATCAAAAGCCGCATCCTTTAGTTCCTCCCCCTGCGTGGTTAAAGTCCCCGTATAGTCGGTAAACTTACCATTTACCATGCTGATGCCCGAATGCTTAATTTCAAAATTCAGCGAGGAGTGATAAGGATCCACCTTCCACTGCGTCTGGGCATAGGTGCCAACCGTAAGCGCAAGCATTGCGCCAATAATCATCAGTTTTTTCATTTTTCTTCTGTTTTAGTGTTTACAATGCGCTGTTGTACCATTGTTTTTAACCCTCCCGGGTTACTGATACAAACAGATGGATGCCTGAAATGTTTAAACAGCTGGTTTTTAATGGATGTAAGGCTTATGGCGCTTCTGGAAGTCAGTTGTTTGTAAGGGGCCCGTGACAAGGTGGAGGTTGCGGGGGTGGAGGGTG
>DUOK01000307.1 GCA_012838865.1 Bacteroidales bacterium | reverse complement strand
GATTTCGCGACATCCTGAAAATTGTGCACTACGCCTTGGTGGTGAATAAGGACCTGCGGTGGGGACTGGTTTACTCTTCCCTCATAGGTACCGCCACCCTCACCATGGCCTGGGTCTACCAGCTCGAGCTGCACGCCTTTGGCTTCAGCGAATTTTACATCGGGGCCACCGCAACAGGCCTCAATTTGGTGGTGGGATTGGTCACCCTTACGGCCTGGAAGGCAGAGAGAGACCTGCGTCCCCGCCTGCTCATCCCCCTCATTACCCTGGTGATAACCGGTGGTTTTGTGGCGGGGGGACTCGCCGGCAGCTGGCTGCCTTTCATGCTGGTTTTACTCGTATTCTACATGGCCCGGGGCATAGCCACCCCGGTACTTAAAAACATCGTGAATGTGATGGCGCCCTCCGAAGTTAGGGCCACCGTTTTGTCGATAAGGAGTCTCATAATAAGGGCCTTCTTTGCAGTCATTGCGCCCTTTTTTGGATGGACGGCCGACCTGTTGACACTGGGTCAGGCCCTCATCATTACGGGCCTGGTTTTTGCCCTGGCCTGTGCCTTCATCATTCTGCTCTTTATAAAGAGTCTCGAAAACCCCCAGACACAAAAAAAATAAGGCAGCCGCCTTATTTTTCAGGGCCATTCACCGACCTAATTCTTATTGGCCCCCATCCAGGTCAGCCTATGCCAGAGCGCCTCCAGCGGTCCCCGCTTGTGACCTTTAAACCACCAGGTACTGTAAACTATTTGAAAGGCTGCCAAAAGTACGCCCACCAGGAGACTGGTAGTGGTTCCGGAATATTTGTAAAGAGCCAGCCCGTAACCATAGTAGATGCTGGCACCCAATATCGATTGCACCAAATAGTTCGTCAGACTCATTCGACCCACCGGCGAAAGCTTATTGAGCCAGCTTCCGGCACGGGTTTTATGAAAGAGGAGCACAAAGCCACTGACCCAAATGGCCATCATTGACAAATTGGCCCATAAACCGAATATGCGCCCCAGCAAATCCACCCCATTGGGCGAAGCACTGAAAAAGGCAGCCTGCACCTTTAGTAAAAGCAAGGGACCAAAAGCCAGGGCAGCAATCAGCAAAACCCTGCGCCAGATACGCAAACTACCCTCAGAGGCCACAAACAGACCTTTGCGACCGGCCCAGAAACCCACCAAAAACAAGCCCAGGGTTTGCGTAATGCGTCCATTCTCCCAAAACCAAAGTAAAGATCCCAAACGGCCCGAAAACAAATTGCTTTTCATAAGTCCCGGCAAGGAATCTCCCTTCAGAAACGCGCCCACGCCCTGGTAAAAAGGCATATAAACCGGTTCAACCAGGGGCAAATCGGGTTGTCCCAAAGCCACAACAGCACGTACCCACAAAATGGGTTGCAGCAACAGAATACCTGCAGCCACCAACAAGCCCCTGTTACTCAAACGGGCAAAAGGCAACAACAAAATGCCCACAAGCGCATAAAGTACCAATATTTCGCCCTGATAAAAAAGCGTGTTCACAATACCAAAAAGCAGGAGCCAAAACATCCGCCCCGCAAAACGCAACCTGAAATCCTTTCCCTGCTTCTCCTGATTGTTCGTTTGAATGTAAAAGGTGAGTCCGAACAACAAAGCAAAAATGGCGTAGGACTTGCCCCCAAATAAAAAGAAAAAACTGTCCCACACCACCTTATCCAGTTGTTGCAGCCACAGGGGCAAATCGGGCAGACCATAAACCTCAAAGCGCTCCACATTGTGCAGCAACATAATGGAAATAAGCGCAAAGCCTCTGAGCGCATCCACCACCGTCAGGCGTTGCACCGCCTCCTTTACGGTTGTCATATCGTTCAGTTTTACAATTAAGACCTACTCTTCAAAGTCCTGCACCCTGGCCAGCACCTGCTCAAAGCGATTGCGCTTTTTGTTGTCGCTGTCAAAGACCATAGGCACGTAATAGTCGTTGTAACCACTGGCCTTACCATCCGCCCACTTCTCCACCAAAACACGCTGCTCCGTCTGGTCAAAAGGGGCCCGGTAGGCCGCCTTCAGCTCCTCAGCCAGGGCATGCATACGTTGACTGCGTTCGGTCTTCACGGCATCCGGAATGTGATGCGGCATGCGCTCTGCACGGGTATTCTTTCGTACTGAGTACTTGAAAATGTGCATGTGGCCAAAGCCTACACGGCGGGCCACGTCCATGGTTTCCTCAAATTCTTCCTCCGTTTCACCCGGAAAGCCCACAATCACATCGGTGGTGAAATTGAAGCGGGGGTCGCGGGCCCGCACCCGGTCCACAATACTCATAAATTCCGAAACGGTGTACATGCGTCGCATCTGCAACAAAATGCGGTCGGAGCCGCTTTGGAGACAAAGATGCAAGTGGGGCGCCAACTTGGGGTGACCCACCAGACTGAAAAAGTGATCGTCGAAACGATCGGGTTCAATCGATGAAATCCGCACCCTGAAATCGCCCTCCACGTTCAATATTTGATCAAGCAAGCCCGAAAATTTCAGTCCCTCATGGTCGTAGCGACTGATGTTGACCCCGGTCAGCACAATTTCCTTAGCCCCCTTGGCCACCACCTCACGCACATTTTGCAGCACCTGATTGGCAGGGCGACTGACAGCCCGTCCGCGCACAAAGGGAATGATGCAAAAAGTACAGAAATTGTCGCAGCCGTCCTGTATTTTCACCAGACTGCGCGTATGAAACATTTCGGTGAAGGACTGGTAGCTGAACAGGTCAAAATCTTTATTGGAAAGCACCGGATTGCCCGTCTTCAACAGCGCATCCACACTCTGAAAAATACCGCTCTTCGCCTGGTTATTGATGATCGTAGCCCCCGGAAACTTCTGGTGCAGCTGATCGGCGTGACTCTCGGTCATACAACCCGTAATCACCATTTGCGCCTTAGGATTTACCTTTCCGGCGTGACTGATCACGTGACGCGATTTTTGATTGCTTTGATTGGTTACCGTACAGGTATTCACCACCACCACATCGGCACCCTCTTCCTGCTCCGACACCTCATAGCCCTGCTCCCTGAATTGGGCCGCCAAGGCATCTGTTTCGTACTGATTCAGGCGACAGCCCAAGGTTTTAAATGCTACCTTCATGCTTTATATTAATCCCTATTGGGATGTTTTTTATAATGTTACTGCTGCATTGACCAACTTACCCTCGGCACTGAAGGGACGTACCGATTCAATCTGCACATCCACAAACGAACCAATCAGACTTTCGTCCTCGCTGGCAAAGCGTACAATTATTTTACCCTCGGTATGGCCACTCAAATAGCCCTCCTTGCGGTCCTTCCCCCGCACCAACATGCGCACGGTTTTGCCTTCCAACTCACGCGTATGCACCACAGCCACCTTTTCCAGGTCCTCCGTCAAAACCGCATACCGCTCCTTCTTCACCGCATGGTCCACATCGTCCTGCCAGGCAAAGGAAGCCGCACCCGGTCGCGGCGAATACATAGCAATGTAAGCCATGTTGTACTTAAATTCCCGTACGGCCGCACGCGTATTTTCAAACTGCTCGTCGGTCTCCCCCGTAAACCCAACAATCACATCGGTAAACAGAGTGGCTGTGGGCAACAAATCCCTGATCCAGCCCACCACCTCGCGGTAACGCTCCATACTGTGCTTACGGTTCATGCGAATCAGCACTTTGTCGTCGCCCGACTGCACCGGCAAATGCACCTGCTTGGCCAGCGAACGCCGCCGTGCCATCGCCTCAATCACATCGCGGGTCATGTCCCTCGGGTGCGGCGAAGTATAATAAATCCACACCTCCTTACCCGAAGCATCGGCCATAGCGCCCAGGTGATCCAGCAAATCGGCAAAAGACAACTCCTCGCCCTTCTTATCCAGTCCGTACGAGTTCACATTCTGCCCCAAAAGGGTAATGCTCTTGTAGCCTCTCTCGATCAGCTTAGCTGCCTCCTCCAGAATATCGGCAGAAGGGCGACTCACCTCACGGCCCCGGGTGTAAGGTACTGCACAAAAGGTGCAAAACTTGTTGCAACCGTTCTGTATGGGAATAAAAGCCTCAAAGGCACTGTTGTAGATGGGCTCCACCTCCCAGGTCTGCGGGGCCGCCTTCACCTTATTTTCTGCCGGCTTCAGGCCCGAAAAGTTGAGCTTTTCGGCCACCGTAGCGGGACGGGCAGCCTCCTGCAAGGCCTCGTCGTGAATCAGCGCAGTATTCGAAATCGGCGTCGTTACCCCGTACTGACTCAGCATGGCCGGGAAAGAAGCCAGTTCCTTCATGTCAAACACCAAATCAAACAACTTCAGAAACTTCTCCCGGTCGTCGGGCAGCACGCAGCCCGACACAAAAGTCAACAAATTCTTCTTATTCTTCCACTTGTTCCATTTGGCAATCTTCGAATAAACCTTGTCAATCGCCTTCTGCCGAACCGAACAGGCAATAATACCAATCACATCGGCATCCTCCTCCCGTTCCGTCTCGGCATAGCCCAACTTCGCCATAATGGCCTGCATCCGCTCCGCATCGGCATGGTTCATCTGACACCCCAGTACCACCAAATGATATTTCATCTGCTCAAAATTTTATAAGCCAACCCATTAAAAATAGACCTCCGTAAAGATGTTGTCCGACTTAACACCCTGTTCTTCAAGGATGTCGAACACCTCATGGATCATGTCACAATTGCCGCAAAGATAACACAAAGTATCGGGATTTACAGGGTTTTGGCGCAGGTAGTCGG
>DUOK01000003.1 GCA_012838865.1 Bacteroidales bacterium | reverse complement strand
AAGCCTCTGATTATTTCCGGTAAAGAACCATTGAGAAAGACGCGTAAAAATTCTTGCTGTTTGAGCCGAAGGCGAGTTCAAGAATTTTAGCGTCTTGAGACATGGTTCCGGAAATAAGCAGTAGCGCAAACAGCAGGCATCAAGCGAAATGAACAGGTGTTTTCTGTCAATCGCGTTCAGCAGCATGAAACACCATTAGAGCCTCCATCGGCGACCGCCTCACCGCTCCCAAACGGCAGCCCTTCTCCAACGCCACCTCCTCCAGCAGCTCCCGGAAAAACCAGGCCACACTCCCCGTAAAGTGCAAGGGCAGCTCCCGGTGCCCCGGATAAAGCAAAATGTTGCGGTCAAAAAACTCGACAAAACTCTCCCTAACCAGCCGACGAACAACCGGCACCTCCAAATGCTCCAGAATAAAAGGGACAAAGCCCGCTAAAAAGCGATTCGGAAAAGGCTGACGATATACCCGCTCCACCACCTGCAAGGCAGAAAGGTCGTAGCGCCCGACAAAAGCAGCCGACAAATCGGCCGGCAACTGTCGTTTAAAAACCGCCGATACCAACTTGCGTCCCAGCACCGCACCACTGCCCTCATCCCCCAGAATAAAACCCAGGGGCGAAATGTGCTCAACAATCTCGCGCCCGTTGTAATGGCAGGAATTGGAGCCCGTACCCAGTATGGCAACCAGGCCCTCTGAGCGTCCACACAAACCACGAGCGGCCCCCAAAAGGTCGCTTTCGACCTCCACCCGGGCTGAAGGGAAGCGCCCTTCGAGCGCGGTCACCAGCTTATTGCGTTGCGCCTCACCGGCACAACCCGCACCATAAAACCAAACCTCCTGAATCCCCTCCCATTCGGGCAGTTCCATCAACACTTTTTCTATGTCGGTCAGCTCCTGATAAAAAGGATTGATGCCTGCACTTAAGGCATTTTCGGGTACCCCGCCATCGGCAGCAAACAAACACCACTCCGTTTTACTGGATCCACTATCGGCAATCAGCTTCATCTTCTTTTAAAAATCTTTGGTTACTCCGCCGGCTCTTGGCTATATTTACACCTTGTTGCGGCACAAAGCCGACACAAATTAAGCATTAATTCACCAAACACAAAGGTCATGAGCAAAGACAGCGGAACTTCAGGTGCCATTTACGGATTGGGCCTCGTTGGCGCAGCCATCTACTTCATTTCCGGAGCCACCAGTTTCTGGGCAGGCGTACTCGGCTTTTTAAAGGCCCTGGTGTGGCCCGCCTTTCTGGTTTACGAACTGTTGAAATACATCGGCGCCTAAATATGGACAAAATAGAAAAGCACCTTTTGCTGCAGCCCTCGACTGCGGCCCTGAAAAGTATTGCACAAAGCTGTAAGGCACCCTACCTGTTGCTGCAGCTCAGGGAGGCCGACATCGAATGGCTGCCCCGGGCCCGGGAGCGCCTCCTGCAAACGGCAGAAAACACCGGAGCCCTGCTGGTCTATGCCGACGCCTACCGCGAAAAGGACGGCCAACTGCAAGCCTGGCCCCACATCGACTACCAGGATGGGAGTCTCCGCGACGATTTTGATTTTGGTCCCCTGGTACTGGTCCAGACCGCGGCCTTTAAACTTGCCGTGGACCAGCTGGACGACTATAACTACGCAGCCTGGTACGCGGTGCGCCTGCATCTGGCCCGCCGGGGACGCATTCTTCGCCTGCCGGAATATCTATACAGCTACAGTCGGGACAACGATAAGCGCAAAACGGGACAACAGCAATTCGACTATGTGGACCCGCGCAACCGCGAGGTGCAAATAGAGATGGAGGCCGTCTGCACCCGGCATTTGAGCGAGCTGGGCGCTCTGCTCCAGGCCCCTTTTAAAGAAGCCCCCCTCGAAGAAGGCGAGTTTCCGGTGACCGCCAGCATCGTTATTCCCGTTCGCAACCGCGTTAAAACCATAGAAGAAGCCGTCGCTTCGGCAGCGCGCCAGCGGTGCGACTTTCCGTTTAACATTTTGGTGGTGGACAACCACTCCGACGATGGCACGACGGAACGGCTGCAGGCACTGACGCAACAACACCCTCATTTGCTGCACCTGCAACCTAAAAGCAAGCAGCTGGGCATTGGGGGCTGCTGGAACGAGGCCCTTTACCATCCGCAATGTGGCCGCTTTGTGGTGCAGCTCGACAGCGACGACCTGTACAACAGCGACCAGGTGCTGCAAACCATCGTCGACACCTTTTACCGTGAGCGCTGCGCCCTGCTGGTGGGCAGCTACCAGATGGTCGACTTCCAGCTGGATGAACTGCCACCGGGCCTCATCGACCACCGCGAATGGACCCCCCACAACGGTCCCAACAACGCCCTGCGCATCAACGGACTGGGTGCACCCCGCGCCTTCTTCACCCCCATACTGCGTCAAATCGGTTTTCCCAACGTGAGCTATGGCGAGGACTATGCCGTAGCCCTGGCACTGAGTCGCACCTGGCACACCGGGCGCATCTACACGCCCCTCTACCTTTGTCGCCGCTGGGAAGGCAATACCGATGCCGACCTGAATGTGCAGCAGAGCAATGCGCACAATACGTATAAGGACCGACTGCGCACCCTCGAACTGTATGCCCGCACAGCCAAAAAATAGACAAATGGACTACCTTTCGGTCGAACATTTTTTACAGGAACAACTCAGCCAATGGCCCGAAGCCCGAAAGCGCTTCGAAGGTCTGGAGGAAGTCATGACCCGAAGCATCGACCTGAGACAAGGCGAAAACCTTGTCCTCCAACTGAACCCACAGCGCATCCGCTCCTCTGCCGCCGCCACCGATGCCCCAAGCATTGCCCGGCGGGCCTGCTTTTTGTGTCCCGAGCAACGCCCGCCCGAACAGCTCATTTGGCCCTTTGGCAGCGACTACCACATTCTGGTGAATCCCTTCCCCATCTTTCCACAGCACCTGACCATCGTAAGCAAGGCCCATGTGCCTCAGCGCTTGGCGGGACGCATAGGCGATATGCTGCATTTGGCCCAACACCTTAAGGGCACTACCGTTTTTTACAACGGCGCAAAATGCGGAGCCTCGGCACCCGACCACTTTCACTTTCAGGCAGGAAGCAGCGACCTTATGCCCCTGGAGGAAGAATGGCGGCACCATAGGCGCGAAACCCTTTGGGAACAAGAAGCCTTGCTTATCCAGGCATCGGCCAACACGCAACGCCATTACCTGATGTTGGAAGACGACGACAGCGAGCGGCTGGAGCAGGTGCTGCAAAGCATTTTAGAACAGCTCCAAAAGCTACAGGAAGAAAAGGAAGAAGCCCGCATCAACCTGCTGGCGCGCCACCAGGGCAGCCATTGGCGCCTCTTTCTCTTTCCACGCGGGGCCCACCGGCCCCGCCAATACGCCCTCCAAGGAAAAGAAGGCCTGCTGTTGAGTCCCGCCTCCGTAGATTTCGGCGGCCTCTTTATTTGTGCCCGCGTGGAAGATTACGACAAACTGGATGCCCCGCAATTGCGCGACGTACTCAGTCAATGCACCTTACCTGCCGGTCAGTGGCAGAAATTTAAAGAAAAATTGAGCGCCTATTTTAGTAAGTTATGATGTGGAACAACCAGGAACCGGAAATAGCGGTGGGACTGCTGCGGGCGCCCGAGATACAAGTCACGCTGCACGGCAGCTATCGTTTGAACGAAGAGCTGCTCAGCGGCAGGGTGACCTTCCACCTGGACAAGGAGCACAAGAGTGCGGGGGGACTGCTCAGTTATCGGGCGGGACAGAAAACCGGTCGTACCACTTTGCCCCTGACGCTGGTACCGGTCAACTACGACCAGGAAGTGGTGGAGGTCCACCAAATAACCATCGGCATTGATTTTCACTGGCAGCGGCAGGAGGACCAGCGTTTTCGGGGCAGTCTTCGTTTGGTGGAAGAGGGGGGACAACTCAGAGCCATTAATGTACTGAAGCTGGAGGACTATCTGGTGTCGGTCATTTCTTCGGAGATGAAGGCCACCGCCTCGGCCGAATTTCTGAAGGCCCATGCCATCATGTCGCGCAGCTGGCTGCTGGCCCAATTGCAAAAAGCAGCCGAAGGAGGGAATGCCGCCGGGGCAGCAGACCAGGACAACAACCCGGAACGGCACATCAGGTGGTACGACCGGGAAGATCATGCCCTGTTTGATGTGTGTGCCGACGACCACTGCCAGCGTTACCAGGGCCTGACACGGGCGACAGAGCCGCGGGTTGAAGCGGCGGTGCGGGAGACCAGTGGGCAGGTCCTGTTGTACAACGACCGGGTTTGCGATGCCCGCTTCTCGAAGTGCTGCGGCGGAACTACAGAAAGTTTTGAGGAGGTGTGGGAGCCCATACCCCACCCCTACCTGGGCAGCTGGCGCGACGGCGGGCAGGGCGACTTGCCCAATTTACGTGAGGAGGAGCAGGCAGCGGCCTGGATACTGGGACAACCGGAAGCCTGGTGCCGGACCAGCGACCGGAAGGTGCTGGCTCAGGTATTGAACGACTACGACCAGGAAACGCAGGACTTCTTCCGCTGGGAGGTGGTGCTGAGTCAGCAGGAGCTGCAGCGACTGCTGAAGAAAAAAATCGGTCTGGAACTGGGCGCCATTCAAAGTCTCCGCCCCCTAAAAAGAGGCGGCTCGGGGCGCATCAGCGAGCTGGAAATTACCGGAACGCAGGGTCGTTGCGTGGTGGGTAAGGAACTGGAAATACGCAAAGCCCTCTCGCCCTCCCACCTTTACAGCTCGGCCTTTGTGGTAGTAGCGCAACCAGCCGGTGCGACGCTGCCGGAGGCCTTTCGCCTGAGGGGGGCCGGCTGGGGCCACGGTGTGGGCCTTTGTCAGATAGGCGCTGCGGTGATGGGAGCCGCCGGCAAAGACCACACCCAAATATTGTTGCACTATTTCAGGGGGGCCGCCCTTAAAAAACTGTATTGATGGAAAACACGAAACAAGAGAGCGGCTGGCGCTGGATTCCCTCTTTGTATTTTGTACAGGGACTGCCCTACGTCATGGTGATGACGGTATCGGTAATCATGTACAAGCGCCTGGGCCTCTCCAACACCGACATTGCACTGTACACCAGCTGGCTCTACCTGCCCTGGTTCATCAAGCCCCTATGGAGTCCCTTTGTCGATTTGTTGCGCACCAAGCGCTGGTGGATACTGGTGATGCAGCTGGTGATGGGGGGCGGACTGGCGGGGGTGGCCCTGAGTATTCCGGTCGACCCTTTTGTGCGCTACACCCTGGCCTTCTTCTGGCTGCTGGCTTTCAGTTCGGCCACCCACGACATAGCTGCCGACGGCTTTTATATGTTGGGATTGAAGGAGGACGAGCAGGCTTTTTTTGTAGGCATACGCAGCTCCTTTTACCGCCTGGCCATGATGACCGGTCAAGGGCTCCTGGTGATGCTGGCCGGCTGGCTGGAGCAGCGCATGGGCGTCGCCCGGGCCTGGCAAATCACCTTTGTGGCCATGGCGCTGCTGCTCGTGCTGGCTGCGCTGTGGCATTGGTGGAGTCTGCCCCGGCCCCAAAACGATGGGGCGACCGAAGCGCAGACTGGTGCTGAGTTGTGGCGGGGCGTTGGCGCCTCCCTGGGCTCCTTCTTTGCCAAACCGGGCATGAAGGTGGCCGTGGCCTTTATGCTGCTCTATCGCCTGGGCGAAGCGCAGCTGGTGAAGCTGGCCGCTCCCTTTTTGATGGATGCCCGGGAGGTGGGGGGACTGGCGCTGAGTACCGAGACGGTGGGCTTGCTTTACGGGACCATTGGGGTGGTGGCGCTGACGCTGGGAGGCATTCTGGGCGGATGGCTGATTACCCGAAAAGGACTGCGCTATTGGCTGTGGCCCATGGCATTGGCCATGAATCTGCCCAACCTGGCCTATGTGGTACTGGCCTGGTGGCAACCCGAAAGTATGCCCATGGTGGCCGCGCTGGTGGCGCTGGAACAGCTGGGTTATGGCTTTGGTTTCACGGCCTATGTACTGTTTCTGATTCATTATGCCGACGGGCCCTACAAAACCGCCCACTACGCCATTGGAACGGGACTCATGGCCCTGGGCATGATGCTGCCGGGTATGGCTTCGGGCTGGCTGCAGGAGCTCCTGGGCTATCGCTTTTTCTTTATTTGGGTGGTGCTTTGTACCCTGCCGGGCTTTGCCCTCCTGTCGCGGCTAAAAATTCCGGCACAATTTGGTCGCAAAAACCAGGGCTTTACCAAAAATTAACGGGCACTCTACAGCAGTTGTATTATCTTTGTGCTCAATTATTTTATTATTCAACCTGTCGCAGCGTTGCTACCATGACCAAACAACGAGAAATCATCCTGCTGAACATTGCCGGTGAGGACAAACCGGGCGTTACAGCTACCCTGACCAATATTCTGGCCGAACACAATGTCAACATCCTGGACATTGGTCAGGCCGTTATCCATGAGGACCTGGGTCTGGGCATCCTCCTGGAGGTGCCCGAAAAATCGGAATCCTCGCCCATCCTGAAAGACCTGCTTTTTAAGGCCTACGAAATGGGCCTCAACATAAAGTTTACGCCCATTCCGGAGCACAAATACGAAGAATGGGTGAATCACCAGGGTAAGGAGCGTTTCATCGTTACCTTACTCTCGCGCAAGCTCACCGCCAAACAGCTTTCTAAAGTCACCCGCCTCATTTCCGAGCAGGGACTCAACATCGACCTGATCAGTCGCCTCAGCGGCCGTATTCCCCTGAACAATGGCAAACAAAACAAGAGTGTGGTGGAGTTTTGGGTGCGCGGCACCCCCCGCGATATTGAAAGCATGAAAACGGCCTTCATCGACATTTCGGGAGAAACCGGCGTGGACATCGCTTTTCAGGAAGACAACATCTACCGCCGAAACCGCCGTTTGGTGTGTTTTGATATGGACTCAACCCTCATTCAGGCTGAGGTCATCGACGAACTGGCCCGAAAAGCGGGTGTTTACGAGCAGGTAAGTGCCATTACCGAGGCCGCCATGCGTGGCGAAATCGACTTCAACGAGAGTTTTAAGCAGCGCGTGGCGCTGCTTAAGGGACTCGACGAAAGTGTGATGAAGGAAGTGGCCGACAGTCTCCCGCTTACCGAAGGGGCCGAGCGCCTCTTTCAAACCCTCAAAAAATACGGCTACCGCACCGCCATCCTGTCGGGCGGCTTCACCTATTTCGGCAACTACCTCAAGGGCAAACTGGGCATCGACTACATCTTTGCCAACGAGCTCGAAATCAAGGACGGCAAACTCACCGGTAAGCATGTGGGGGAAATCATCGACGGACAAAAAAAGGCGGAGCTGCTGAAGCTTATTGCGTTTAAAGAGGACATTCATCTGGAGCAGGTGATTGCCGTGGGCGATGGCTCCAACGATTTGCCCATGTTGCGATTGGCGGGACTGGGTATTGCCTTCCACGCCAAGCCTAAGGTTAAAGCCTCGGCCAAACACGCCATTTCAACCATTGGTCTGGATGCCATCCTTTATCTTTTGGGCTTCCGCGACCGTGAAATCAATATGTAATGCAGCAATATCCTTTTAAAGATTTAACACCGGCCGGCATTTGGCAGTACTTCCACGAAATTTGTCAGGTACCCCGCCCCTCCAAGCAAGAAGAACGCATCCGTGCCTACCTGGTCGACTTTGCCCAAAAGCAGGGGCTCCAAGTCAGGGAAGATGCCATGGGCAATATTCTGATAAAAAAGTCGGGAACGGGGGGACTGGAAGACCGGCCGCCGGTGGTGCTGCAGTCGCACATCGATATGGTTTGCGAGAAAAACAGTGAGGTGGCGCACGACTTTCTGCAAGACCCTATTCTTCCGCGTATTGAAGGGGATTGGGTGAAGGCTACTGGCACCACGCTGGGGGCCGACGACGGCATTGGCATGGCGGCCCAGCTGGCTTTGCTGGCCGACAAAACCTTGCCGCACGTGCCGCTGGAGTGCTTGTTTACGGTGGACGAGGAAACGGGGCTGACCGGAGCTTTTGGACTCGAAGCGGGTTTCTTTGAGGGCAAAACGCTGCTGAATCTGGACTCGGAGGACGAAGGGGAAATTTTTATTGGCTGTGCAGGAGGGATAGACTCGGTGGGGACCTTTATCCCCGAATGGGAAGCCACGCCGGCGGGCAGTTTTGCCTTTGAAGTGCGGGTAAGGGGACTGACCGGAGGGCACTCGGGCGACGACATTCATAAAGGACTGGGCAATGCCGTGAAGTGGCTCACCCGCTACCTTTGGGAGGCAACGCGCGACTTCGATTTTCGTCTCGCCAGCATAGAAGGAGGCAACCTGCGCAACGCCCTGGCGCGTGAAGCAAGGGCCCTGGGGGTGGTTCCCCGCAAGTACAAGGAGCAGGTAAGGGTATTGCTCAATTGCATGACGGCCGACCTCGAAGAGGAATTTGCCGTCACCGAACCGAATTTTAAGCTGGAACTGGAGTCGGCCGACCTGCCCGCGCAGGTGTACCGGGCCGACTTTCACCATAAGCTGGTCAACACCCTGATGGCCCTGCCCCACGGGGTTATGGCCATGAGTCAACAGGTGGCGGGACTGGTGGAGACTTCGACCAATCTGGCCTCGATTAAGGAGGTGGAGGGAGAGCTGGTGGTTTCAACAAGTCAACGCAGCGCCATAGAAAGTGCCCGCGACCACTTAGCTGCTGTGGTAAAAGCCTGCTTTGACCTGGGTGGTGCCCGGGTAAGGCACTCCGACGGCTACCCGGGTTGGGCGCCCAACCCGGATTCTCCCTTGCTCAAAAAAAGTGTGGCCTCCTACCGGAAGCTCTTTCAACAAGAGCCTGAAGTCAAGGCCATTCATGCGGGATTGGAATGTGGCCTTTTCCTGAAAAAATATCCGGGTCTCGATATGATTTCCATCGGGCCCACCATCAAGGGAGCCCACTCGCCCGATGAGCGTTTGCACATCCCCTCGGTAGAGAAATTCTGGAAACACCTGATTGACTTGCTGGTCTGATTTTATCGGGCAAATACTTACTTTATTGTGTATCTATTTAGGTCGCGGTGCGTATAGGTAGGCATTGGGATTATTCAACAACAATAATAAAAGGATTCATAATGGAGAGAGTTTTAACCAAGCATTTCCAGTACACTGGATTGGATGATTACGACATGTCGTTGGACGAGCAGATGAATGCCTTCCTTTCGGAAAACAAAATCACGCCCGAGCAAATACTCGATGTGGAATATGCGGCCCATTCAAGCGGCGGCATCAATACCTACACCGCGTTGCTGTTGTACAAATCATCGCAGTAAACGTTTTTTAGAACAACAAATGTGAGAAAAAAAGGAACATCCCCGGGTGTTCCTTTTTTTATTATTTTAGACCAAAATATTGCGGACATGGGAATATTCGACTGGTTTGCCAAGAGCAAGGACAATCAACCGGAACCCAAGGGCTTAGGCATAGCCCTGAGCGGGGGCAGCGCCAGAGGCTTTGCCCACATTGGGGTACTTAAGGCCCTGGAAGAAGCCGGCATTCACCCCGAAGTGGTGTCGGGCACCAGCATGGGCTCCCTGGTGGGCGTGCTGTATGCTGCGGGACTAAAGCCCGATGAGATCAAAGAGATTGTCAACAAAGAGCCGGTGCTGAAAATGGTACGTCCGGCCTGGGGCAAGAACGGCCTTTTCCAGGTCACCGAGCTGCGCAAGCTGCTCGAAAAGCACATCGAGAAGGACGACTTCTCTGTACTCAAAAAGCCTTTCTGTCTGGCTGTTTCGAACATCAACAAGGGCCAAAAAGAAATCATCAGCGAAGGTCCCCTCTTCGACTACGTACTGGCCTCCTGTGCCGTGCCCATCATCTTTGCCCCCCAGGTTATTAAGGGGACGACTTACATCGACGGAGGGCTGTACGACAACTTGCCGGCCGACGCCATTCGGTCGCTGTGCAAAACCCTCATTGGAGTGCACGTCAACTACATTGGCGAGGTGAAAAAATTTAACGGCATCACCGAAGTGGCCGAACGCACCTTTAGTCTGAGCATCGGCGAAAACGTACGACCCGCCATGGATATGTGCGACTACCTGATTGACCCTCCGGCCATGGTCGACTTCTCCTTCTGGGATTTTGACAAGGCCGATGCCATTATAGAAACGGGCTATAAGTTCACCCGTAAGATGCTCGATGATGGACTGCTGCCGGTGCCGGAACAGCCCAAAGATTGAGAAGTTTAAACGCTCAAAGCAGTTCTTAGTCTGCTTTATCCCAAGGCTTCTTTTTCAGCCCCTGCCCCTTGAACTCAAGCCTGAGTACCGCCTGAAAACCGGCACCCACCGGTGCCGGTGTCAAAGGGAAAGTCCCACCGAACCAGCGCCCCTCCTTCAGTACGGATGGATTCAAGGCCCATTCCTGCTCAGCCACCTGCTCCTCCCTCCTTTCAATGCGCCAAAACCCACTGCTTTGAGGGTGCAGCCGCTGCTCCAAAGCCAGATTCAGTCGCCCCATGGTGCTGCGCAAATTCAACTCAATGCAAGGGTGCAAACGCAAAGCCCCCGCCTCGTCCCTAAACAGCAGCGCATCCACCCCGGCAAAGCCGTGATAGTGCAGGTGCAAATCCATCCCGCTCAAAGCCTCCTGCAATAGTCCTGCAGCAGCAAACAGCGCCTCCTCCATCGGAAAAGCACCCCACTTTTCAGAAGGCCGCTGCCCCGTATAACAACCCAAAAACTGCCCGTCCTTATCCGTCTCAAAAAAAGTGGTGCCGCTAAAATGTACCCCCTGGGTATCCAACACAAAATGAAAGGACAAGTCCTGCACCTTGTCGAGGAAGGGTTCGGCCAGCAGCGCGCCCTGCTGGCGCAGCTTACCCAAAACCCAAGGGTTGCGGGCTGTGCCTTCGGAGCGCGAACGAATCTTGAATAGCCCCCTGCCGGAAGCACTCCAAGGGGCCTTCAACAACCAGGGCTGCGTCATTGTGGCTTCGAGGACATCCAGCTCTTGGGGCCGCTGCAAAACAAGGGGCACCTCAGGAATGGCCAAAAGCACAGTTCCTTTTATCAGCCCCTTCATTCGCAAAGCCAACTCCCTGCCGGTATAGCGACTCAGCAAGTCGCGGTGGTCCGACTGCCACGGAAGCAAAGGATGGGGCGCCGGCTCCAGTCCCAGAGCTCGCAACCAGCGAATGGCAGCTGGACTCCAACCCCAGGGCCGTGCGGCAACGAAGGTGTCTTTGGGGAGTTTGTGTTCTGTAGCCCACTGCACTTTTGGGGCACCCACCTGCCTCAGATAAGCCGCATAGGCCTCGTCCACCAGCCCGGGATGCCACAGCCAATCGTCCTCCCCCGCCAGCCACAACGGCAGCAGTGCCAGCTCCCGCTCAAAAGCACGCAAATGGGCCGGCGGCTGGTACGAAACCTGTCCGTTGGCCACGGCCATTTCACAGGTGGGATTAAAAAAGAAAAATTGTGGGGCCATACATCATCTACCAGAACGGCAAAAGTACAGCTTTCTTTTAGAAACTCATTTCAGCCCGAAACCTTATCCCATGTCGGTCGCTAAAATCCGTATGCCGATAAGTACCGCCCAGCTGGTGCACATACTCTACCCGCAACACCTTAAAAATATTGGTCAGTCCCCACCCCAACTCGACATAAGGTGCTGAAAAATCATTTTGGTATTGCTCCGGCAAATCAAACACGCCTTTGTAGCCCGGGGTACGGGTGCCATAGTGCCCCTTCAGCGAAACAATTTCACGCAACTTCAACTGCCGGAGTAAAGGCAGACGGTTCAAAAGCACTCCGCCTCCGTTCAGGTGCATGTGCAGGTTGGCGTAAGCATTGTGGGCAAAAGAAGCATGATGCAGCAAATTATAACGGTCTTTAGAATAGCCCAGCGAAGTAGAACCAACAGGCTGGTCCAGAAGCTCATAAGGCGCAGCCCCGTGCAGGTAACCGCCGTACAAGATATAATTCATAAACACAGGCCCCATATTAATGCGGCCACGTGCCGAAGCATGCAACTGGGCATACCAGCCCGGTCGTTCCCCATCGGCCAGCAGACTTTGACCTACATCCAGACTGAGACTCAGCACAGGCTGGGTGCTCACATAGTAAATCCGGTCGAAATAATATTTCTCGTAGTGCTGACCAAAGGCATAACGGCCGCTCAGTACCGCACCCCCCATCCGGTAAGAGGAATGCGCCCGGCCTTCTCTTAGAAAGGACACATAAGGCGTGGCGCCGCTTTGGATCAGGTAGGGACTGAGCGCCAAATGAAAGTCCTTGTCGCTATTGTACTCGAGCCGCAACTCTGCCGTTTGCACCTCCTTTAAATTAGGATTCTTCTCTCTGGCAGTAAACAGCCCAATGAAATTGCTGGTCCCCCTGTCGTTGGGATTATTTTTAATGAAACGCAGGTATTTGTCCTGCGCCAGCAACACATAATCATCAGAAAAGCCGGCCCTGAGTATAAAGCGATCGCTCTCGCCGGGTTGCCAAACCAGGTTTCCGCCATACTTGACTTGCTCACTCCGGGTGCCATAAGCCACAAAGCCCCCCAGCGAAATATGGGGCCACAGCTTTTCACTGGTTCGCAAGGGCAGACCAAAACGATGTCCCTCAACCAAATTAGAGGTGTAGATATCGAAAACAGGTCCCAAATCGACCTTACCCAGATTAAGATAACCCGTCAAAGCCATTCCACCCACAGCATCCACCGCCCTAACCACACGAATGTCCCTGATGCGGTCGACTTTCAGATAGGCTTCCTCCTCAATCGCAGGCAAACCAAACTCCGGCGCCTCCTTCCACAACTCCGGTTTCAGATCTGCCAGTCGCTCCGAGACAGCATACTGCAAGGTCTTACTTACCAACCAATTGCCACTGGCCAACTGGTCCACCCTTTGGGCCCCATAAACGCCCGATGAGTCTGTATTGGCAGTCAGCGACATGTTCATACGCACATTCTGGGTTTCCGGAAACCAAAAGCCCTCCGGTCGCCGGGCGTAATGCGTAGCCACACTAAAACCGTTGACAAAGTTCAGGTTGACGTCCCTGCTGATGTAGGCCTCTACACTGGTAAGGGCCCAGGTATCGCCTTCCACCCAAAAATTACCGGTAAATAAAGGATGAAAACGATTCTTGGGCACAAAGGACAGATGATAATGCCAGCTGTCGCCCACCTGGGTACTGTCGTTGAAATAATAATCGTAGTACAGGGGGGCGGAGGAGGCGATGGGAGAAATGTAGCCCCTTTCGAACAAGGGCAACTGCTCCTGATAAAAATCCAACTCGATGACCACATTCTGCAATACGTAGCCCTCAATGGCCGGGTCAATACGCGGGAAAATGCTTTCCTTTCGTCGCATGAGCGTTTCGTGGCCGGCGGGCGTCACCCGCTCGGCCTCCTCGAGCAAATAAACCGGAGAAAAGCGTACCCGCTCCTCTCCGGAGGCAATGGTTATATCGTTCAAGTCGTGGCTCAAACGCTGCAAGCCCGAAGCAGTATCCACGGCCAAAAACACCGAAGTGCTTATCAGGCGCTGGTAATCCCGAAGTCCTTGAATATGGCGACGATTGCTGCGTTTGTGTTCCTGAATATTATTGAATATCCTGCGTGCAATGGGCACTTCAGGTTTCACCACCACCTCATCAAGCTGCGTCGTTTCCGACTCCAGAGCGATGGTTATGCTACCGGAACCCGAGGGATTTGCCAATTCTTTAGGCAAATAACCCAGGGAAGATACCCCCAGTCGCGCACCGGGCGCGGCCGGAAGACGGAAACAGCCGTTCTCGTCGGCCATCATTCCCTGCTGGGTGCCCACCACCCAGACATTGGCAAAAGGAACGGGCTCCCCGCTGCCGGCATCAACCACACATCCCTCCAGGTATTGAACCGTCTGTGCCTGACCTGCCAGAGACCAAAATCCAAGGCCCAATACCAACACCCATCTACCAAGCATTTGCATCCCCATTCTTCGCAAGGACTTAAGACTTTTCTTTCATCAACCAATAGAGCCCCTTAACACCAATACGAATGTCGTCCAGTTTCAAGAGGACCAGTATCTTTTCGATGTAGGCTAAGGCGCCCCAGCCCACTGCCAGGTAATACATCCAGGGGTAAAAATCAAAGACAAAAAGCACAAAAAAGAAAATGCCCTGCAGATAACCGGCACTTACCGCAGAATACAAGTGGAGACCAGGAATCTTGCCAAAACGTGCAAATGAAACCAGGTAACTGGCTACAAAAACACCCAAAAACACCCACAGTATCCAGGCATGCGGAGCAATGTCGGGCCACTTAAACAAAAACAAGCCCAATAAGGCCATGGCGTAAGTGAGCATGTCGCCCAGATTATCGAGGGCGGCACCAAAGTTGGTCTGCACCTTCAGAAGTCGCGCCAGATTTCCGTCGAGAATATCGCTCACCAGACTGATGCACAACAAGATCACGAACCAGCTTTCATTGCCGCTCAGGGCCATGTAAAAAATCACCGGAAACACCAGTACCCGGTACAAACTCAAGATATTAGGAAGGTTTAAAATATTTTCTCCCTTGTAAAGGATTTGCTTCATGTTCTGCTAATTATTATTTTATTTAGACACTACCTACTTCAGCATAATTACCCGCCGCTACAAATGTGCGCAGCATGCGGCCCACATCGTCGGGCGTCACCACTCCTGCCTCAGCGCCCATGACCCGATCGCGCTGCCCGGTATCAAAATGCAAGTTAAGTCGACTGTACTCACCGGTGAAGGACATGCCTACCGCCACCAGGCGCTCTACTGCATCCATATCCTGTTGCTTCAACTGGGGCTCCGCCTGAAGATCAATCGGCAGCAACTCGTTTAACTGCCTCAAAATATAGGAGTTACTTACACCCTCGCGGGCAACAATATGCATCACAACGGGCAATTCGTCTGTTTCAGTGCTACGCAGCAAATGCGCCACCACCTGATTCACCGGAATGAGGTTTTGGCTGCCATTCGGATCAATTTTTACCCGCACTTTTCGCTGCGGATACCTACGGGCCAAACGGGCCATGCGTCGGGTAAAATCAAAAACACCATAGTCCGTAGCTACCTGGCCATTGCTGCTGTCGCCCACCACCTGCGAAAGCCGAAGCACATGCGCTGCCAGGCCGTGTTCTTCGATGAAAGTCCTGACCAGATTTTCACCCATCCGTTTAGACAGTTCGTAGTAATTACGAAAGGCCGAGATCCCAGCATCGGGGTAAAAGCTTTCTCTAAAAAGACCCTGATGATGCCCGCAGCTGTAGGCCGTGCCTACATAAAAAAAGCGTCCCTCACTGCCTGCATGAGCAGTGAAAGTCTTCAAGGAATTTTCCAGGCCCTCCACATTGGCGGCATAAATTTCCTTCCACGATTTTTCATCGTACTTTAAGCTGGCGGCAAAGTGATAATAATCCACCCTGCCCGAGAAAATACGGGCAGCCTCCTGGCTGTCTAATCCCAAATTCTTTTCGTGAAGACTGTACTCCTTTACCCTCAGCTTGTCCATTGGCAGGCAAAGATCCCCGTTGGCTGCAAGCAGCGCAGCGCTAACACGCTCAAGAGCCGATTGCTGTCGGCCTGCCCTCACCAGTGCGGTCACCACAAGCCCCCTTTTCAGCAAGGCACTTATAAAATGAGAAGCCACATAACCATTGGCTCCGTTAACAACAACATGTCTCATTCTTTCGATATATATTTAAGGGCTGCCCCCTTGCTCCTCAAAGGTAAGGGCCTGCATCCCTGGATGAAAAATAAATGCACCGAAGCGCCCAAATCAGTCCCCCGACTGCATCACATAAGCCAGTACAACATAAGCATGGCTGCCAGAGGAATACTTAGGTTATCGGATCCCCGCCAACTGATCAACTCTGCGAGGGTAGTGGCCAGGGCTACGGCCCCGGCCACGTAAAAAGTTTTAAAATCAAAAAGCTCCCGGTTAAAATACAGGGCGATCAAGGAAATTACAAAAGCGGAAGAAAAGAAAGCCGCCGAACCCAACCAGGTCTTTTCCAGGCGATGTCCGAAGACTTTAATGCGCCCATTGAATTTTTGCACATTCAATCCCAGCAAAGCAGCAGCCGGGTCCGATACCGCCAAAATAAGCATGGGCAAGACATGCAAAAGTTTCCACTCCAGCTGCACCGACAAATAAAAGGACAGGTAAATGGCCAAAGGCAGCAAATAGCTGCCGACGGACTTCCGCTCAATATCGTGGATCGATTTCAGCGATTTAATGTGCTGAGTCAACCACAATACCCCGGCAAAAAGCAGAGCCAGGACCAACACGTACCAGTGGCTGTCAAAAATATAAGGAAAAGGCACCGTAGCCAATGTAGCTGCAAAGTGAGCAAACTTGCGCGTAAGCTCCCCCTTAAGATTCAGCCGCCGGTAATTCAACTCATTAAACACAAGCAGCAGGCCAATTCCAATCAAATAAATAAACGCAAGAACAATTATATTTGTCATCATCAAACACTTTAAAAAACATCGAGCAGCTTCATCAAGGCCACAAAGGCCCCTCCGGCAAGGAGACTGTCAAAGCGATCGAGCAAGCCTCCGTGACCGGGTAAAACCGCACTAAAATCTTTTATCCCGTACCACCTCTTAAACCAGGAGGCAGCCAAATCACCCCAAAAGGCAAAAAATACGGTACCCAGACTCAGCAGCAGGGCCAAGGGAACACCGGCTCCAAACAAATGACGCAGCCACAAACTACTCAAAAGAGCCACCACCGTACCGCCAAGGAGTCCACCCAGCGTTTTTTGGGGACTCACACGCGGAGCCAGCTTGCGCTTCCCAAAAAGCTGTCCGCTGATCTGACTGAAGCTATCGAAAATAGACAGCACCAAAAAGGCAAAGAGTACCAGTCCCCCCTCCAGCCGACTGAAACACCACAAGCCCAGAGATAAGGCAGCATACAACAACACGGACAAAACAAAGAAGCGCGGCGAACGGGCCCCTTGCCGTACAAAGACACGCAGCAACTCTACCGCACCGCCAACGATGATAAGCAAGGCCAACCAGCTGAACCAGGACGGCTCCATCACCATACTGAAGAAGAGCAGGTGAATGATTAAAAAATACACCCCGAACTTGGTATAGCTCCGGCGCGCCTCCCCGACCGGCTTCCCTCGGTTAATCCGATAGAAACCCAGTCCCCCCAAAACAAAATAGCCCAATATGACCCAATAAATGGTTTGTATCATCTCCATATATTCTTATTTCACAATCATCAGTAGGCCCAGTACCAGCATAGCAAGGGCATAACCATAGCGCAGTATGGGCTCTGAGTGTTCTGAGCGCTCACTATAAACCAGCAAGCGGGGCCCCACAACTGCGCCCAGGGCCGAACCGGCAGTCAAAAATGTCACCAGCGTAAGATCCACACGCCCCAATAAGAAATGAGCGCTGGTGGCAAAGACCGTATTCACCAAAACCACCAGCAGGGAAGTCCCTATGACCACCTTCATGCCCAGGCGCAGGGAAAACAAGCCCGCCATAACGGGTGCGGTTCCGCTCGTCCCAAAGGTTCCGCTGATGCCTCCTGCCACCAGGCCGTACAAAATGCGGAAAAAGCCCTGTCGGGCCGTCGATGCCGCAAGCACTTCCTCCTTTTTCCTACGGGTATCCCAAAACAACTTCAAGGCCATAAACACCGCATAGGCGCCGAAACCCGTCTTAAGTTGCAGGGGACTGAGGCGCTGCGACAAAAACGCACCGGCAACGGCCCCTATAATGCCGGAAAGGGCAAAAACAGCGCCCACCTTAAAATCAATATTTCCTCTTCTAAAATGAGCCACCGAACCCGCTATGCAAACAGGAAGGGTAGCCACCAATGAGGTAACCACGGCTGTTTGTGCGGGCACCCCCACCACAAGGGTCAGCAGCGGCAAAAAAACAAAGCCCCCGCCTCCACCCAGCAGACTGCCCAGCAAGCCCACCACCAAACCTATGAGTGGCAGCAGGTAATAGATGCTTGCTGTGTCGGACCAATACCACATATACTAACTTTTTATGGGCCAAAGGCCCTTGCGAATGACCAACAAGGTTTGTTCACCGCTGGACAAATTCTTCAATCTGATTTGCGCGGGCCAAAGTCTTTCCTCCGCATCGTTGGCCAGAGGATAGGCTTCAAAGGCTGCTGTAGCTGTTGGCTTATCCTCCTTATTGTAACGTTCGAGGTACAACAGACTGCCATCCGCTTCCCTAAGATAAAAATAGGCCCATCCCAGGTCTGAACCATGAACTACCCGGATGCGACGCACCTTAACACCTTCCCATTCGGTCCTTCCTTCGTCAATGTATACCAGGGAAGTAGAAGCCTCCTGAAACCAAGTCCCCACAGGCAATTCACTCCCCATGAGCGAAATACTTCCCTGTTCTATGCGCATTTTTTGCACCCGTCCTGTAGCCGGCATAAAGACCTCTGCCACCGGCAAGTCGCCATTTTCACTCCGGGCGGTTATGCGTACCCCTTTAAGCGCTTCCGGTGCTGTCAACTCAATTTGCAGGCGCCGAAAGCCTGCCTCTTGCTCCGCCTCCAACTCCATGGAGCGCATTTGCACCCGGCCCCTGCCATCTGCACTTTCCATATCGAGCCAAAGTCGGGCGTTGTTGGGCGACAAACGCTCCATCGCCTTAAGCACGGCACTTCGGGCATCACAGGGCGCTGCTTCCGGCACAACCGGCACACTCCATAACACAAGCAGAAAAAACAGCAATACTTTCATATCAGTCCATTTGAGGTTCTAAAAAACGCGGGTGGCTAAGTTTTATCAGCGCAGGTACCAGCAACAACGCACTCAGCAAACAGGCCATAAGGGCAGCCACAACCAGTATTCCGAAAAATCGTAGAGGAGTAAAGCCGGATAACATCAACACTGAAAAGCCAAGCATCACTGAAAAGGCATTAAAAACTATCCCTCTGCCGGCAGTCAGCAGCGTTGTCGCAAGGGCCTGGTCACTATTTAAACACCAGGCATACTCTTTTCGGTAACGCCATAAAAAATGTATGGTGTAATCAATGCCAACACCAATCATTACCGAGGACAACAGTGCAGTGACCAAATCGAGCGAGATGCCCGTAAAGCCCATAATGCCAAACAAAAACAAGATGGCAAGCAAAAGCGATAAAGTACCCTGAGTACCCGCTGACCACGATTTAAAACTTAAAGTTAAAAGAAAAAAGACAATTAACAGCGACAAAATCAAGGAAATAAGCTGTCCTTTGATGACCATTTCGGCCAATGCGATCTTAGATAAGCCTGGACCTGCGACCAACACCCTGTCGGGATCGTCGCTGCTGATGGCATCAATGGCCTGCAGTACTTTTTTCCCGGTAGCATTGCTGCCATCGCGCAAACTAACCAAAATACGGGCCTGCCGGTAATCGGTGGACAAGAGCTGGGACAACTCTCCCCCATAACCAAGGAGTGCAGCCACTTCGACATACTGGCGGGCTTCATTGCTGCTGGCCGGAAGCGCATTGTACCCACCTTCCTCTGGTCCGTACAGGCCCTTACTGAGTTCCCTGAAAAACAAGTCGGGCGACAGCACATGCCCCACTTCGGGGACCGTCCTCAAAAGCACCGACACCAGAGACAGCTCCCAACTCATCAAGCCCATAAAGCCAAAGGCAATAACAAGCGACAGCACGACCACCAGAAAGGGCAGCAAAACACCTTTCCATTCGCGGAAGGAAAAATAAAGCAGCAGCAACATTACGGTCAACGATAAGGGCATCAGAAGCAGCAAATCGCGTTGGATGTAGTGCTTGACCGACTGACGCAGAAAGGCCTGCCCCCCATAATGCAGGACGCCTCCATGCGCATGACGGCTGCCCAATTCCCGCAAGCCTTCGGTAAACGCCCCATCATCCGAGTCGGGCGAGCGGGTTACAATAAGGGCCGAAGTACTGAAATCCGCAGCTATAAAACGACGCGCCAGCGGGTGCTGGCGCAATCTTTCCTTCTGCAAAACCGCATCGGTACCGGTCAGAGTTGCGGGATCAACAAGGGGGACTATGGTCGTAAATCCCTCCTCATCCAGCTGCGGTTCAGAAACATCCAGCAGACTGCGACACTGCGCTACGCCCTCCATGGCCATAAAGGCCCGGGACAAATCCGCTAGAGCTTGTAAATGACGTGCGCTCAACACCCCTTCAGGATGCTGCAGCATCACCAGTGCCCGCTCGTTTCCGCCAAAGACACGACTCAGACTGTCCATCCCCGCCCGATTGCTGATGTGGGCCGGCAGGTAATCCTCAAAGCCGGGATTGATGCGTAAGGAGGAATACTGACTTACGGCAAAACCCGAAAGCAGAACCACAGCAACTAAAATCGTCCAACGATACCTTCCGGTAAAAAACTCCGCCATAAGTGCCTCTTAGCATTACTGTGCCCCCACCCTATCGGGACACAAAAAACGTACAAAGGAAGACACAAAAGCAGTTCTCAACGCCACCAAACTCCCCCAAACGACCTTATCCGCACCTGAAAGCAAAAAAGGAGGACCCCAGTCCTCCTTTTCACTAAGTCCGCCCGGCAGCCGTGCGGACTTCAACCCTTGGGGTTTTTCACCACTTACGCCACCGCTGTCCGCGCTACACGCTCCGGAGCACTCCCCAGCACCTCTCTAATCCTTGTCTGCCAGAGCTCCGCCAAACGCAGCTCGTTCGACACCGCAAAACCATCCACCTCCGAATCATAAAAAACCAGGCGTTTGCTGGCTTCTCCCGATTGTTTCATATGCAATTCCAAAGCCACACCTTCGATAATCTTTACCGCATCGCTTTTGCGTTCAACAGTTCTTGAAACCACATCAACACGACAGCTTTTCACCTGACTCAGGCGAATCCGGGCAGTTTGACGTTGCGCCTCTTCTCCGCGAGCAAAGACCAAAATGGCATTTTGGGTATCCATCCCAATACCCGCATTATTCCACAACTCATGAACCGATAAGTGCCCGCCATCAGCCGCGGCCATTTCGGTCAACAAAGCCAACAAAGCTTTCTTACGGTTCTTTTCTTTCCCGTCTCTGAAAAATATAAAGGGGGTGAACAACAGCGCGACCAGCACTGCACTCAAAACTATCATTCCTGTACTCATTTCAATATTATTTAAAATTAAACCATTGTAAAACATCATGCACGCACAAAGCGGCCCACCTTGTAAAGGCGACCAAGCGCTGCATTTAATGAAACCCAAACCTGATTCCGTTTGGGACAAACAACAGCTTTCAGGAATAATAATGAAAAGGAAAAAGAAGGTCGAAGACCTGCGGCTCAACCACCAGCCAGCGCGTCTCTTGAAGGTCCTGACGCAACTGCAGAGCCATAAAAACCAAAGCTGCAGGAGAGTGTATATCGCTCTTCTT
>DUOK01000037.1 GCA_012838865.1 Bacteroidales bacterium | reverse complement strand
GTATTGCAAATCTGGTAACGCAGTTCATCAGGACCAATATACTGTGGATTGGGCTCATAAACAATGGCGTAATTGTCGTTGACCCAGGCCCGACCATTACTCGGGGGCGTTGTAATCTCTATGCCGCTGATGCCAACTCCAATGCCGTAATCGTTTCGGGAAACGTTGATTTCGACCGTGGCCATTTTATAGGTGCGACCAAGGTCGTTGTTGGCCACAACGGGGGTGTTGGCAACAGGATCCTGCCCGAGGGATTGTCCCCCTGCCCCGGTGTAGGCAAACACCAAGTATAGAAAAATTAGAAAAAATAGTCTCTGGTTAAATTTGCACATGCGGCAGACTTGCGTGATTAATTTTGGGTTGCTGGTTGTTAACGCTTGCGGAACAGTCCTTTTCGCCGTGATCTTGGTCCGTCGCCAAAATCTCCTTGCAACATAGGATCCCGTTCGGAACAGGGAAGGGAGCGAATACGCTGGCCGGAGCAGAAATTGTAGCCAAAAACCAACATAAGCGCACTGCCATAATGGCCCTGAGCAGTTGTTAAACCCAGTTGGTGCTCCAGTCCCACATTTAGCCCCTTGTAGTTGATGCCCACAGTGGTTGCTGCGCCCAAACTTTTTCCCCATTTGTGATCGAGGGTGTGCCGATAGGCCAAAATCCCCCAGAAAGAGAACTGGTCCTTATAAGTGGGAAAGTCCAGTTTCATATTTACATCCAGACGCTTGTCGTCGAGCGAGTTTTGCCGGTAGTAAAGCAGGGGCTCAAAATAAACTTCTCTTCCAGGGTACTTGAACCAGGTGCCGGCATGCACATGTAAGTCCACCGGCAACTCCGGCTCCCATTCCGAATTGTACATGGGGTTGTTTTGCGGAAAAATATTGGTGACCGATGCACCAATGTGATGTCGGTTAATGCGCAACATCATTCCGGTGTTGGCATTGAAGCCAAAACCTCCGTCCGAATTTCCATTGATTACCGGGTCTATACCCACGCCGCCTTCAAAACTGCTTTGATCGATAGAGGCCTGTTCGAGCAGGGCCGCCAAGCCAAACACCAGGGAGGTATTGCCGCGCTGATTCTCTCTCAATTTAACCTCAACGGAGAAGGCCTGCATCACACTCAATTTACGGTTGTTGCCGTTGCGGTCGTTGTACAGGTAGGTCCCCGACCCAATATTACCACCCAGGGGCAGCTGGGCTGCCAAAAGCTGCGTGGTGGGTGCATTGTCCATTCCAAACCATTGCCGCTGGTAAAATCCGTTGATGCTGATGCAGCTTCGGTTGTAGGCTGCAGCCGAAGGATTCATTAAAAACAGGTCGTACACATACTGATTGGTTACAAAATAGCGTTGCGCATTGATTCCTGTAAACAGCAGTAAGAGTGATAAGGTAACAAGTGCTTTCCAGATCTTCATTATATAACTCGGTTAAGGGTTTTTAGGAAAAGGGAAACCAAAGTTTCCCTTTTCGCGTCCTTGTTTCTTTAGCGCTTCAATGTGAAATGTCCTTTTATCAACTTATCTACCGGCAAAAGGTGAATAACGTACCAGTAATCGTCAGAGGGAACGGGGCGACTCAGGTACTCACCGTTCCAAGCCGGGTCGTTGGAAGTGTATTTTTTCAAAAGTTTTCCGTAGCGGTCGTAGATATAGATGATCGATTCCGGGAGTTTCTCCAGTCCCTCAATCAGCCAGGTGTCGTTGTATCCATCGCCGTTGGGCGTGAAAAAGTTGGGCACCTTGATGTCGTAACTGGATTCGAAGCGGAAGGTGGTACTTGCTTCACAACCTTTGTCGTCCACTACAAAAACGGTATAATCGCCATTACCCAGGCCTGTAAATGTCGGATCGTTCTGCGGTTGACCATTGTTCAGGGTATAGCTGTAGGGCTCGGTTCCACTTTCGGCCATAACCACAATCTGCTGGTAAATGGTGGAGTCGAT
>DUOK01000306.1 GCA_012838865.1 Bacteroidales bacterium | reverse complement strand
GATCAAACCAGCATCAGCGACAACAGCATCTCCAGTTTTTTTGAAGACGTGAATGGCGACATTTGGGTAGGTACCTTTTCGGGTGGGGTGAGCTTCCACAGTCACCGACTCAAACAATTCCACAATTATCGCGTCAACCTATCGCAAAACCGAACCCTAAGCTGGCACTTGGTCAATTGCTTTATGGACGACGGGCCCTGGTTGTGGATTGGGACAGATGCAGGACTCGACCGCCTGGATAAGTCCAGCGGTGAAATAAAGAACTACCTGCCCAACGAAAAGCAGCCCTTCGCCTTGGCTCAGGGTGGCGTTCACTGCTTGCTGAAGGACAGCCGTGGGCACCTGTGGATAGGCAGCCGGAACGGCGACCTGCAAAAATATTTACCTGAAAAAGATGGTTTCAGAACCTTTAACACAAACGCACAAAGCGAAGATTCCGGTCCCCTTAGAATTACCGCCCTAAGTGAAGACAGTCAGGGCCAACTGTGGTTGGGCACGCTCAACAATGGCCTTTACCGCTTCCAATACGAAGCCGGAAGTTTTTCAATGTCGAAGATGCATCGCCCCGGTGATGCTGCCATGTCGGGTACCACCATCAATCACATCCTGGAAATTGCAGAAAACGAACTTTTGCTGTGCACCCCCGATGGCCTGGAGATTTTTAACACCGACAAGCAGGTGTTTACCCGCTTCATACATCAACCAGACCAGGCACAAAGTCTCGGCAAAGGGGCTTGCCTCTCCGCCTACAAAGACAGCGGAGGCAATCTTTGGATTGCAACAGCAATGGGATTAAACCTTTTCCGACCCAGGGAAGGCACTTTCGAAAAAATTAATACCCATCACGGATTGCCCAATGCTCATATCCAGGGTTTACTTGAAGACGAAGAAGGGCATTTGTGGATCAGCACCAACGCAGGACTCGTAAAGTACATCGATGCAGTAAAAGCCCCCCTGTCGTATAACTTCAGGCTGTACGACAGCAGTGACGGACTCATTGCCAATGATTTCAGCGTACGTGCTGCGCATAAAGGCAACGATGGCTATCTGAATTTTGGTTCTTCAAGAGGCTTCACCCGCTTTCACCCAAAGCTGATTTTCGAAAACGAAATTCCTCCCGCCATCATCCTGACGGACTTCCGTCTCATTGGCAGGGACACTAAGGCTGAGCTGCCCATACTCAGTAAAAAGGACATCAACAGCCTGCAAGAGCTGCAGCTGCGCTACCATCAAAACAATTTTGAGCTGCACTTTGCCGCCATCAATTATCTGAATCCCGTTAAAAACCGTTACCGCTTCAAACTAGAAGGTTACGAAACCCAGTGGCGAGAAGCAGGCCACCTGGCCCAGGCAACCTACACCAACATCGGTCCCGGCAGCTACACATTTATCGTTATGGGCTCCAACAACGATGGGGTTTGGAGTAGAGAAGCCAGACGCCTTCAAATCACCATCGTCCCGCCCTGGTGGCGCACCTACACTTTTTTAGTTGCGCTTGCACTCTCTATTATTCTCTTGACCTTTTGGCTGATTCGCCAGCGCTTCGCCCTCATTCAGGAACAAAATCGCAATCTCGAAATTCGAATTGCCAGGCGAACCCATGAGCTTTCAGAGGCCAACCAGCGCCTACAGGCCAGTCAAAAAGAGATAACCCTTCAAAACCACGAGTTGGAACAACACCGAAACCGACTCGAAGAACTTGTTAAGGAGCGCACTGCCGAATTAGAAAAAGCCAAGGAAAAAGCAGAGCATTCCGACCGCCTCAAGAGTGCCTTTATGGCCAATATGAGTCACGAAATCCGCACCCCAATGAATGCCATCGTCGGCTTCTCCAACCTGCTGGAGCAAGAAGATTTGGAAAGCGATGAACGCAAGGAGTTTGTGAAAATCATCAGCTCCAACTCAGAGGCGCTGCTCATTTTAATCAACGACATCCTGGACATCTCCATCATCGAAACCAACCAGATGAAACTGGTCCCCAAGTGGTTTTCGCTTAACGAGTTATTATTTGAACTCGAACGCTACTTTAAATTGAGAAACACCAAGGGTGTTGAAATCAAGGCCCTGCCCGACGACAAAGGGGATTTACAATTATTCAACGATCCCACACGTTTGCGCCAGATCATTACCAATCTGGTGAACAACGCCACAAAATTCACTTCCTCCGGTCACATCCATTTCGGCTATCGCTGTGGCAACCAGCGCCTCCTGTTCTACGTAGAGGACACAGGAATTGGCATTGCCGCCGAAGAACAGGAGCGCATCTTCAATGCCTTTTATAAGGTGGAAGACCAAAAAGATGTACTGTATCGGGGTACAGGACTGGGGCTGTCGCTCAGCAAGCGTTTGCTGGAACAGATGGGTGGAAAAATATGGGTGAAATCTGAACCGGGAAAAGGCTCCACCTTCTTTTTTACCATCCCCCTCCTGGTCGATAACCAAGGACCTTCTGTTTCTGTTAAGAAAGACTAAAGTGAACGTTTTTCGACCATAAACAACGAAAATTCCCGACCTTTGCAGTCGCTGACAATCCAAAGCATGCAACACAATAAAATAAGGGAACTGGAACATACGCCGGTAAAGGCTTTGTTGTGGCGCTATTTTGGCCCCTCCTTCATCGGAGTGATGGCCAATTCGCTCTACAACATCATCGACCGCATCTTCATTGGCCAGGCCTTGGGGGCCGAAGCACTCAGTGGGGTTACTGCGGTGTTTCCCATTATGGTAATGATGACTGCTTTTGGGATGTTGGTGGGACTCGGTTCCAGTGTTCAAATATCGCTGGCCCTGGGCAAGAAGGATTTGCCTCGGGCCCAGGCCATCCTGGGCAACGCAGTGGTTATGGTCCTGATTATTTCGGCCCTTGTGACTTCTCTTGGTTTTGCCCTTAAAGAACCCATGCTTCGCCTTTTTGGCGCAGGCGAAAGCACTATGCAGTACGCCAACGATTACGTCAACATCATACTCTGGGGCGTTGTCCTCCACGAGTTTGGCTTTTCGATGAACGCCCAAATCCGCGCCGAGGGCAATGCGCGAATTGCCATGTACAGCATGCTTATCAGCGCAGGAATCAACATCCCGCTCGATGCCCTCTTTATTTTACACTGGGATATGGGGGTGCAGGGCGCAGCCCTGGCCACCATCATCTCCATGAGCTTCCTTTCCCTCTGGGTGCTCATCCATTTCCGAAGCAAGCGCTGCGTAGTGCCGCTGAAGCGGCGCTACATCCGCCTGCAACCCAAAATGATACTGGCCATCCTTTCCATCGGCATTTCCCCCTTCTTCATGCAATTGGCCAACAGTGCGGTTCAGGCTATCTTCAACCTCAACCTGATTCAATTCGGTGGCGATTTGGCTGTGGGCGCCATGGGCATCATCAACAGCGTTACCGTCATCATCATCACCAGCATCATGGCTCTGAATATGGCCGCACAGCCCATTCTCGGTTTTAACTACGGAGCCCGCAACTACGCACGGGTTAAGTCCACCCTGCGCCTGACCCTCATCATGGCCACGCTGATTGTCACCTTTTTCTGGGTACTGGTGCAGAGCTTTCCCGGCCCCATTGTGCGGGCCTTCATCACCAACAACGACGAACTTTTGCAATTGGGAACCCACGGTATGCGCATTTTTCTGCTGATGCTCCCCATTGTAGGATTCCAGATGGTGGCCGGCAACTTTTTCCAAAGTGTTGGAAAGTCGTCCAAGGCCATCTTCATCACGCTGCTCCGCCAGGTTATTGTGCTGATTCCTCTGCTCCTGATTCTGCCTCAGTTCTGGGGATTAAAGGGCGTGTGGCTGGCGGCTCCCATTTCAGACACAATAGCCGCCCTCATCTGCCTGTCGTTTCTGATCCCGGAGTATCGTAAACTGCAAAAACTGGAGCGCCTGTAAACAAGCGCCCCACCAACTAAAAAGTGCCGCCCAGCTCCTTTAGGGGGAGTACCTTCCAGGCCCTTTCATTCAGACAGGGCACCACATCGTACAACTGCCCCCCCGCCTCCATAAAGGTTTCCCTACCCTCATCGTGCAACTCCTCCAGTGTTTCGAGACAATCGATCATAAATGCAGGACTCAGCACCAACAAGCGCTTGATACCACGACCGGGCAAGGCCGCCAACTCATCTGAGGTGGCCGGAGAAAGCCATTTGTCGGACCCCAAACGCGACTGGTAGGAAAGGCTGTAGCTGTGTTTGGGAAGCCCCAGCTTTTCTGCCACCAACTCGGTAGTCTGCCTGACCTGATGCCGGTAACATGTGGCGTGGGCGCTGGAGCGCACCGAACAACAATCTTCACGCTGCAAGCAGTGGCTGCCCGTAGGGTCACTCTTACGCACATGCCGTTCAGGAATGCCGTGATAACTGAACAACACATGGTCGTAATCCGTTTCCGACAGAAAGGGCTGCAAGGAAGCAGCCAATTCTTCAATATAGGCCGGATAGGCGTAAAAGGGCGGTACTACTTTCAAGTCAAAAGCATACTTTCCCTTATTGTAAGCAGTCTGCACATGTTCAACAGCCGTCTCGTAGCTGCTCATGGCATAATGCGGGTAGAGGGGACAAAGCACCACCTCGTCCACATCCGGGTGCTCGGTCGACAAGCGGCGCAGCGCCTCGGCAGGCGTGGGGGCTCCGTAACGCATACATACATAAACAGGCAATCCGGTTTCAGCGGCCAAACCCGCTGCCATTTTCTGAGTTAATACAATTAAGGGAGCCCCCTCGGGACCCCAGATACCCCGATACTTGGCAGCACTCTTGGGCGCACGAAAAGGTGTAATAATTCCCTTTACCAGCAACAAGCGCCGCCAGTAAGGCAGGTCTATGACCCGCTCATCCATCAAAAATTCATTAAGATAACGGTGAACATCCTTCACGCCGGGGGTGGCGGGACTTCCCAAATTAGCAACCAACAAAACTCTCTTGCCCATACAGCTGTACTTTTTCAGTTGAGCAGCTCACCTGAGCTGCTCAAAAGGCAAGATAATACTTTTACAAACAACAGCGTTGGCACGGCTCGCTTTTTCCCTACCTTTTAACCCCTCTTTCCAAACCACGAAGCATCCAATAACGCAACTGAGCCTGGCCTTCCTCATCCTTGCCGACACACTCCAGCATCCAATCCTTCACTTCCAGCTCTTCCGCCTCTTCATCCTTACCCAACATCCAGGCCTCTACCTTGAGCTCACTACTGCTGTGCTCATTAAAAAGAGCAGGATCCACCATCCAGTCGTCCAGGTCAAGGAGACTATCGCGCTGCTCACGCAAGATATCCCCTTCCGTTTGCCCGCTCAACATGCCGGGCAACATCAGCAAAAAGGCTGCAATCGAAGCAAACAAACACTTTTTCATAGTCCGGCCCTCCCTTTAGTTCTTGACTTTAACTCCTTAAACGAAACAAAGCCACTCATAGTTTCACATTCTGAAACATAAATTTACAACTTTTATCGACCAGATGCAAGTCCCCTCCCCTGCCTACGCGCCGGGCCTGGAAAAAAATAATGCGCGATGCATTAAAATCATCGCTAAATGTTGGAGAATTAAAAAAGCACACTTAAATTTGAGCCCTTATGTTAAAAGGCGGAAGTAGCTCAGTGGTAGAGCATCAGCTTCCCAAGCTGAGGGTCGCGGGTTCGATCCCCGTTTTCCGCTCTTAAATTACATCCCAGCCGGTTGATGCCAGACATCAACCGGCTTTACTTTTACTGCTTCAAAAGCCGGGTGATAATAAACATAATAGAACATCTCTATATCAAACGACAAACCACTGACAACCAACCCAATAGAACTTAATAGAAAAGAAAACTAAAAAAAACGAAAAAAAACTGCGCTTTATTTGGAATTAATCCCAACAAGCACTATTTTTGTTATTGGGTTAGGGTTAAGGTTAAAAAGGGGACCGTCAAAACGTTGACAATGGTCCCCTACCCATTTTTAAGCCCCAGGCCTTATCGGGTGTTGCTGCTGGCAATACCCTTTTTTGTTTCCAGGCCCTCCGGGTTTCGACTGCTACTTTTTACGGGCAGACTTCTTCCCCTTGCTGCGTTTGCCTTTTTGCTTACCTTCTTCCAGATCAATCAATTCATCCACCACCGAACGCCAATCATGCACAGCGTCACCCGACAGATCAACTGTAGCCTCATAATCTGCAGGATCCATTTCCAGCACTTTTACCGGCTTATCCAGATATTGCTCAATTTCCCGCAAACGCTCCTTCTCTTCTGTGCTGCAGAATGAAACGGCCACGCCGCGGGATGTCCCGCGTCCGGTCCTTCCCACGCGGTGCACATAATTCTCTGCCTCATCGGGCAAGTCGTAATTAATCACATAACTCACTGCAGCTATATCAATACCTCGTGCACTCACGTCGGTAGCCACCAAAACCTTGTTGTTGCCCGACCGAAACCGGTCCATCACGAGACTTCGGTCCTTCTGAGCCAAATCACCATGTATGGCCTCCGCTTTCAGTCCTACCCGCTCCATGGCTTTTACAACGCGCTCAGCACGGACTTTGGTGCGCACAAAAACCAGAATTTTATCGTCGGGATGGTCCTTAATAATGCGTT
>DUOK01000305.1 GCA_012838865.1 Bacteroidales bacterium | reverse complement strand
TTCCGCGACATTCAATACACTTTTAAAGTGCAGACCCGTGAAGCCATTTGGTGGCGCGACGCCCTGGTACTTTACTTTCAGACCTACTCGGGCTTGCCCATTCCCGCTGAATTGGAACGGCCCATTCACGATTTGGATGAGCTGAAAAAGCTGCAGTTCGATATGAAACATCACAATTAGAAATAAGATGCTTATGTTCGCTAAAAAAATCCTCAGACTTTGTCTGCCGGCCCTTATTTTTCTGGCCGGAAGCTGCGTTCATCCCAGTGACAGTCGCTTCGAAAGTCGGATGATCAACAATCCCGTTTTGCCAGGGTTTTACCCTGATCCCAGCATTACAAAAGGGAATGACGGCTATTATATGGTTCACTCCACCTTTGGCTACTTTCCCGGAATTCCCATTTTCTACAGTCCCGATTTGGTCTCCTGGGAGCAAATCGGACACGTGTTGCACCGTCCCGAGCAAGTACAGTTCGAGGGATTGGGACTGAGTAATCAGGCCACTTTTGCGCCCACCATTGAATACCATGAAGGCACCTATTATGTGGCCTGCACCGAGGTGTGGGGCAGAGGTAATTATGTGGTCACTGCGCAAGATCCGGCGGGACCGTGGTCCGATCCCATCTTTTTTCCCGAGGTTTCGGGCATTGATCCCTCCTTGTTTTTTGACGAGGACGGGAAGGTGTATCTGGTTTACAACAGCGAGGCGCCCGACAACAGTCCGCTTTACGAGGGGCACCGGACCATTCGGATGTTCGAGCTCGATTTGGCGACCGGGAAAGTGAAGGGAGAAGAACCAGTTATCCTGGTTAATGGCGGGGTGGATTTGAGTCAGCAACCCGTATGGATCGAGGGACCGCACATTTACAAGGTCAACGGTTGGTACTACCTGTCTGCTGCCGAGGGCGGCACCAGTGTGAACCACCGTCAGGTCATATTTCGCAGCGAAGCCATTCAAGGTCCCTATGAAGCCTGGGAGCACAATCCCATCCTCACCCAAATGCACCTCGATCCCAACAGGGAACGGCCCATCACCAGCACCGGGCATGCCGATTTGATTCAGGATTTGGCCGGAGATTGGTGGGCGGTATTTCTGGCTTGTCGCCCCTACGAGGGCAATCATTACAACACCGGTCGGGAAACCTTTATGGCTCCTGTAATGTGGACCGATGGATGGCCGGTAATCAATCCCGGTGAGGAAGAGGTTCAATACCAGTACCGCTTTCATGCTGCCCTGCCTCAGAGCGACAGTGTGCCTGTGTTTAACGGGCATTTACAGTGGCGCGATTCCTTTCAAAATGCCGAGCTGGACTTGCGTTGGGTGCAAATTCGTGCACCGCAGCGGGAGTGGTTGCATATCGACCAGGAAGCGGGAGTATTGCAAATGGAATTATTGCCTGCCGAAAACATGCTGAATAGCAATCCTTCTTTTCTGGGACGTCGACAGCAGCAGTTGCACGACCGCATGGAGGCTGTTTTAGAGTTTGCTCCGGCCAGTGCCGACGAGAAGGCAGGTCTGGCCATTCTTCAGAACGAGCAGCGTTTTTATTATCTGTGTCGCTCTCTGGATGGGGGCCTGCCTGTGGTGCAGTTGTATCGTTCGGTGCCCGATTCGGATGGCTTTGCTATGGAGTTGCTGGCTCAGGACGCTTTAAAGGATGAGGGCCTGGGTAAATTGCACTTGCAGATTGAGGCCGATCGCGATCGTTATCGTTTTTCTTACCGTATGAATGGTGAAGCGTTGCGCCCTTTGGGCCAGGATTTGGATGCCCGCTTTTTGAGTACGGAGACTGCCGGGGGCTTTGTAGGTTGTGTATACGGCTTGTATGGTTTGGTTTTGAACGACGCAAAAACCGAAACGCTGGCTTACTGGCACAGTGCCTCTTATGAAGCCTGGGTGGATTAGGTTTTTCTTTTTTATGAAATTTGTTTTACCTTTGGATTCGTAAGGGTGCGTTATACTCTTTAAAATACAGCCACGGCTTCGGGGAGTTTTGAACATAGATGTTAGGTGTGAAAATGTGTTTAAAATACTGCTTCCCGGGCCGTGGTTTCTTTATGGTGGTCGTGGTGTATTCCAGTGGCTGACATAAAATTTCTATTCACTTACGCTTGATGCAGCTATTCTGCGCTGCTGCTTGTTACCTGCTCACTGCAGTCACTCCGCTACAAGCATCGAAACTCGCCTGCGGCTCAAACAGCGATGCTTGTTACGCTGCATTCCTTTGTTCGCTTACGGAAACAACCAGAGGCTTGAACAGCTGCATCTGCGCTCGTAGGAAATTTTCTGAAGGCCACTGTTATACACCACTTCCCTTCCGGAGTGGGGGAAAGAGAAAGGCGACGGTCCTTTTGGGGAACGTCGCCTTTGGCTACCTCTAAAAAGGGATGGCTTTATTGGGGAATGCGTAAGACGGTCAGGGAGTAGGGCGTGAGCTCCAGAGCGGTGGATGGGCCTACTTCAATTTGATCGTTTTCGGGTTTAACATCTCTGTCGTTAGGTGCTCCTGTAAGGGTGCTTCGGCTTGCTTTGCGGGCGGTCACGTCCAGGCTGCTCAGGTCGAGTTGGGTGTTGATGGCTACCGGCAGAAGGTTGACGAATTTTAGGATAAGGTCACCCGACTGACTGTCCCTTACTACCGAAACACTGAAGCGACTGGCTACGGCTTTGCTGTACGTACCACCCAGGTCGATGTCGCTGTTTATGAAGTGCTTGCCTGTGTTTAGACCGAACATCTTTTGCACATAGTAGCCAACGGTTGGCTTCACTTCTGTATTGTTGAAGTAAATCAAATCGGGGTTCCATTGTGTGAAACCTTCCTTGGCAAAAAGCGGAGCGTAGGAGGCCATTTCCACAATATCGCCATTGCGTTCCACGGCAGTAAGGTACAGGGCCTCGGCAAGCGCCGATTCGAGATTGGTTTCCCTGCGCGGCAGGTGAGCCGCATATTCGCCCAAATAGACTTTAGGCCCGTTTCGGTCGTAGTTGTCGTAATAATCCTGGTTGTATATGAACCAACCCGGAGGTTGATAGTAATGTTCATCTACCATGGGCAGCTGCAGCCGCTTGGCCAAGGCCCAGCCTTCGCGGTAGTCGGTTCCTTCAAACCAGGGGCCTACCGTGCCGATTACTACGATCTCCGGGTGTTTCTCCTTAATGGCCTCATAAATCATAATGAAGCGCTCCTCAAACACGTCGGTAATCAGATCCTCGTTGCCTACCCCAATGTATTTGAGATGGAAGGGCGCAGGGTGACCTGCCTCTGCCCGTTTTTTACCCCAATAGGTGTCGGTACTTCCGTTGGCCCATTCTATGAGGTCGAGAATGTCCTGAATGTAATCATCCATTTCGCTCAAAGGGATGCCGCCTTGTTGCCCCGCACCTCCACAGGAAGAGTTTTGGCAGGGGACACCGGCTGCAACAATGGGAATGGGTTCTGCACCGATGTCCGAACAAAACTGGAAATATTCAAAATACCCCAAGCCCATAGACTGATGGTAATTCCAAATGTTGCGCTGGGGTTGGCGCTCTTCAAGGGGCCCAATGGTGTTTTTCCAGTGGTAAATGTTGTCGATGCCGTTGCCGTGTGCTACGCAACCTCCCGGAAATCGGACAAAACTGGGTTTAATATCGGCAATAGCCTGCGCAAGATCGGCACGTAAGCCGTTTTTCCTTCCCATAAAGGTTTTTTGTGGGAAAAGGGAGATCATGTCGAGCGCCAGCGTCCCTTCGGTGGCTGGAAGAATGGCCAAACGACCCTTGTCACAATCGGCAGAGGCGGTGATTTGCAGTTCGTAGCGTTGCCATCCCTCTTTCACACGCCGGATGTTTCCACTGGCCAGCAGCTGGTCGTTTTCGTCCAGCAGCTGGATCTGTACCCTTGCGCTGCCCTTGCCCTTATAGTTGGCAAACATCGAGAAGTTGTATTGCTCTCCGGCTTTTACTGCAATCCCATTGAAGCCTTCGTTTATTAGGGCCCCGGTACTTTTTCTCACTTCTAATTCAACATAGTGGGGGTTGTTGGGGTGCAGAGGCGCTTCTGTTTTTATTTGATGTGGCATATCGCCCACCACCGACCAGGCTTTGAAGCTGGTCCAGCTGGCATCATGGCCCTGCTTGTCGCTCAGTTGGTATTCAAAACCTCTGTTTTCAACCAATTCGGCGTAAAGGCCCCCGTCTGCCGCATAATTGATGTCTTCAAAGAAGATCCCAATCAGTTGGTCGCTGATTTCTTTTTCCTTAGTGCCCGGTTTTATCTTTACCGACAAGGGGGAAAGGTCGGCAAAGCGCTCCGAATCACCGGCTGTGGTTTCGGACCACAGCCGATTGCGAGCTTGCACTTTCTCCACTTCTTTTATTAAGGCTTCGACTTCTGCTTTTGTTACTTTGTGCAGCGTGCCCCTTTGCAGTTCGCCGTCGATCTCGATGTTGCGTCGGACATTCTGTCGCTGCCCCTGGTCTACCAGACGTGTCGGGGTGTATATTTTAAAGTCGGGCGTTGTGGCGCTGTAAACCAAGGTGTCGCCTTCGTGCACCGAAAGCCAGGTAATGGCGTACTGTTTTACACGGGGCAGGTAGCTTACCTCAGGGTCTATAACGTTTCGGCCAGGCATGGCCTTGGGGTAGGACTGGCGCCGCCAAAGTATCAGGTCGTCTACCGCCGCATGCGCAAATACGTCGTCGTTTTCGTTAAGGGCCCAAAGCAAGTGCCAGAGGCCCTGCTGGTCGCGATACAAAAAGGGATTCAGCATGCGCTTTTGGTCTCCCCAGGTGCCGTAATCGCTCTTTATAAAAGGATGTTCAGGACCAAGGGATTTCCATTGTTGGCCGTCTGCGCTCCACGCAAAATGGAGTCCGTTTTTGTTTTGGTTTTTTTCTGTGTTGTACGCAAACAGATAAAGTGAATCCTGATCACTTTGTGCCTGTGTCGGCCATTGAATCAGGGTCAACAGCAAGCCCGCCATTAATAATCGAAGGGATTTTCTCATAATCTGAACTTTGTTATGGTTGTATCACAAATTTCTGCAGGCGACTGCCTTCGGGATCCACGACTTTAAGCAGGTAGGGGCCGGCAGGCAGGTGGGCAATTGAAATGCTGCCCTGTAGCTTTTGGCGCAGCACTTCCTTGCCGTCCATGGTAAGTACAATAACTGTGGCGTCCGGGGCAGCTCCTTCTATCCAAAGGTGGGTGCTGGCCGGATTGGGCGATATTTTCAAGCTTTCTGTTAAGCTGGTCTCCGGTAGGGCAACGGGTGCGTCCTGGCGGGTGAGCTGCCAGCGCTGACAAGCGTGATTGGTGTTGGGCCAGAGAATGACCCGGGAGTCGGTGGTGTAGGCATTGGGAATTTCGATGAATTTATCGCTGATGGAGGGATAAATGACCACTCTGCCGTCGGTCCCTTCAATCAGCCGGAATTTTTGATGGATGGCTCCGGTGAAATTACTGGTGACCCTAAGAAATTCATCGTTATCGTTTCCGGCTGCCTCCAGGTAAAGAGTAGGATCGGCCATATTCTGGAGCGTATATTCTCCGGTACCCAGGGAGGTCAGCATCCATTTTTGACTGTCGTAATCTGGGTTTTCGGCGTACTGCCAGACTTCTGCACCGTTGATGGCCTGATGGTTATGTATGTCCATCATTTTGTTGCTGTTGCTGTTGCGTAGGGTGTAGATGCCTTCTTCCACAAAATTCATGGTCACCGAAGGCCAGCCGTCTTCGCCCCAAACCAATTTGGCCAGTCCCATTGTAGGGCCGCCTGCCGGTTGACCCGGGTAGCCCCAGTTGGGGTCGTAGTAGTGGAAGGAAACATAGTCGGTACCCTCTTCATGAAAGATGCCAAAGTGGCCCGGTCCATAGAAGCGATCGTCGTAGCCCCGACTGTCGTCGTGCCTGAAAACCACCGTCCCTCCACTTGGCGTTTGCAGGCTCCGCAGGTTTTTTCCTGCCTTGTCGACAAAGGGGCCTTTGGGCGAAGTCGAGCGGCCCATAACCACATAATAGGAGCTGTTGACACCGGCGCAGCAACCGCCCTTATTGTAAAAAAGATAGTAATAACCATCGCGGTAAATCACCGTGGCGCCTTCACCTTCAGCATAGTCGCTGGCACGTGGACCGGTCCACGAGTTGGCTACTGAGGTTCCGGGCAGATTGTTGGTGTAGTTTTTCGGTTTGCCCGAAATGGAGTCGAGTTCGGTGACCACAATGCCCCGTTCGTTGAAGGAGCCATAAGCCATCCATATTTTGTCGTCTGCGCCCCGATAAATGGCCGGATCAATGGCATTTAGGGCCAGTCCCGGCTGGTACGACCAAATGCCCAGGAAGCCGACGTCCTTCCACGCGTAATCCGGATCGTCGGGGTCGAGGGTTTTATTGGTGACACAGCCAATGGTTGAGGTCATGGTACCCCACTCCGAACAGGAATAGTAGAGGTAGTACTGATTGTTCATGTAAATGATGTCGGGGGCCCAAAAACCACCGTGGAAGACGGCATTGCCGTTGCTGTCGGTCCCCCCTTTTACATAATTATTGATCCATGCAGGAAAATTGGTCTTTGTAAAGGGAGAGGGTCCGTTGGACCAGGTTACCAGGTCGTAGGAGTACATGGCATGGATGCCATCACCGGTGCCAAATACCCAGTACCTGTCCTTGCACTTAACTATGGTTGAGGGGTCGTGAATGCCGGCCCGCCAGTTTTGGGCGCTGAGGCTTAAGGTGCTCAGGAGCACAATCAATAGGGTCAATGCATTT
>DUOK01000304.1 GCA_012838865.1 Bacteroidales bacterium | reverse complement strand
TTCGATGCTTGTAGCGGAGTGACTGCAGTGAATAGGTCTTTTTTGTCAGACGTAGTATGGCACTACGACCACCCGAGTTTCGATGTTTTTAGTGAAACGACTGCAGTGAATAGGAAACAGGCAGCAGCGCAGAACAGCTGCATCAAGCGGAAGGAAGAGGTGTTTTATGTCAGACGCAAGATTGCACCACGACCACCCTTAAACAAAAATCCCCCTCCCTCGTTTATTCAGCATAAACCCCAGAAGCCATGACAAACAACACCCGGGAATACCACCAACAGTTGAGCAACGAACTCCTGCAACGCCTGCGCCGCGTCGCCCAGGGCGGGCCACAGAAAATGCGCGACAAACACACCCGGCGCGGCAAACTCCTCGTGCGCCAACGCATCAACAACCTGCTGGACCCCAACACCCCCTTTCTCGAGCTGTCGGCCCTGGCCGCTGAGGACCAGTACAACAATGAATTTCCCGGGGCGGGACTCGTCACCGGGGTGGGACTCATTCATAAAAGGGAGGTGATGATTGTGGCCAACGACGCCACCGTGAAGGGCGGCACCTACCTCCGCGAATCCATCAAAAAGCATTTGCGCGCCCAGGAAATTGCCGCAGAAAACCACCTGCCCTGCGTGTATCTGGTCGATTCGGGCGGCATCTTTCTGCCCGAGCAGGCCAGGGTATTCCCCGACAAAGAAGATTTTGGCCGCATTTTTTATAACCAGGCGCGACTTTCCGCAGCGGGCATCCCGCAAATATCCATCGTGATGGGCTCCTGCACAGCGGGCGGTGCCTACATTCCCGCCATGAGCGACGAGACCATCATCGTGCGCAACCAGGGGACCATATTCCTGGCGGGACCGCCTCTGGTTAAGGCAGCCACCGGCGAGGAAGTCACCGCCGAGGAATTGGGCGGCGCCGAAGTACACACGAGTATTTCGGGGGTGGCCGACCATCTGGCAGAAGACGATGAAGACGCCCTGCGCATTTGTCGCCAACTTTTCGAAAACCTGCCCCGTGCACCCAAGCAGCAACTCGACCGCCAGGCCACAAAGCCGCCGGCAAAGGCGGCCGGGGGACTGTACGACCTGCTGCCGAAACCGGGAGGCAGCTGGCCCGATGTTCGGGAAATTATTGAGCGCCTGGTCGACGGCAGTCCCTTTCAGGAATTTAAAAAGAACTACGGCACCACACTGGTGACCGGCTTTGCCCGTCTGCACGGCTACCAGGTGGGCATCCTGGCCAACAACGGCATTCTGTTTTCCGAGTCGGCCCTCAAAGGCACCCACTTCATCGAACTCTGCAATGCACGAGGCATTCCCATGATTTTTCTGCAAAACATCACCGGCTTTATGGTGGGCAAGGAATACGAACACGGTGGCATTGCCAAAGACGGCGCCAAAATGGTGCACGCCCTGGCCAATGCCTCCGTACCCTTTTTCACGGTGCTCATTGGCGGCTCATACGGAGCAGGCAATTACGCCATGGGGGGACGGGCCTACAATCCCCGCTTTTTGTTCATGTGGCCCTCTGCCCGCATCTCGGTGATGGGGGCACGGCAGGCCGCCCAGGTACTCATCACCCTGAAAAAGGACCAGGCGGCGGCCAAAAAGGAGGAGGTGGCTCCTGAGGTGCTGCAGCAAATAGAACAAAGCATTTTTGAGAAATACGAAAACGAAGGCTCGCCCTGGTACAGCACCTCGCGCCTGTGGGACGATGGGGTAATTGACCCCCTGCAAACGAGGGATGTGCTGGGACTGGCGCTGGAAACAGCCCTGAATGCGCCGTTTAAAAAGCCGCACTATGGTATTTTCCGAATGTAATGTCTATTTTAAGGAGCTGAACCAAAAGCGGAATTATGACCTTGATTAAAAAGTTCTCGACCGGAATATGCCACCTTCAATTGAATCGCCCCGCTAAGAAGAATGCCTTGAATGCGGCCATACTGAGCGAGCTCACCCGTTTTTTTGAAGAAACGGCGACCAGCAGCCAGTTTCATGTCCTCGTGCTGAGTGGCAACGGCGGTTTTTTCTCAGCGGGGGCCGACCTGGACTGGATGCGCCAGGCCAGCAGCCAGTCGCACGAACAAAACCTGGCCGATGCCCAACTCTTTAACCGCCTTTATGCGGCCATGTTCCACTACCCCAAACCCATTGTGCTGCGGGTTGATAAAGGGGCTTATGGCGGGGCTCTGGGACTGCTGGCTTGTGCCGATGTGGTGACCTGCGGGAGCGATGCGCGTTTTGCTTTTAGTGAGGTGCGCCTGGGACTGGTACCGGCTACGGTGGCTCCTTGGGTGGTGCAACGCATTGGAGCCGCAAAAGCCCGGGAATTGTTTTTAAGTGCTGCGCCTTTTGATGCTGAAACGGCGCGGGCAGCCGGACTGGTCAACCATATTTTTCCGGGAGAAAAACTGGACCTTAAAACCCGCGAGCTGGCCACCCAAATCGCCCAAAACAGTCCCACCGCCCTACGTGCCACCAAAGTTTTACTGAACCGTTTGGCCCTCTCCGTTGTTCCTGTGGATGAGAACCTGCAAGCTTATTGTGCCGGACTCATTGCCGAAGCAAGAACCGCACCCGACGGACAGGAAGGGGTGGCGGCCTTTTTCGAGCAAAGAAAAGCGAAGTGGAACAATTCTCAGGGAGGATAACAAACAAGATTTACCCATGCACAACAGCACGGTGCAGTTTAGGCCTGTGGGGCGACTGCTGATTGCAAACAGAGGGGAGATTGCTGTGCGGATCCACCGCACAGCAAAGCGGATGGGCCTAACAACCATAGGCGTGGTTACCCAGGCGGAGCCGGAGACCCAGGCCGATGAAGCGGCCTGGCTGCAGGGCGACACCCTGGCTGCGACCTATTTGAATGCCGATGCCCTGGTGGCCTTGGCCTTGAAATATGAAGCCGACGCGCTTCACCCGGGTTATGGCTTTTTGTCGGAGAACGCCGATTTTGCAGCCAAAGTGGAGGCCGCCGGCCTCCTTTGGGTGGGTCCCGCCCCCGAGGCCATCCGCAGGATGGGCGACAAGGTGGAGGCACGCAAAACGGCCCTGGAACTGGGCTTGCCGCTTACCGCTTCGGCCGAAGGCAGTCTGGAAGAAGTACTGAGCCAAAGCACACGACTCAACTATCCCTTACTCATTAAAGCCGCAGCCGGTGGTGGCGGCAAGGGCATGGTAAAGATTGCCGACGAACAGGCCCTGCTGGAACGCCTGCCACAAACGGCACGTGAGGCCGCCAGTTACTTTGGCGACGACCGCCTGTATGTGGAAGAATACCTGGAGGCCCCGCACCACATTGAAGTGCAGGTGCTGGGCGACCGCCACGGCAACTTGCTGCATTTGTACGAACGGGAGTGCAGCATTCAGCGCCGTTACCAAAAAATAATTGAGGAAGCGCCCAGCAGCAATATTACGGCAGAAAAGCGGGCCGAACTGACCGCCGATGCCCTGCGCCTTTGTCGCGCCATCGGCTATTACAGCGTAGGGACGGTGGAGTTTTTGGTGGACGCAAAGGGCAGGCACTACTTTCTGGAAATGAATACCCGTCTTCAGGTTGAACATCCGGTGACCGAGCGCATTACGGGGCTCGACCTGGTGGAAGAACAGCTGAAAGTGGCTATGGGACTGCCTTTGGAACCGACTCAGGAGCAAATTACCTGCAAAGGGCACGCCATCGAGAGCCGCATTTATGCCGAAGATCCCTTAAACGATTTTAGTCCCGCCCCCGGTCGCCTCCTTAAAGTGCAGTGGCCCGAAGCAGAACTGGCGCGGACCGACACCTGGATTGAGGGTGCGGCAGAGGTGAAGCCGGACTTCGACCCGATGGTGGCCAAAATAATTACGCATGCTGCTACGCGGACCGAAGCCATACAAAAGCACTTGCTGGCCCTGGAGCAGGTGCAGTTGGGGGGACTCACCCACAATACGGATTACCTGCTGCAGGTGCTGCGGAGCGAGGCCTTTGCGGCCGGACATACCACAACCGCTTTTTGCAGCAACTTCAAATACCAGTCGGCCAACCACCTGAATCCGGAAGTGGTGGCGGTGGCGGGACTCCTGCAAGTCATGCGGGGGAGGGACCAGGGCGCTACCTTATGGCAGCAAATGGGCTTTTGGCGGCAGGAACAAGAAAGCACCCTGCAAGTCAACGACCACCTATACCACCTGAGCTGGGAACAATCTGACCACGCCCTGTGGGTCGCCGTTAACCAACAAAACCGCTTCCGGGTGGAGGAGCTGGAGTGGAAGGGCGACCGACTGCGCTTTGTTTTGGCCGGAAAAGTTCTGCATTTCGACAGCTACCCGGCAGAAAAGGACTGCTTTGTGCTCGTGCACAAAGCCAGCAGCTACCGGGTGAGTCGGCCCAGGGCAGTACTGCGCAGGTCGCAGCACCCGTCGGGGACCGCTTCCTCCAACCAAGTCACGGCCCCCATTCCCGGACGCATCGTGGAACTGAGAGTACAGGCGGGCGACACGGTTGAAGCGGGTCAATCCCTCCTGGTGCTGGAAGCCATGAAGATGGAAAACCATTTGAAGGCAGAACGCAGCGGCGTGGTGCGCAGTGTACATGCTGCGGTGGGACAACAAGTCAAGGCCAAGCAGATTTTGGTGGACATCGACAACAACTGAAACGGAAATCTTACCATAAAACAACCAAATACGAATGCAAGCTTATACAAACGAAGAACATGAGAACCTGCGCAAACGCATCCGGGCCTTTGCCGAAAATGTAATTGCACCCAGGGCGCAGGAACTCGACGAGAAGGAGGAGTTCTCGGTAGAACTGACCCGAAAAATGGGCGAAGCCGGCATTTTGGGCATCAACATGCCCACCGAGTACGGCGGTGGCGGTGCCGACACCCTCTCCTACATCATTGCGGTGGAGGAGTTGGCGCGGGTCGACAGCTCCCAGGCAGCAACGGTAGTCGCCCACAACAGTCTCGGTTTAGTGCCGCTGCTCGACTACGGCAGCGAGGAACAGAAGAAGCGCCTGCTGCCCCAGCTGACTACCGGGGAGCATCTCTGGGCATTTGGGCTCACCGAAGAAAATGCCGGCTCCGATGCACGGGGTACGGAGACTACAGCGGTGCGGGAGGGCGACCATTGGGTCATCAACGGCGCCAAACGTTACATCACCAATGCGGCAACGCCCATTACCCTGGGAGTTACCCTGCAGGTAATGACCCCCAACGAACAGGGGGAACCCAAGCTGACCACCATTTTGGTAGAAAGCGATACGCCGGGTTTCTCGACCGAGCGTATGCTGGGTAAAATGATGTGGCGGGCCGCCGATACCGGTCGCATAAGCCTGAAAGACTGCAAGGTACCCCTCAGCAACACCCTGGGTCGCGAGGGACAAGGTGCCCGTTACATGCTCAAGACGCTTGACGGGGGACGCCTGTCGGTGGCGGCGATGGGACTGGGACTGGCGCAGGGAGCCTTTGAGCTGGCGGCACAACACGCCCGCACCCGCAAGCAGTTCGGCAAACCCATTGGGCGTAACCAGGCCATTGCCTTTAAGCTGGCCGATATGGATATGAAAATTGAATTGGCCCGCAACACCCTGTACAAGGCCTGCTGGCTTAAGGACCAGGGCAAATCGTACAACCGCGAGGCCGCCATTGCCAAACTCTACACCTCCGAAATAGCCCGTGAAGTGGCCGACGAAGCGGTGCAGATTTTCGGCGGCTCGGGCCTCTTCAAAGACAATCCCATAGAGCGCTTTTACCGCGACCAGCGCCTTTTGCAAATCGGCGAAGGCACCTCCGAAATTCTGCGACTCGTAATTTCCCGCCACTTGGGCGTTTAAGTCGCCCCACACCCCACTACGCCACCGCCCCCTTGCGGTGGTCGCAGTTGCCAAAAGCCACCGACGCTCTTGTCCTGTCGGGGCTTTTTCCTATTTTTAGGGAACTAAAAGACAAAAACTATGGAAGAAAGGAAGAAGGACCATATCAACCAGGCTTTCGAAGCACGCATCGGGGTAGAAGAGGCCGACACCCGCTTCAACTACGAACCCCTCTTGGCTCCCCATCCCTCCGAACCACTGCCCCCCACCCTCTTTGCCGGCAAAACCCTGCGTTTGCCCGTATGGGTATCGAGCATGACCGGCGGCACCGAGCAGGCCGGCAACATCAACCGCAACCTGGCCCGTGCCTGCAAGGAGTTTGGCATGGGTATGGGACTCGGCTCCTGTCGCATTTTGCTCGACGACGATCGTCATTTCAGCGACTTTGATGTGCGCGACATCATCGGCGAAGAACAGCCCCTATACGCCAATCTGGGCATTGCCCAACTGGAACAACTGCTTAAGTCCGACCGGGTAACAGAAATTGAAGCGCTTGTGAAGCGCCTGCGGGCCGACGGACTCATCATTCATGTGAATCCCCTGCAGGAAGCCTTCCAGCCCGAGGGCGACCGCCTGGAAAACGCACCTTTGGAAACCCTCGAAGCCTTTTTAGCGCAGACCCGCCTCAAAGTCATCGTGAAGGAAGTCGGCCAGGGCATGGGTCCCGAGAGTCTCCGTGCCCTCCTGAACCTGCCCCTCGAAGCCATAGAATTTGGCGCCCTTGGGGGCACCAACTTCACCCGTCTGGAACTGGCACGACACAGTGCCAACGACACCCAATTGATGGAGGACTTTGCCAAAGTGGGCCACACGGCCGAAGAAATGACCGCCACGGTCAACCGCCTCATCGAAGAGGAAGTCCACCCCGCCTGTCGCCACCTCATCATCAGCGGCGGCATACAGTCTGCCCTCCAGGGCTACCGACTCACCAAACTCAGTCACCTCCCCGCCATATTTGGCATGGGGTCGGGATTTTTAAAACATGCTTCGGGCGACTACAAAACACTCCAGGCCTACGTACAACAAATTGAGAAAGTCCTGCTGCTGGCCAACCAGTACCTGCGGGCCAAATAACAACTGTGCACACCATGCCCATCATAAAAGGTTTTTCCAAACTCAGTCGCAGTCAAAAAACCGCCTGGCTGCGCGAGCAGCTGGCGCTCAGTGAGGATTTCGAAAGCACCTTGGCCGAATTCCGCCATCCGGCCCGCCAGGCCACTTTCGATGACTTTTCAGAGAACACCCTCACCAACTACCTCCTGCCCTTTGGGGTAGCCCCCAACTTCCTCATCAACGACCAGTTGTACGTCGTACCCATGGTTATTGAAGAGAGTTCGGTGGTGGCCGCCGCCTCCCGCGCAGCCTCCTTCTGGGCCCAAAACGGCGGTTTTCAGACCCGGGTTAAGGACCTCAAAAAAACCGGTCACCTCTGGTTCGAGTGGGACGGCGCTGCCGAACAGCTCCTTCCGCTGGAAGAGCAACTGATGGCCTTTTTACGGGAAGCGCTGAAAGACCTTACCGCCTCCATGGAAACCCGGGGCGGGGGACTGCAGCACCTGCAAATACTGCCCCAGGAGGAACTGCCCGGGGTGTACCAGCTGCTGCTTGAGTTTTATACCGGCGACAGCATGGGCGCCAATTTCATCAACAGCTGTCTCGAAGCCGCAAAGGAACCCCTGAACCGCTTTCTGGAACAGAAAGGCTTGCCCACTGCCCAGCCCTTAATGGCCATCCTCTCGAACCACACGCCCGATTGTACGGTGACTTGTAAGGTGAGCTGTAAGGTGGAGGACCTGGCGCCGTATGCAGGGGGACTTACTGCGGGGGACTTTGCCCGAAAATTTAAGCTGGCGGTGGATGTGGCGCGCCTGAACACCCACCGGGCCGTAACCCACAACAAAGGCATTTACAACGGCATAGATGCGGTGGTATTGGCCACCGGCAACGATTTCAGAGCCGTAGAAGCCGCCGGTCACGCCTTTGCCGCCCGCGACGGTCACTACCGCTCCCTCTCGGAGTGTGAAGTGGCCGACGGTCGCTTCAGCTTTTGGCTGACCGTGCCCCTGGCTTTGGGAACGGTGGGGGGACTCACCCGTCTGCACCCCATGGCGCAAAGGGCGATGGAGTTGCTGGGACAGCCGAAGGCTGCAGAACTGATGCAGGTGGCCGCGGCTGTGGGACTGGCCAATAATTTTGGGGCGGTGGCTTCGTTGGTGACCACCGGCATACAAAAGGGGCACATGAAGCTGCACCTGAGCAATATGCTGACCGCCCTCGGGGCCAGTGAAGCAGAAAAAGAAGCGGCGCGAGCGTGGTTCAGCGATAAAACAGTGAGTCAACAGGCGCTGAGGGACTTTCTGGAAAGCCGCAGCAAATGAATACATCGGCGCAAATGGAAACAAGTGCTTGCGATAAAGAACTGCATTTTAAAGCCCGGGGCAAACTTCTGCTCACGGGCGAATACCTGGTACTGCAAGGAGCGCGGGCCCTGGCGCTGCCGCTGAACAAGGGACAGCGCATGAAGGTGGCCTACCCGACACAATCCAAAGCCTTTCTGCAATGGACGGCCCTGTTGCCGGAAGGGACCTGGTTTACGGCCGAATACGACGACCAGCTGCAAGTGCGGAGCAGCAGTGAGGCGGCGGCAGCGGTGCGACTGCAAGACCTGCTGCAAGAGGCAGTGGCACAAGGAGGCCCCGAAGTATTGGAGCGACTAAAGGGGGCCAGGGTGACTACCCAACTGGAATTTGACCCGCGCTGGGGCTGGGGCAGCAGCTCCACCCTGCTGAGTCTGCTCGGCCAATGGTTACACATCGACCCCCATCCCCTGCTTCGGTCCACCTTCGGCGGCTCGGGCTACGACCTGGCCTGTGCCCAAAACCAACAAGCCCTCTTTTTCCAAAGTCGCGGTGAGCACCCCCCGGAAATTACCCTGGTCGATTTTGCCCCGCCCTTCATCGACCAACTCTACCTGCTGTGGCTCGAAAAAAAACAAACCTCCGCCACCGAAGTCAAGGCCTTTCTGCAAAAGGGGGGCGACTACCGCGAGGCCATTGAAGAAGTGAACGCCCTGGGCCTGGCCATGCTGCAGGCCCAAAATGTCGGCGACTTTGGCCGCCTGCTGCAGCAACACGAGCGTTTGCTCGCCAAAATACTGGGGCGACCCACCGTGCAGGAGCGGCTCTTTAGTGATTTTGGGGGACAAATAAAATCGCTCGGTGCCTGGGGCGGCGATTTCGTTTTGGTAAGCGCTTCCCAATCGCAGGACGACCTCCGCACCTATTTCGCCACCAAAGGCTTCCACACCCTGCTGCCCCTGCAAAGCGTTTTGGTGTAATAAGAGGTTTACTGCCCCAAATTATTGTGGTTCAGCTTAGCATTCACCCAGCTGATTGCAGTTATTGATAAAAAGCACTATTTCAATCTACAGAGGAAACCTTCATGCATACTTAATAGGCGCCATATTCAAAATTAGTGTTTTCTGTCACTAATCCAGTCTTAAAATATAAGGGGCTGAGACATGTTAAACATTGAAACGAACGATAAGTTTGTTTTTCTGTGATGCCCTGAAATTAGTAATTTCAGGGCATTTTACCAAACCTTACAGTCATAAAATCAAGCAATTACCACATTTTTTTTGAATCTGTCAAAGTAGAATTAGGGTCCAACATTGGGGGTGCATTATATATAACCTTTAACATGGGAAAAGTCTGGCTATACAAAACAACTGCCTTTCCTTAAAAAACACATGTATTATGAAATCAAATCCTTCCTCAGATTCGGGTATTTGAACCAATGACAATCCTTCCCCAAAAGAAAAATCATCTAAACCAACAAGTTGAATATCCTCTGTCGGATTGTCAAACCAACTTAAGAATTCGTCTAATGAAGTCTTATTATCAAGTTCCAATCCATCATACTTAATTCGATAATTATCATAAATAATCACGCTCTCTAAGATTAGCGAATCACCCTTTAAATGAAACTTAAACCCATCCTTATACAGCAGTTCGAATTCATCCTCAAATATCTGTTGACAATGATTATAGTCAACAACAATGGAGTCTGGCTCACCAAATTGTGCATCAAATAATGCCATATTCGTATGTGCAGGCAGATCGTTCACAACCATATCGCTCCAAGCAAGAAACCTTCTTTTTTCTAATAATTCATCAGTTTCCAGGTTTGATTCAGGAGAATGATCAAGACTTTGAGAAACCAAATCCATCCTCCTATTTTCTGTCTTGGATTGTTCCTGCATTGTGCAACCAAGAGAAAACAAAAACACCGAAAATAAATAACATAACTTCATTTTAGCTTACTTTAAATTAATCCCAATATGTTTCTGCAACTACTTTTTGAAAATCCTTATCCGCTTGAGTCATTTGATGCTCATCCTTATATGGGATAAATAAGGCCGGATTACAACGATTGTTTAAACCCGGAGCGCTTAAGGCGTTTCGTATCTCAAAATGCAAATGCGGATTTTTTGAACTCCCATAACCTGTTGTACCACTGGCTGCTATTACCTGACCACCAACAACCCTTTCCCCAACGGAAACAAAAGCTTCATTAAGGTGAGAATAAAACAAATATAGCGATCCGTCTATATTGAACTCAGGACCATAATCCATTTCACCCTGATCCTTGTAGACTAAAGAATAATTGGTTCGAAATCGAACAAAAGACTCAACATCTTCAATTTCGATCACAACAACATTCCCATACCCTGATTGAACACCCACCAATTTTACTAAACCGTCATAACATGCAAAAACCTCCGTGTCAGGTTTTGCTAGTATATCAACTCCCTGCTGACGAACAACAACAGGCCCTCACCAACTGTAGTCCAAATTAACCAAAAACTCCTTTAATGCTGGCTCCAATTCATCCATTATATTTCGATCAATCCCCTGCTTGTACACCCCAAGAAGAACTTTCCCATCTTTAAAAACCCTATACGTTTCAAATTGCCCTTCCACATCAGATTTCAAAGGTGTCAGGACATCCACCTCATAACCAAAAACCCTTCTCTGCTCAACTATTTCATAGACCATCGCACAACCGGACCCACAACTAACCACAGCTGGTTCCACCTCCTGGGTCTCATTACAAATGCTGCTAATAAATGATTTGTAGTCAGAATGCAAATCATCAAGATCCACAGCCTGTGCTTCATCAACCCCCTGCATTGATTGAATTGTATTCGCAGCACAGGATATAAAAAAGGAGAAATCAACAACATCAACGACCTCCTGATTCAAATACATTTTGGAACTTATCGTAACAAACTCAAACTCCTCTATATTGAAATCAGATGACTGAAACACGGTATCAATTGCCAATGTTCCACCATCAGGCTCCGTTAAATTATTTGCCTCTATATTATCTCCCTCCGAAGAGAGTGATTTTGTTCCAGAGTTCTCTGAAACATTTGAGCAGCCTACAATCGACAATAGCAAACAGAATGCAGCAAAAGCAATCTTTTTATTCATAAGTATATACTTTAAATTTTTTATAATCTCCTAGAGTCTTCCAATGCCTTCTTAATTTGCTGAGGGGTAATATGAGCCTTATTCAAACCATCACCAGCATAATAAGATTCTCCCCCCGTTGCAATATTCCCATTAGCCATTTTTTTGCCTTTTTCAACACCAATACTTGCCCATTCTAAAGCCGCTGAGTACATAGCATCTGATATTTCCCCATCACCTTCAAGAAATTTAATTATTGCAGGCCTCTTTTTGTCAATTAGATACTCTTGAAAGATCTTGTCCTGCATGTTTTCATCCAAACGAGCATTAACATCTAAATCTAAACTATCGATAGCTGATTGCAAAGTAATGGGAATCAGCTGAAATCGGCCCACAGCAAACAATTCACGTTTCTTTTGCTTTGATCGAATTTCCTCAATGGACAATCCTACAACATTCAAGTCGCGAACTACGTGAAGATTCCTCTTTTCATCAATTCGATTACAAATGTTATAATCATCATTAGATTCCTTTTCAGCAATTAGTTTTCCGAATGGAGAATTTGCCCATTTGTACAATCCTCCCATCCTCTTCATCCCTTCCACAAAAGCGATTGGGTGAAAGTGGTAGACCACGGGTTGGTTGGCGGGAAAGGGTTTTAGGGGAACTTCGTCAGAAAAGTATTCCTTTACTTTTTCGAAGACCCATCGAGTGCCCTTGAAGGTCCAGTATCCGGGAGCGGTTGGTGGACTCGTTGCCAAGAGGCCTTCAAACCAGGAACTCCAGAAACCCTTCTCCTTTGGAACAATATCTTCCCAAATCGACATGTGCTTGACTTTGGCTTCAAAAGCTTCCATCCTTTCCTTTTTTAACTCCTCAAGATTTTTCTTGCGATCTTCATCCTTTTCCAGGTCAATACCCTTTTGAAATACTTTTTCAACGGCCGACATCAGTCCACTCAAGTGCTTGCCTCCATAAGCCCACTCGTTATGATGCTTGCAAACCAACTTAGATAACTTATCGGCGGTATAAGGATTATTCAAAGCACTCTGAAGCTCATGAGGCTCCAGAATCCCGTTCTTATCTTCATCTACCAGTTTACAGACTTCTTTAAAGAAATCAGACCGTTCCTTGAAATCGAAGATGTAATCGTTATTCGCATCCTCCAATATTCTGAACCCGAACTTCGCCCAATCATAGGCAGAGAAACGATCCTTGAGATCATCTTCTTTCACCAAACCTTTATAGGCCGCCAAAGTCCCATCTGCTCTATAATCGCTAAAATCAAACAATCGCCATACTTTCCCACTATCGTCCTTATATTCCTTCCCTTTCTTCAGGTCAATAACGACATCAACCTCCAGTTTATTGTTGCTTACTTCTGCCTCAGGGTTCAACAGATGAACTTCCGACAAATCAAGATTTATAACATCGTATTCCACAGTCACTGGCTCAACCTCTACCGTGGGCTGAGTTACAACTCCCAAATCCCTCGCTGCCGGCAAATTGGCAAAAACCGGATCAATCCCTTCTCCA
>DUOK01000303.1 GCA_012838865.1 Bacteroidales bacterium | reverse complement strand
TTCCACAATTCGGGCAGCGGCACTTGCCGGATGTTCCCAGGTGAATAATCCAAATCCTTATCGTAGCAGCACGGGGCTACCTGTCCGTCCCACGACACCACTGCCGAACTCCATTGCTTGTAGCAGTGCTTGTACATTTTGCCTTTCATTTCCAGTCGTCCGTCCACTACTTTATAGCGCGAGTAGCGCGGATTTTCAGGCGGCGTCACCTCCTGATTGCCAAAATCGTAAAACTGAGCCGATTTCAGTTGCAGGCGATCTACGCCCTGCGCTTTGCACCAGCGTTTGAGTGCGGGAATTTCGTGCTCGTTGTGGGCAAAGACAAGAAACTGGACGCAAAGAATGGGGCTGTGCTTTTTCAGGGCTTTTCTGCGCTGCAAAAAGGTACGAATTCCTTCCTGCACCTTTAGCAGGTCGCCCCCCTTGCGGTAGCGCGCATAAGATTCCGGAGTAAGTCCGTCCACCGAAACAATCAGCTGGCCCAGGCCACCCAAAATCAGTTCGTCGCAGCGCCGGGGCGTCAGGAGCAGTCCGTTGGTACTCATCGAGGTAAAAATTCGGCGTTCTGTGGCCAGTTGAACCATTTCGCCCAACTGGCGATTGAGCAGGGGCTCGCCCTGAAAATAGAGGTTAAGAAAACTGAGTTGAGGGCCACTTTGGTCGAGGAGATCCTTTAAGAGGCCGGGGGGCATTTTACCCGCTTTGCGCGTGAGGACCCCGGCACCAACTGGGCACTCGGGACATTGCAGATTGCATTGCCCGGAGGGCTCCACCGAAAGGGCCCAGGGTCGTCCCCAGGCCAGGGGCCGCCCCAGCAGGCGGGAGACAAAAAAGCTGCTCAGGAGCGCCAGTATATTGCCCAGGCGCTGCACCTTAAAATGGCGCAGCAAGCGGAGGTGAAAATGTAGTTGTTGACGGCGTGAAATCCACATAAGTGCTTGCTTTAAGGCCCTAAAATAAGCCATTTGACCCAAACAGCCCGAGCCCTCCGTCAAAAATCCGAAGCTCGTGGAACAAACTATCTGTTAACAAAGTGTTATATTTGCAGCATTGGCCATAAAGAGAACATTGAACAGGAATGGAAGAAGCCGCATATCCCCTTCTGGAACAAATAGATACCCCCTTTGATCTGAGAAAACTTCCGGAGGAGAAGTTGTTGCAGGTGTGCGGGGAGTTGCGCGACTTCATCATCGATGCGGTATCCTGCAACCCGGCCCACTTTGGTGCCAGTCTTGGTGTAGTGGAACTCACCGTGGCCCTGCATTATGTGCTCAATACGCCCGAGGATAAAATCATTTGGGATGTGGGGCACCAGGCTTACGGACATAAAATTCTCACCGAGCGGCGCAAGCTGTTCCACACCAACCGTAAGTACGGTGGATTGAGTGGTTTTCCCAACATCTTTGAGAGTCCCTACGATGCCTTTGGGGTGGGACACAGTTCTACCAGTATTTCAGCAGCCTTGGGTATGGCTACGGCGTATAAGCGGCAGGGTTTGTCACAACGTCAGGTCGTGGCCGTAATTGGCGACGGCTCCATGTCGGCCGGTCTCGCCTTTGAGGGACTGAACAACCTGGCGGCTTCGGGCGCCAATGTGTTGGTGATTCTGAACGACAACAACATGGCCATTGATCCTAATGTGGGGGGACTCAGCGAGTATCTGGTAGATATCGCTACGAGTCGCACCTACAATAAGGTGCGCAGGGAGTTGATTGGGGGATTGTCCAAGTTGAAGCTGGCGGGTCCGCGTTCCAGGGAGATGATCGTCAAAATCAACAACAGCATAAAAAATCTGTTGACCCGGCAGACCAATATCTTTGAGGGACTGAACATTCGTTATTTTGGTCCGGTTGACGGGCACGATATTGCGCACCTGACCAGCGTTCTGAGCGACTTAAAGCACATTCCCGGTCCCAAAGTGCTGCACGTAATTACCAAAAAAGGCAAGGGTTTTAAACTGGCGGAGGAGAACCAAACTGCCTGGCATGCCCCCAGTGGTAAATTTGATCGGCAAACCGGATTGATCAAGGAGGAAGCTTCAGTCCAGCCCAAACCACCCCGTTTTCAGGATGTTTTCGGTCTTACCCTGGTGGAACTGGCCCGGGAAAATGAGAAAATTGTAGGCATAACCCCTGCCATGCCCACGGGCTGCAGTCTCAATTTGATGATGGCAGAAATGCCCGACCGGGCATTTGATGTGGGCATTGCCGAACAGCATGCAGTGACTTTTTCGGCAGGTCTGGCCATCGCCGGCATGCTGCCCTTTTGCAACATCTATTCTTCCTTTATGCAGCGTGCCTACGATCAGGTGATTCACGATGTGGCCCTGCAAAAATTGAATGTAGTTTTTTGTCTCGACCGGGCCGGCCTGGTGGGGGCCGATGGGGCTACTCACCACGGGGTGTACGACCTGGCTTTTTTGCGTTCGGTACCCAACCTGGTGGTTGCTTCGCCCATGGATGAGCTGGAGTTGCGCAATTTGATGTACACGGCCCAGTTGCCCGGTCAGGGGCCTTTTGCCATTCGTTATCCGCGGGGCGTGGGTTCGTTGGTCGATTGGCAGCAGCCCTTTGAGGCCTTGCCTGTTGGCAAAGGGCGTTGCTTGCGAAAAGGAAGCGGTGTAGCCGTTTTAAGTATTGGTCCCCTTGGGGCCAAAATAGCCCGGGTGTGTGCGCAGCTGGCCGAAGCCGGGATGAATGCGGGGCATTACGATGTACGCTTTGTAAAGCCCCTCGACGAGGACTTGCTGCATGAGGTCTTCCAAACTTATACCAAGGTGCTTACTGTGGAGGACGGAACCATTGTGGGGGGGCTGGGTTCAGCGGTGGCTGAGTTTATGGCGGACCATAATTACCAGGGTGTGGAGCTGCGTCGTATGGGGGTGCCCGACCGCTTTGTAGATCATGGTACCCAAATGGAGTTGTTTCGGGAGGTAGGCCTCGATATGGAGCATATTCGTCGGACCCTGGAGCAGCTTTTCTCTGAGCTATAGTATTTTTTCGAAGGCAGGCAGTCGGATGATGAAGGTGGACCCTTCGTGTTTTTGAGATTGCAGCTCAATTTGACCTCCCATGGCTTCGGTAAGGGTTTTGCAGAGGGTGAGCCCCAGGCCGGTTCCGCCGTAGCGCTTGGATCGGGATTCATCCTCCTGCCGGAAGGCTTCAAAGACTTCTTTCTGTTTGTTGGGGGAAATGCCGATGCCTGTGTCGCGTACAAAAAGATGAACCTCCTGGCCTTCCTTGGTATAGCCCATGGTAATACTGCCTTTCTCGGTAAATTTTATGGCGTTGTTCAAGAGGTGTTTCAATACCTGTTGCAAACGCTCATAATCGGCCAGCACAACGGTCTCCGTCGTCAGTTTTTCGGGCAGCTCCAGTCTGAGCTCCAAGTCTTGTCGCGAGGTCTTCCATAGTCGGTTGCGGTAGTGGTGATAGAGCAGTTCAAGAAGGTCGTCGACCACAATGGTGGCCGACTTGATTTCGAGCAGACCGCTTTCAATTTTGGAAATATCGATGACGTTGTTGATGATTTCGACAAGGGCCTCGGAACTGGTGTTGATGGTATGGATGAATTCGTTTTTCATGGCCTCATGCAGGCCTTCCTGTCCCAATAGGTTCGAAAAGCCAACTATGGCATTGAGGGGGGTGCGTATTTCGTGACTCATGTTGGCCAGAAAGGCTGATTTAAGGTGGTCGGCTTTTTCTGCTTTTTCCTTAGCCAGCACCAATTCCTGCTCGGTTTGTTTGCGACGGGTAATGTCGTGGAGACTAAAATAATAGTGCACGCCATCCTTAAGGTCTATCTTGCTGGCGTTGACCTCTACCTGTACCAATCGGCCACTGGCGGTCCGCACCACCTGGTCGCCCTTGTAGTTCTCGCCCTGGTCAAGCTTTTGAAGCAGATGCAGATAGGTTTTGAGTCCACAGTAGCCCCCCAACAGCTTTGTCGGGTTCTGTTTCAAAAGGTCTTGGTGCCGGTAGCCGGAGAGCCGGCAGGCGGCTTCATTGCTGTAAATTAATTCGCGCCTGCTGTTGACAATGAGCACGGCATCCACGCTGGCGTCAAGTATTCTTTGGTGGCGTTCCTCGTTAACCTTCAGGTCCTCTTCGTAACGCCTCATTTGCGTCAGATCCTGGGCAATGAGCAGAATCAGTCCTTTTTGATGAAACCCGGTCCCCGGAATGCCGGTAAGTCTGACATGGAGGGGTTGTCCGGCTCTGTTGTGAAGGGCAACGTCAATATCGGCGCTGCCGGTCTGTACAATCTCTTCGTAAAAAGCATGTATGCTGCCGAGGTCCTCCTTGTCCTGCTGATAGAGTTTGGACAGATGCAGGCCCATTAATTCTTCCCGCTCGTAGCCCAGGGTTTGAATAACATGGTCGTTCAGATAATGAATCACACGGTCCTTCACCAGCAAAATACCAATGGGGGCAGTTTTGATGATGCTGTTGAGGAAGTATTCCTTCTCTGCCAGTTGCTGATTGATGCGCAGTATTTTATTGTGACTCTTGCGGTTGTTGTCCTCGGTCTGCTGATGATCAATTTGTCGCGCCAGCATGCTGCCGATGGTGGCCATCAGTTGGTGGTCGATTTCGGGATTGGGACGCTCCTTCCGCCATTGGGCAAGGATTAATCCGTTGGGAAAGCCTTGTGTTTGGATCCCGAAAACGAGGCCGTTTTCGGGACAGAGTCCATACGTGCTGTGCAGATTTCGCTTTTCTTCGGTGATCTGCAGTTGGAAACTGGCGGGATCGGGCAGAATGGGAAAGGGAAAGGGGTCCGGGAGTTCCAGTTTTTCGGGCAGGGAAGCTGTACAGAAATCCGATTTCCCCGCGCAGGCAGTGAGTAAAAAGGTGTCGCGACTGAAGGGGGCACTCTGGTAAATAGCCAGCGCATCCATCTGCCAGGTGTCGGCCATGCGTTGGGCAATCGAGAAGAAAATGTTCTGGAGCGACGCCCTGCTGTTCAGCAAGGTGGCCGTATCCAATAAAAACTGCTGTTTTTGCAAGGTGTCACGCAGCTGGCGAACCGAGGCGTTTTGCTGAAAGGCCGCGCTGATTAAGCGAGAAACGGTCGTCAGTAGCAGCCGCTCCTTTTCCTGCCACTTTCGGCGGGTCCCGCACTGGTCAAAACCAACAAATCCTCTTATCCGGCGGCCTGTATGGAGCGGAAAAACCAAAATGGAACAAATGTCCTGGGCCTTAAGAATGTCCACCAGGTCGCCGGGCAATTCTGTTTCGATGTCTGCAGCCTCGATGTAGCCGGGCGACTGCAGCAAATCCAGCCAGGAAGGGACACGACTGTAGGCAACGCTCTGCAAATAACGTCGTTGCGAGCTTCGTCCGGGATGACACCATTCATAAGTATTGCTGCAGCTGCTGTCGTCGGCACTGTTTTCAAAAATGTAAACCCGGCTTACGGCAGTATGCTTGCCCAGGTGCTCCAGGGTGTTATTGATGCGGTCTTCAAAAGGGAGTTCGCTGCTGAGTATCGAGGAAATTTCGAGGGGCAGATAGTGCGCAGCTTCTTCTTCAGGATGCAGCCAAACGCCCAGTCCGGGTACTTCCGTCTGGGCCTTTGTTTTGTTTATTCCTGGTACGGCTCTATCACACATCCTATCCTATCCGCTGTTTTATAAGTCAAAGATAAATAGTTTTTTATACCCTTCACGGCGTTTTTGACCACCGTTGCTTTTGGCACGACCAAAGTCTGCATTTTGTTTGTTGACTGTCCCCAAGCTCCTGGGCCGTGGCGCCCCATCATAAATAATGCCCGGGCTTTTGTTGTTCGCAGTCCGAAATTACTTATTTTTGAGGGTGTTTTGTTTCATACTATGGGAAATACTATGGAGGGCATAGTCATTAAAGCCACCGGCAGTTGGTTCATGGTCAGGAATGACCAGGGCGGCACGGTGCCTTGTCGTCTCAAAGGCAAGCTGCGCCTGGAGGAATTAAAAAGTACGAGTCCCGTCGCCGTGGGCGACCGGGTAGATTATGCATTGGAGGAAAAGGGTGATGAAGGCCTGATTGTTGCGATTCTTCCGCGTAAGAATTTCATCGTACGCAAAGCCACCAACCTGTCGAAGCAAACCCATATTTTGGCGGCCAATATTGATCAGGCTGTACTGCTGGTGACCATCAATTATCCCATAACCACCACCGTGTTTATTGATCGTTTTCTGGCCTCGGCCGAGGCTTACAGCATACCGGTACATTTGGTTTTTAACAAGGTGGACCGCTACGACCCGCTGCACATGCAGCAGCTCGGGGACTTGCGGGAAATGTATGAAGATATCGGATATCAGACCCTGGCTGTTTCGGCGCGGCACCAGGAAGATTTAAGTCACATCAAAGCGCTTTTGAAGGACAGGACCACCTTAATTGCCGGGCATTCGGGTGTGGGCAAAAGCACCCTGGTGAACCGTTTGGAACCCGGACTCAAGTTAAAAACCCGCGACATCTCGGCTGCGCACCACACCGGAACGCACACCACCACCTTTGCAGAGATGCATCCCTTCTCCTTTGGTGGCTTTGTTATCGATACCCCTGGCATTCGGGGGTTTGGACTGATTCAGATGGAGAAGGAGGAACTTTCTCATTACTTCAGAGAAATTTTTGCAGCCTCCTCTGCCTGTCAGTTCAACAATTGTACCCATTTGCACGAACCAGGCTGTGCCGTTAAAGAGCAGGTGAGCGAAGGAAACATTGCGGAGTCGCGTTACAACAGTTATGTAAGCATAATGCTTCAAAAGGACGAAAAGTACCGCTGATTATGCAGCTCTACCATTTGAAAAAGCGCTGGAAATTCTTTCTCTTTATTGGGGCCGCCCTCATTAGTTTGTTTTCCTTATGGTACACGAATCGACTGGTGGCTGAACTTAAGCTGGAAGAGCAAAAGAAGATGGAGCTGTGGGCCGAAGCCAGCCGTCAGCTGGCCCTGGAGGAGGTGGACCATGGCGAGGCCATGGCCTTAATCCTCGAGATTTTACGCAACAACACCACAGTGCCTGTCATTTTAACGGACGAGCTCGACCAGATCGTCTTTCACCGGAACATTCCGCTTTCGAGGAAGGAGGAGGGATTTCAGTTGCAGCGGATGCTCGATAAAATGAAGCGCTACAAAGAGCCCATCCCGGTTCAATTGGGCCCAGACGATT
>DUOK01000302.1 GCA_012838865.1 Bacteroidales bacterium | reverse complement strand
AGAGTTCCAGTTTAACCTTCATGGTGTTTTGAATGACAAACAATTGGGTTTCCTTAAAATTGTCCACCGCGTTGTCGTACAAAACCATTTGGTCCTCATCGTCGCTGATGAGTCGGAAATGAATCTTTCCCAATCTGCGGTGTCCGCAAACCGAGACAAAATATTCGCGGTCGCCATAAAACACCTGGTTGATGACGGTCTTTCGTGCCTTGCGTACGGTAATGGAGCGCGTTAGCGAGCTGGCCTCGAAATGCTTGGGGGCCGACTCACAGCGCTTGTCGTAGCCGCGACAACTTTGTGCCTTGACTTGGGGAAGACCACCAGCAAGGAGCAAGGCCGACAGCAGTATAAGTCTTGTGAATATCGTTTTCATGGAGCATGCCATTTTATCGGTTCTACACTATTCTCTCACCCACTTAGCACGCAGCAGGTTGATTTCCTGGTGAATGTTTTCGATGGGGTTGATTGCTTTTCCTTTGGCCGGAGCAGCACCCAGTACCATGGCGCCATCGTTGCGTTTGTTGCTGGTGGTGGCTTGTGGACTATTGGCAAATTCTTCAAAAGCAGTAAAAACACCTTCAAAGTCCTTCATTACCTGCGTTTTCTGGGTCTCGTTGAGGTATTTGTTGAACATGCTTTTGAGTTGGTCCAAAATCATTTTCTGGTCCCACACCCGCATCCTGAACCCGTCCTCTTTCAAACGTGAATCGGAGGAGTTGAGCGCCAGATAGAGGGCCTCAATAAAACCTCCGGCCGAAATCAGGGCATACTCGCCAAAACGGTCGGTGTCGTGCAGGTTGGCAATCACCATCAGGTACAACTCATCGTAAATGTTGTTGATGGAGTCGATGCGGTTCATGTTGTTGAGCATGCGCTCTACCAAACCTTCAATTTCGGCCGGAAATAAATTCATGCTCTTGCCGGAGCGTTCGGTTACCTCAAAGTAGCGCAGGGCGGTGCCCGACTGCTCAAAACTGCCTGCGTAGGCCATGTCGGCCAGGTACATGCCAAAAGCGACCAGTCGCTCCTTAGAGGTCTGGTATTTGTCGCTGTTGGCGGGACTGTTCATCAGTTTTGGTGTGTAGGTGATTTTGTTGTTGTGTATGTACGAGAGAATCTCCTCGGGCGAGGGCACGGCATAGTATTCCACCACCATCTCTTCCTGCGACACCGCTATGTCTTGTGCGGTAGTCGTCACCCAACTGCCCATCATCATCAGAAGGGCCACTGTGGTTTGTTTCATTGCGGAAAATTGCTTCATGTTTGTTGCTTTGTTTGCTGTTGTGTTTGCTGTTGTGTTTCCTGTTGTCGTCGGCCGTCTTATTCTATATACAAACCAAAAACCAAAAGCAGGCCGTCGTTATCGCTTCGGTTGCTCACTGTTAATTTCCCCAAATGGGCTTCGGCAATCATGCGGGCAAAGTTGAGCGATTGGTTGCCGGTGAAAAAGGTGTCGAAATAGCTCTCTATTTCCTGGTCGCTGACAGGTGGACCGTTGTCCTTAAAAAGGAGACTCACGCCGTTGTTTTGGTGCTCAATTTCGATACTCAGTACCGCAGCGGGCTCGTTGCGTTCCAAAAAAAAGTCGAGAATAATTACCAGTCCCGCCATCAAAAGCTGACTCTCACCGGTTAGTAATACGGTTTGGCCCGTACTTTTGTTATCTATTTTAAGTTGTTTTCGCCGAATTTTCTCGTCCAGCTGAAACATGGCAAAGCCGATCAGCTTGCCCATTTCGAGACGCTCCGGCTTTAAAGAGGCGCTGTGCGACTGCAATTCGGTGATGCGTAGGGCGGCGTTGACAAAGATTTCTATCTTGGAAAGCGAGTGGTCGATGCGATCGACCAGCTGAGCTACTTTTTTAGAATCGACCTTGTACTTGATGACCTGCAGCATGGCGGTCACATCGTTGAGCGAACCGGAAACTTCATTTCCCAAAAGGTTCAGGAACTGTTGCCTGGATTCTTCGAGGCGCTGGAGTTCGCTGTTGCGGTGACTCAGTTCGCTGTTGGTTTGTTCAAGACTGCTGTTGAGTTCTTCCAGGTTCTCGGTCTTTTCTTTTACGCGGGCTTCGAGACGCTTATTCATGTTCTCGAGCAGCTCGCGGTTGGTTTTAAGTTCAATTTGGTTTTTGACACGAATTTCCAGCTCCCGCGCGTCGTAGGGCTTGGTTATGTAATCCTCGCCCCCTGCCTCAAAGCCCTGCACCACACTGTCGCGGTCTGCTTTGGCGGTGACAAAAATAACTGGGGTTTTTTGCAGTCGGGGCTGCTCTTTGATGCTGCGGCAGACCTGAAAGCCGTCCATGCCCGGCATCATTACATCCAGTAAAACCAGGTCAAAATCCTCCGTCTCCAGCCACTGCAGTCCCGCTTCCCCATCCAGCGCAAACTCCGTTTCGTAGCCGGTCTGTACCAGAATGGAGGCGGCCACCTGAATGTTTTTGGGGTTGTCGTCAATGATAAGTATGCGTCCTTTACTCATATTTTTGGTCTATTGCTAAGTGCGTGTACGCAAATATCGGACAATTTGTTAAAGACTGCCTTATAAGTCCTTTAGTTTTGCGTATTCTTCCAGTT
>DUOK01000301.1 GCA_012838865.1 Bacteroidales bacterium | reverse complement strand
CATTTTTCAATCCAACAATTCTGCCTTTATCGTCTTTCCCGATAATAATTGAACCACCATTGGCATTCGCAAACCCGCATATCCATTTAAGATATTCGTCTCTCCAGGATTCCTTCCATTCAATGTTCTGATTCTCTGCCATTATTCTGCTTTTTCACTCAAAGATAGAAAATTGATTTCTTTGTATGGGGTTTTTCTCTTGCAATGAACGGCAACACCGATATAGCGTCTAGGTGTTACCAGTTCCTCAAAGATACAATTTGAATCCCACTTCCAATTCACCAAAAGAAGAGCAGTAAAAAGTTCAAGGCGAAGTGCACCAACAGCAAGGGATCCCTGAGTTTATAGCGAAGGTTCCAAAACAGCAACAGCCAAAACAGCAAGCCATTTGCAGCTCCCAATATTTTACCGGTCATGGTGAGCCAGCCGGCATCAACCAACAACCATGCGGCCAGACAAAAAAAAGTCAGACCCAAAATCAGTTCCGATGAGCAGCGGAACCATTTCTCTACAAGATTAAGCAAGGAGCCATCTGTACTCAAGAGGCGAAAGGGCGTAAAAACAAAGCCTACGGATACAAGGCCCAAAGCACTTATCCAGGCTACAATTTGCACTTGTCCGAAATAATGTTGCTGCAAAAGGGATAACAGAACCAACACCAGACCCAGTGGCAGGGCCAACCAGTAAAATCGGAAGCTCAAGAAAATATTCGTGAGCTTCGACAACAATCCAATTCTTTTCATATATGTAATTACAAAGTTATTACCTGGTTTCAAATCATCAAAGTTTTCCTGTCATTTTTAACCGCTGCCGCCTTAACCCATAATCGGGCACGGTGGGCCCTTTGATGTTGGTAAAGCTATTATCTTTGCGGGGACCATACAACAAAATTGCAATGCAAAAATACCTGGAGAAGTACCTGCTGCCCATTGCCATGGTAATTGGGGTGGCCTTTCACCAACAGCTTGCCCACCTATCGCCGCTTATCCCCTACCTGCTTGCGCTGATGCTTTTCATCACCTACAGCCGGGTGAGCTGGAGCGATATTCGTCTTACCCGTTTTCACTACATCCTGCTTACCATTCAGTACCTGGGCAGTGCCCTTTTGTATCTGGCGCTGCGTCCCTTCAACGAAATTCTGGCCCAGGCGGCCATGATGTGTGTGCTCACGGCTACGGCGACTTCGGCACCGGTGGTGGCGGGTATGCTGGGTGGAAACATTGCATCCACGGCGGCCTATTCCATCATCAGCAACCTGTCGGTGGCCCTCATTGCGCCCTTCTTTTTAACGGCCATAGGGGCCAAAGAAGAGACGCTGTCCTTTATGGCTGGTTTCTGGTTGATACTCAAAAAAGTCCTGCCCATTCTGGTTGTGCCCTTTTTGGGCGCACTCTTGCTGCAAAAGACTTCGCCAAAGGCCCATCGCAAGGTGCAGTCGGCACAAATCCTCACCTTCTACCTCTGGGCGGCTTCCTTAACGGTGGTACTGGGTAATGTTACGCAATTTGTGCTGATGCACAACGATGGCAGTTACCGACTCGAACTTCTTATCGCAGCGACCTCGCTGCTGATTTGTCTCCTGCAGTTTATCGGTGGCAGGGCCATCGGTGCGCGGTATGGGCGCACGGTAGCGGGGGGACAGGGACTGGGACAGAAAAATACGATTCTGGCGATCTGGCTGACGCAGACTTACCTGAATCCCTTGGCTACACTGGGGCCGGGACTGTATGTGCTTTGGCAGAACCTGGTCAATTCGTGGCAAATATGGAACAAGATGCGGCAGACTAAAAAGTCGGCCTAATGGTTGATTACTCCCGAGGCGAGTAGCTCGTCGTTGCGGTACAGGGCGGCAAACTGCCCGGCGGTAATGCCCCGTTGGGGATTGTCAAAAACGACAAACAGACCGTTGGCACGTTGGTACACGGTAGCCCCCTGCAGGGGCTGGCGGTAGCGGATACGCAGGTCGTAACGCCCTTCTTCTCCCACCTTCAGCGCCAAATCGGGGCGCACCCAGTGCATTTCCTCGGGCTTCACTTTCAATACTTTTCTGTAGAGACCGGGGTGCTCGCCCCCCATGCCCACGTACACCTGATTGTAATCGACATTGATGCCGAGAACAAAGAGGGGCTCGGGAAAGCCGCCAATGTTAAGGCCTTTGCGCTGACCAATGGTATAGAAGTGGGCCCCGTTGTGCTGCCCTATTTTTTTTCCGTAGCGGGGATGATAGGGATAGGGCTGAGCCAGCTGCTCCAATACCTCGTCGCCGGGATTTTCCAGCGCCTCGTTCCACGAGCGCTGCAACAGCTCGGCATCGGGCTCCACCAAAAACACCTTGCCTTCTTTGGCCTGCAACTTTTGTTGAAGAAACACGGGCAAATCCACCTTACCTACAAAGCAAATGCCCTGGGAATCCTTTTTGTGGGCGGTGACCAACTTGAGCTCACCGGCAATGCGACGCACTTCGGGCTTCTGCAAATCCCCGATCGGAAACAGGGCTTTCTCGAGTTGCTTTTGCGAGAGCTGACAAAGGAAATAGCTCTGGT
>DUOK01000300.1 GCA_012838865.1 Bacteroidales bacterium | reverse complement strand
TGGCCAGGCGATGGGCCAGCTCATCGTAATCGGGATGGAAATTGAGCCATTGGCGGATGGAAAAATAAAACTCAGCCTCATAGGCCTTTTGTTGTTTTTGTCGACGTTCCGCAGCGCCGGCCAGTTTTTTCTGGTGACTTTCGGTGGCGCGCAGGGCTTCCATTTCTTTTTGGGCTTTTTGAATTACTTCGGCCGGGGCCCATATGCCCTTAGATATGCTGCGCCGACCCTTTTGGATTTGAACGCGCCAAAATTTTCCGGCAGTAGTCACACGCCTTGTTACACCCGCGTCGCCGGCAGGTAAAAAGACCCAGCCGGAAGGGGGAAACACGGTTTTGCCATCGGGAGCCAGCAGTTGTCCGGTTTTTCCTACACCAACAATCATTTGTTCTTTCATCGCGTGCAAAAATAACTCATTTTTTAATTCAAGTGGTGAAAAAAAGTCAGTCTCCCAACTGGCAAAATGCCACTTTGTCCTGCTTTGTGGGTAGGCACACCCTTTGTTGTGTGGCTTTTAAAACCAATATTATGTCTACACAAAATATCGATTCTTCTTCTCTGGTTTTGGTAAGCGAAGTTTACCCCGATAACATTGTTGTGGTCCCTGTGGAAAACCGTCCCGTTTTTCCTGGCTTATCATTGCCCCTGATGTTTGGGGGCAAGGAAGTGGTACGCAGCATTGAACATGCAATAGAAAAGGAAAAAGGTTATTTGGGTGTGAGTATGGTCAGGGAACGGGATGCTTCTGTAAAAGGGGCGTCCGATTGGTATCCTGTGGGCACGCTGATGAAAATTTACAAGGTCTTAAAGAAGGAAGACGACCAGATTCATGTTTTTGCTCAGGCCATTACCCGCTTTGAGTATGTTAAGGAGGTCATGCGGGCTGGCATACGTCATTGGCAGGTGAATTACGATTACGAGGAAGCCGGTCCCCCCTCCAACGAAGTAAAGGCCTTTACCATGGCGGTGATTGCATCCGTAAAAGACCTAATTAAGCTTAATCCGATGTTTCAGGAGCAAATGCGCCTGGCCGTTACGCAGGTGGGGACAGAAAAGCCCGGTTTGCTGATGGATTTGGTGGCCTCATTTTTGTCGGCCGAGGGGCATAAGTTGCAGGAAATTCTGGCCACCTTTCCCTTGATGGACAGGGGTGAAAAATTGCTCCTTCTGTTGAAGGACGAGATTGAAGTGAGTCAGCTTCAGCAGGATATACAGAAACAGATTGAAGAGCGGGTTTCCAAAAACCAAAGGGAATTTTTCTTGCGGGAACAGCTGAAAGTGATAAAAAAGGAACTGGGACTGGAGAAAGACGATAAGACCAGTGAGTTGGAGGCGATCGAGAAGAAGGTGAAGAAGCTGCAGCTGAGCGAAGAGGCACAAAAGGTGGTGGAAGAGGAGATGGATAAACTGCGCACCCTGGAGACAGGTTCCGCAGAATTTAACGTTACCCGCAGCTATCTAAACTGGCTGACCGACTTGCCCTGGGGCGTGTATTCGAAGGACAATACCGATTTGAAAAAGGCAAGAACAATATTGGACCAGCATCATTATGGTCTGGAGGATGTAAAGCAGCGTATTTTGGAATCCATCAGTACCATTGTTCGCAGAGGCAAAGTAGCTGGCTCCATCATTTGTCTGGTTGGACCTCCCGGTGTGGGCAAAACGTCCATAGGCAAATCCATTGCAGATGCTATGGGAAGACAATTTTATCGCTTTTCGGTTGGTGGAATGCGTGATGAAGCGGAAATTAAGGGACATCGGAGGACCTACATTGGGGCTATGCCCGGGAAGCTCATACAAAGTTTGAAGCGCACCGGGGTGGCTAATCCGGTAATTATGCTCGATGAAATAGATAAAATTGGCGCCAGTTACCAGGGTGACCCGGCGGCGGCATTGTTGGAGGTGTTGGACCCGGAGCAGAACAGTGGGTTTCTGGATCACTATCTGGATGTGCGCTTTGATTTGTCGAATGTTTTGTTTGTCACCACGGCCAACCAACTCGATACCATTCCCGCTCCTTTGCTCGACCGCATGGATGTGATTAAACTTTCGGGCTACATTTTGGAGGAAAAACTTGAAATTGCAAAGCGCTATTTGCTTCCGAAGCAGCGCAGGGAGCATGGATTGAAGGCCAGCGAGGTGAGTATTTCTACCTCAGCACTTCGCATGATGATCGACAATTATGCCCGGGAAGCCGGTATTAGGGGACTTGAAAATCAAATTAAGAAGATTATGCGTAAGGCTACCCTTGAGCTGGCCGAAGCAGAGGTCGGTAAAGTGCGTGTGAGCGCGGGTAATCTGGAAGATTACCTGGGTGCGGCCTTATTTTCTACAGAGGAATTGTATAAGAAGGCTTTACCGGGCTTAACCCTGGGTTTGGCATGGACGGCCATGGGTGGAGCCACCCTTTATATTGAAGCCGCCGGAATAAAAGGGGCGGGAAGTGGCTTGAAACAGACGGGTCAGTTGGGGAAAGTTATGCAAGAGTCTGCCGAGATAGCCTATTCCTATGTTCGGGGCTTGGTGGCCCAAGATCCTGTTATGAAGCGGTTCTTTGAGGAGCATCAAATTCACCTGCATGTCCCAGCCGGTGCAACGCCCAAGGATGGTCCCTCAGCCGGCATTACCATGGCCTTGGCCTTGTATTCGTTGGCAGTAGGCAGGCCGGTTAAGAAAGGCTTAGGCATGACTGGAGAATTGTCACTTACCGGAAAGGTCTTGCCTATTGGCGGGGTTAAGGAAAAGACCATTGCAGCGAAAAGGGTGAAGGTATTTGAGTTGATTTTTCCGGCCGAAAATCGAAAGGATTTTGAGGCGCTTCCGGAGCATGTGAAAGAGGGACTTAGCGTGCATTTTGTGGAATATTTTGACGAGGTGCTGAAGATTGCATTGCCATAAAAATTCAGGCTGTGTTTCAAAATGGAAGTTAATTCTGAATTATTCCTTTATTTTTGCTGTTCCAAAACCTTAGGAATACGAAATTATGAGTGGATTTTTCGGAATGGTGGCTAAGCGCGACTGTGTAATGGATGTTTTTTACGGAACGGATTACCATTCGCACCTGGGCACCAAGCGTGCCGGTATGGCTTTTTATAATGAGCAAAAGGGCTTTCAGCGGGCCATACACAGTTTGGAGGACGGGTATTTTCGGAATAAGTTCGACGACGATATAAAAAGCTTTCAGGGCCAGATTGGTTTTGGCGTCATCAGCGACCATGAGGCACAGCCCATATTGGTGACTTCGCACCTGGGGCGTTTTGCGGTGGTTACGGTAAGCAAAATAAATAACATCGACGAGTTGGAAAAAGATTTTCTGGCTCGTCGTTGTACTTTTGCAGAAAGCAGTCAGGGTGCCATCAATCCCACCGAAATGATTGCCAAACTCATTGCGGAGTGCGACGATTTTGTGTCGGGCATCAACAACGTGTTTGAAAAAATTAAGGGCTCCTGCTCTTTGCTGTTGCTGACGGAGGACCGCATTATTGCGGCACGCGATAAGGTGGGCCGTACGCCCATTGTGCTGGGCAAACGCAGCGATGCTTATGCGGCGACCTTTGAAACCTGCGCTTTTCCCAATCTCGATTTTGAAGTGGAGCATTACCTGGGCCCGGGCGAAATCATCGAATTTAGCGCTGAGGGCTACAAGCAGTTGCAGGCCCCGGGTAAGGAACTTAAGATCTGTTCTTTT
>DUOK01000036.1 GCA_012838865.1 Bacteroidales bacterium | reverse complement strand
CCGGTAGATTTGGCCATTGCGCTGACCGGCGTAGTGCATTTTTTCAACAACATCTTTAAACTGATTTTGGTGGGGAAGCAGGCCGATAAAGGAACGCTTTTACGTTTTGGTATTCCGGCTGTTGTTGCTGCCTTTGTCGGGGCCTGGCTCTTGCTGCACATTCCGGATGCCCAACCCTTGTTCGATTACCATTTTTTAGGTCGCCACTTTGAGGTTTACCCGGTTAAGTTCATCATCTCCATTTTGCTCATCATTTTTGCCAGCATGGATTTGATTCCTTATTTCAGTCGCCTGCAGTTTGGCCGGGAAAAGTTGCCGCTGGGTGGTGCTCTGAGTGGCTTTTTTGGTGGCCTTTCGGGCAATCAGGGAGCGCTGCGCAGTGCTTTTCTGATAAAGGCCGGACTCTCGAAAGAGGCCTTTGTGGGTACCGCGGTAGCGGTGTCGACCTTTGTTGATTTTACCCGTTTGAGTGTGTATGCTACGCGCTTTACCAAGGCGGGACTCATCGATAATCTTAATTTGGTGATTATCGCCACCATTGCTGCCATTGCCGGGGCTTACCTGGGCAATAAGCTGTTGAAAAAGGTGACCCTGCATTTTGTACAGGTGACCGTGGCCATTATGCTCATATTACTGTCCGTGGCTTTGGGGGTAGGATGGATTTAAAGTGGACTTAGGTCTGGGGGGCCTTTTGCTGTAATGTTGCAGGAACTTGCTCCTGAATACTGCTTTTTTGAGCCGGATGTGCTATTTTCAGCCTTTAGAAATAGAAATTATGCTTTCATCTGGTAAAAGAAATATGAAGCCTTCTGCAGTAGGGCCAAGTCTTAAGCGCCAAAATTCTTTTTCTCCGTGGCGACTTACCGGAGCTGCGCGGCTTGAGTTTTTGGGGGGCGTGCTGTTGGTTTTGGCCTTGTCCGCAGGTTTTGTTTATGCGGCGCTGAGCGGTTCCGCCAGCGGTCGTGTAAGGGCAGCGGTGCCCACGGGTGCAGCTGCTCCTGCAGGTGGAGTGCGCCCCTTAGAACAGGTCGCAGGGGTATTTGACGGGGGGCATCCGGCAGATTCGGTTGGGGACAATTACGGAACCGGTCTCATTGCCCTGGGCGAGACTTTCATCGGGACGCCCTATGTAGGGGCTACCCTGGAAGGTGAAGGGGAGGAGCAAGTGGTGGTGAATCTGGAGGAAATGGATTGCACGACCTTTGTGGAGTATGTGTTGGCGCTGGCTGCGGCTGGCGTTCAGCCGGATGAGCTGCCTCGGTGGCGGGCCTGTTTTGAGGACAAAGCGAGGACAGTTTCCCGGGAGGCAGAACCTGAAGCAGAAAGTCGCCTGATTTTTTTGGAGGAACTGGAGGGGTATCGTTATCGGGGCGGGACGTGCGAGGGCTATTTGTCGCGCCTGCATTATTTCAGTGAGTGGCTGCTCGATAACGAGCAGCGGGGGCGTTTGCAGATTTTACGGGACCTGCCTGGTGCTGAAGCGCTGCAGCTCGACCTGCATTTTATGTCCACCCATTCTCATCTTTATCCGCAACTCGACCGGGATAGCGCCCTGGTAAATCGTCTCCGGACCCTGGAACTGGCGCAGCGCGGGCAAGTGTTGTTCTATTTGCCAAATACGCAAATTGCCGCCGCCGAGCAGCATTTGCAGGAGGGCGACATCCTAGCCTTTGTGAGTCGCGTAAAGGGCTTGGATGTATCCCACACCGGCTTGGCCACTTTTCGTGAGGGGCGCTTGCATCTTTTGCACGCTTCCACCCGCAATAATCAGGTAGAAATAAGTCCTGTGCCCTTGAGCGATTACGTGAAAGGAATGTCCGGCGTGCGTGGCATTCTGGCAGCGCGTCCCCTGCCGCCAAAAAAATGGCACAGCGCTGCAGTGCCCACCAAATAATTGCTATCTTGTAGGGGTCTGCCTGCACCGCACCGGCAAGGGCCGATTTTTTGCAACCGATCCGTCGTATGGCCTACAAGAATTCCGAAATCAGGGAAGCGGAGCAACACTTTTTGGGCGAAGTGGCCGCTGTTCTTAATCACTTTTTGACCCAGCGTCAGGAGCGTGCAGCCGGGCTGGCCGCTCGTTACCAGCAGCTTTATGAAGCCGTTCAAGACGAAGAGGAGCAGGCCGGACCTGCCTACGTGTTGGCGCTGCAGGCCTTTAGGGCCCAGCTTTTTGCCGAACTTTCGCATTGGAAGGATGGGCTGGAGCAGGAGGGCTATGGGCATTTGCCCCAGCAGATGCATGCGGCCTGTAAGACCTATGTAGCAGCCCAAGCCAGTCAGCTGGTGGTTAGGGAAGTCAGTCGGCCCTACCAACTCAGTGCCTTGCGCAATCCCCTGCTTTATCCATCGGCCCTCTGGTTCAACTTCAAACTGCAGTTGCATACTCAGCTGCGTCGTTTACGCAATGCCGTTCGCCGCCTGCTGCGCAAAGCGCCCCTGGATGTAACGGTTTATCGCAACCGTCGCCTGCCCTTTCGGGCCCTACTCAGCGAACACATTTACAGCACTTACTGGCCGGGATTACTGCCCCTGTTCGATGATTTTTTAAGCGGGCAGAGCAAGCTTGTGGCCGGCATTTGGGAGTTGGACGAAGCGGTGGATAATTACAGTTTCAGCGTTTTGCAGGAGCAGCCCGATGCTGCCCTGCTTCCCGAAGGCTTATTGTCGCGTCTCAAGGTGCTTGTAAAGGGTGGCGAGATGGCTTTGGAAGCCTTTCTGCGGGCCCACCAGGAGCTGATACAGTCTGCCTTTAACGAGGCCGATCGCCTCCTGCCCAAACTCGATACCCTTTATGTTTCGCAGCAGCGCTTCCGCCCCGAAGTGCTTCGCCGTCAGGTTCAACAAAGTCTGCATAAGACACAACGAAAGTTGGGCGACTGGAACCGGACCTATCTGGCACTGGCCGACGATTGGGCCATGGATGTGGAGCTTTCGCACTTATATTTTTCGCTCTTCGGCGCCTACCATCGTATGCAGCACAGCATGCTCGGGCATTTGGAAGAGGATCTGGATGCCGCTTTTGAGCAAATCGAGGTTTACTTGTCGGACAGTCGCCGGCGTCTCGAAGAGGAAGCACCGGGCAATCCCGGTGCCGTGTTGCGAAAGGAAAGACGCAACGCCCAGCACGACCTGGCCGATCGGCACCTGGCCGGTCTGGTTGAAAAGCTGAGCATCAGCTTTACAGGCGATTTCGATCTTTTGAAGACGGAGTTGGATGTCCTGTTGCAGGGGCTGGCTGAGCAAAGGACCTACATCAAGCAACGCGGGTATTTTTCCGGAGCTTCTGCTTCAAGCATTGAGGAGATTTCGCCCCGTGAGTTGCTGCAATTTGAGGCCATCCCCGCCCTGCAAAAACGCATTAAGACCTTGCGCTTATTCAGTGAGCAGCGCCTCGAGGAGGCGCGTTTGCAACTGATGGGACTGGCCACCGTATGGGATTTCAGTCTGGAATCGGCCCTCCTTTTATTGGGGGAGGCCGACGGAGGGGCCGACAAGGCTTTGGAGGGTGCCCTCGAAGGTGCCCGCCGCGCTCGGGAGCAGCTGCGCGAGGCACGCTCGTTGGTTCAGAGTATTCCCGAGCAGGCCGATGTCGAACTGAAAAGCGGCATTATTCAGTTTAACCTCGATGTGCAAAAGCTGAAGAACACCGACAATGTATTTGAGCTCAACTTAAAAGTGGCCAGGATTAAAGCCCTGGAACAATCGCGTCGCCTGCGCAAACAGATTCTGGAAGGATTTCGTACCCTCTTGCCGCAGTTGTGGCGCCTGATAAAAAGCGGCTATTTGAAACTTTTGCGGCTGGTAAAGGACATTAAGCAACGGGTGGGCTTTGTGGAGCATAAGAAATACTTGACTTTTGAGCTTTCGGAGTTCATCAACGAAACCCAGGAAGTATTGCGCCAGTTGCCCTTTGTCTACCAGCGACTTTTTCAACTCACCCCAACCAATGAAACCCGTTTTTTTGTGAATCGCGAAAAGGAACTGGGGGAATTGAAGCAGGCCTGGGCCAACTGGCAGAAGGATCGTTTTATTACGGTAGCCGTTATTGGTGATAAGGGCAGTGGGGTGAGTTCCCTGCTGAACCATTTCCTGGCCGAAACCCACATCACCATCCCCGTGTTGCGGGCCACCCTGGGGGCCAAGAATTTCACTCTGGCTCAGTATCTCGATTTTTTTAACGAACTGTTTCAGCCCGACCAGCCCTTTACTTCCAACGAAATACTGATTGCCTGGCTCAACCAGAGCGAGAGTCGCGTGGTGGTGATTGAGAATCTGCAGCATTTTTACCTCAAGCAGGTCAATGGTTTTGAAAACCTTCAGCGACTCTTTGAGTTGATGTCCAACACCATGAAAAAAGTGTTCTGGACCGGCGCTTTTACTACGCATACCTGGGCCTACCTGGATAAGACCCTGTACATTTCCAATTACTTTACCAATGAGGTGTTTCTGCAAGCCTTATCCACCGAAGCCATTGAAGAGATCATTACCCGTCGCAATAAGATCAGCGGTTTTCGTCTCCACTTCTTATCCGATCCGGAAACCCGCGAACGCAAAGACTTTGCGGCTATGGATGAACGTGAGCAACAAGTGTACCTGCGGGAGCAGTTGTTCCGCAAGCTCTCGCGCCTCAGCTACGGCAACATCAGTCTTGCCCAGCTTTACTGGTTGCGGCAGACCCGCAAAGTGCATGCCCACAGCATAGATATTGGTTACATTAAGGAAATAGACTTTTCTTTTATTAAGGAACTTAAGGCCGAAGAATTGTTTGTTCTGCAGACCATTGTGCTGCACGATGGGCTTTGTCTGACCGATTTTTGTTCGGTAATGGGGAAATCCGAAGCCGCAGCTAAAAATCTTTTGATCCCGATGCTCGAAAAGGGCTTTTTGATTCGGCCCCGTCAAAAATTCACCATCAACCCCATTGTGTTTAATCCCGTAGTGAACTACCTGCACTCACGAAATTTTATCAGCTGATGAAACAAGTGCTTTATCTCCTAATAGGCTGTCTTTACCTGGGCAGCGGCGTGATGGAAGGCCAGGCCAGGCAGTTTGAAAACAACCCCCTGCTGTGGTCGCCAAAGCCAGGCATTACCGATGGTGTTCAGCTTGTGGATACCTCCGGGGTGGCGGCAGGGGCCGCCCATGAAGGGGGCGCCCTTGCCGACAGTGCCCGGGTGGTTGACAGTGTCCTCGTTGTTACCACTCCCCCGATGGTTGGTCGGGCGACAAAGGACAGTCTGGCGCTTGATGAGGAAGCGCCCCCGGGTCCCGCTATAGATGAAACTCAGGTCGCAGCTGAGACTGAGACTGAGGCTGTGGCTGAGACTGAGACTTCGGCGCCGACTTCGGTTTCGGCTTCGACTGAAGAGGAGGGCGATCAGAAGCGGGCAGGGGGAGTAGATTTACCCGAGACCCCCAATGAAGTGCTGCAAATTCTGTCTTTTGGAAAAATATTCTGGGCCTTGGTACTGCTGGTGGTGGCCTACCTGTTTATTCGCCTACTTGTGCGTATTCTGGAAGCTTTTGCCGAGAAAAGCGCCCAGGTGCGCATCACCATTAAGAGTGTCGTTCCGGTGGTACGTATTGTATTGTGGACCCTCTTTTTGGTGGCCATCATTAAGGGCGTTTTTAATCCCCCGCTCGAAACCCTGCTGGCTTTGGGTGCCTCGGTGGCCATAGCGGTGGGACTGGCTGCTCAGGATTTGCTCAAGAATGTATTTGGCGGCATTATGCTGCTTTTCGATCGGCCTTTTCAGGTGGGCGAT
>DUOK01000299.1 GCA_012838865.1 Bacteroidales bacterium | reverse complement strand
TGAGTCAAGTACCAAAGAAGCACCGCTGGTGCGAACCATCTCGGTCGATTATAATAACGAGAAAGGTGCAATGAATAAAATGTTCAAAATGTGTGTGGGTGCCGGCCGTGCCAACGAAGGATTGCGGGCCGACTGGCAACAACAGTTGCGCCTGACCAAGGCAGAGTGCGATTTTCAATACATACGCATGCATGGGCTGTTTACCGACGATATGGCTGTATACAAAGAAGACCGTATGGGCAAGCCCGAGTACAACTTTATGTACATCGATGCACTTTTTGACCCGCTGCTGGAAATGGGCATCAAACCCTTTGTAGAACTGGGTTTTATGCCCTCAGCCCTGGCCAGCGGTCCCGAAACCATCTTTTGGTGGCAAGGAAACGTTACTCCACCAAAAGACTACGAAAAATGGGAGGCACTTGTATATGAGCTGACTATGCACTTTACAGAGCGTTACGGCAAGGATGAGGTAAAAACCTGGTATTTTGAAGTGTGGAACGAACCCAATCTCTCCCCTGGCTTTTGGTCGGGTACACAGGAAGAATACTTTAAGCTGTACCAGTATGCTGCAAGGGGAGTGAAACGGGTGAATGAGGACTACCGCGTGGGCGGACCGGCCACCGCAGGTGCTTCCTGGGAACCCGAAATGATTGAATTTTGCAAAAAGAATAATGTGCCCATCGACTTTATCAGTACGCATTCTTACGGTGTAGATGTTGGTTTTTTGGATGAGTATGGGCAGGCGGGCACTCGCCTGAGTAAAAACAAATGGAGCGTAAGTGGCGATGTATTGCAATCGCGCAAAGAAATTGCAGAATCAAGTTTACCCAATCTGGAGTTGCACTATACAGAGTGGAGCTCATCGTACACTCCGGCCGACCCCCTGCACGACAGTTACCATCAGGCAGCCTACATCCTCGAAAAAATCAAACAGGTTGGTGATGCTGCCCAATCCATGTCGTATTGGGTGTTTACCGACATCTTTGAGGAAGCCGGCCCTCGATTTACGCCCTTTCATGGCGGTTTTGGACTGATGACCATACAGGGCATAAAAAAGCCGACCTATCACGCCTATGCATTTATGAATCAGCTGGGAAACACCGAATTGGTCAATGCCGACAGCTCCTCCTGGGTGTGTAAAAACAGTGCTGGCGACTTGCAGGTTTTGCTGTGGGACTTTACCCACACGCTGCCCGACGATATGAACAATCAACAGTATTACATCCAAGACCTACCGGCCAAAAGCAAAGGAAGAATTTCTCTTGACTTGCAAGGCATCCCTGCCGGCAGGTATCATATCGAAACCTACAAAATTGGCTATGGCTCCAACGACCCCTACACCCTATACGCGCAAATGGGGCGCCCTGCACAGTTGAATCGTCAACAAGTGGCCTTCCTAAAAAGTCAGAGCAATGGCCTTCCTGCTTCCTCCGAACAGGTGTCGGTGACCAGCGACGGCATCCTTCAGCGCGACCTTATGCTAACCGAAAACGAGGTGGTACTGGTTGTGCTGAAAAAGATGATGTAGAATCTCTACTGCAACCAACAAAGCTTCCAAAAGCCCGCCAACAAGCGGGCTTTTTTATAACTTGCAAAACAAACATCAAGCATTTGCCACCATGCACTACCAATTGAAAGAAGACATCATTTTGCGCGACTACCTGGCCCTGGAACGAACCCGCCTGGCCAATGAACGCACCCTTTTCGCCTACATCCGCACCTCCCTGTATCTGATACTGGCCGGCATTGCATTTTTGCAGCTGAGGGATTTCGAATCCCTGCAATGGCTGGGCTGGACCTCCCTGGCCGGCTCCCTGGTTATTCTGATACTGGGCATCTGGCGCTACCTGCAACTCAGGCGCCAGCTGAACCATTATTACAAGGCCTCATCGGAGCAGAGCAAATTCAAAAAATAAAATCAGGATAAAACACTCCCATTACCGAACTTTTTCTTTAATCCTGCGTTAATTCTACCCGGAAGCCTGCTTCCGCACACCACCAAAAGTTGAATGGAGTCATGACCAAACACAAGCAGATCAGCGCCACCGCAAGCTGGGAAAGCCCCTCCAACCTGGCCATTGTCAAGTATTGGGGCAAGCACGGCCTGCAGGAACCGCTGAATCCGAGCATCAGCTTTTCACTGGCCGCTGCAGTAACACGCACCCGCGTCAGCACCCGGCCGTCCGACCAGCCGGGTTTCAGTTTCCGACTCAACGGCGCAGAAAAAGCCGGGTTCAACGAAAAAATCGCCACCTTTCTGGAGCGCATACACAGTCACCTGCCCTTTCTGCAGCACCATTTCCTGCAAATCGACAGCTGCAACACCTTTCCCCATTCCTCCGGCATTGCCTCCTCGGCCAGCAGCATGAGCGCCCTGGCCCTCTGCCTTACCCAGCTGCATTTGCTGCATAGTGATAAGGAGGAAACCGCCATGGACAGCGTGCTGGCCTCTACCCTGGCACGCATGGGCTCAGGCAGTGCAGCCCGTTCGGTATATGGCGGATGGACCCTCTGGGGACGCTATCCGGGGAAGAAGGAAAGCTCCGACATGTACGCCCTTCCCCTTGAAGAAGCGGAAATCGACCCCGATTTCCGCAGTCTCCACAACAGCATTCTGCTCATCGATCCGGGACAAAAAGCGGTGAGCAGCACAGCGGGGCATGCCCTGATGAACCACCATCCCTACCGCGAGGCCCGCATCGAACAGGCCCAAAAAAACACCGAACGCCTGCTGGCCATACTAAAGGCAGGCGAGTGGGACGACTTTTTTGAGCTGGCCGAAAACGAAGCCCTCTCGCTGCATGGACTCATGATGAGCTCCACCCCCTCCTACACCCTGCTGCACCCCAACTCGCTCGAAGCCATCCACCGCATTCGGCGCGCCCGGCGCGAACACGGCTTGACCATCGGCTTCAGCATGGACGCAGGACCCAACATCCACCTTTTGTACCCGGCACGCGAAAACGAAAAAATAAAGACCTGGATGCAGGAAGAACTGCAGCCTTTATGCGCCGACAAGGCCATCCTGCACGACCAGGTGGGGACAGGTCCCCGCGCTTTAACCTCAAATCAGGCACTCGATGAATAAGGACCAGAACAGCACCATGTTCCACTCTAAAATCATGCTTTTTGGCGAGTACAGCATCATTATGGGATCTATGGGACTCACCATTCCCTATGCGCATTTCAACGGCTCGCTCGAATTCATCAACCGCAAGGGCTACACCGACCTTGATTTTGCCCGGCGCAGCAATACTTTGCTGAAAGAGTATGCCGGTTACCTGCAGCAACTCGACAGCGAAAACCGCTTGCCTGCAGGCTTTAATCTGCAGCGCCTCCAAAAAGATTTGGACAACGGACTCTATTTTGAGTCCTCCATCCCCGAAGGTTACGGCCTGGGCAGCAGCGGGGCCCTGGTAGCCGCCCTTTACCATCGCTACCAAAGCGACCAAACCATCCCGCGCCGCGCCTCACAAAAAAACGAAGTGCAGCAACTCAAGGCCCAACTGGCCGTACTCGAGTCGTGGTTCCACGGCACCAGCTCGGGCATCGATCCCCTGATTTGCTACATGAAGCATCCTTTGCTCTTGCACGAAGATCAGCACTTGTCGCCCGTGGGCATTCCCAAATACAACCTCAACTCCGACGATGCCATTTTCCTGCTCAACACCGGGAGACCGGGCAAAACAGCGCCCCTAGTACAGGGCTTTATGGACCGCCTGGAAAAACAGGAGTTTCACCAACTCATAAAGGAAGATTACATTCCCTTAAACAACCGCTGCATCCGCTACCTTACCGAGGGACAAATCGACAAATTTACCGTGGCCCTGCAGGAACTCTCCTTTTTTCAGGCGACCCACTTCGAAGCCATGATTCCCGCCACGGTAGAAATGGAATGGATCTACGGGTTCAGCACCGGCAAATACCTGCTTAAACTCTGCGGATCGGGTGGCGGTGGTTTTGTATTGGGCTTCACAAGGAATTACGACGAAGTAAAACAGCGTTTTCAGGAAAAAGGCATGGAACTGGTCCCCGTTTTTCAGATGAAATAAGATTGTTTTGCTAATTTTGCAGGGGTCGCAGTCGACCCCTGTTAACACAAAACCATGATTGATCACAAGCTCATTGCCAAATACGACAAACCCCTTCCCCGTTACACGAGTTACCCACCGGCCACCAGTTTCCACAAGGGGTATGGAACGGAAGAATTTCGTGGCCATGTGCTGGCTTCCAACGAGCAAGAACCGCAGGGCATTTCGCTTTACCTGCACATTCCTTTTTGTCCCCGCCTCTGCCTCTACTGTGGCTGCAACACCCTTATTACACGCCAGGATGAGCTGATTGAGCGCTACCTCCAAGCCCTCAAAAAAGAAATACGCATGGTGGCCGGGTGGATCGACTTATCGCGTCCGCTTACCCAGATTCACTGGGGTGGGGGTACCCCCAATGCCCTCAGCACCGAACAGCTGGGCAGCATCATGGCGCTCTTGAACGAGACTTTTCGCATACAAAGCAGCACAGAAGTAGCCATCGAATGCAATCCGGCCCATTTGGATCACGACTATCTGGAGGCGCTCTTTCAAATGGGTTTCAATCGCATCAGTCTGGGTATCCAGGACTTCAATGAGGAAGTTTTGAAAACCGTGCACCGCGATGTTTCCAAACTGCCCATTGAGGAACTTACACAAGCCATAAAGGACCGGGGTGTTGGTGTCAACTACGATTTTATTTACGGACTACCGGGACAAACAGAAGCCTCGTTTGGGGCGACCATTGAACGGGCGCTGGAGCTGCAGCCCGACC
>DUOK01000035.1 GCA_012838865.1 Bacteroidales bacterium | reverse complement strand
CAACATTGATGGTGCTGCGGTTGTCCACCGAGACCTTCTGGGATTCAAAACCCAGGAAGTTAAAAACCAAAACACTGGTACCAGGAGCATTCAGGCTATAATTGCCATCAATATCGGTGATTACTCCTGTAGAGGTACCCTCAATAAGGATACTCACGCCCGGAAGGGGGCCGCCCTGCTGATCCATTACGCTTCCGGAAACCGTAAGGTCCTGCGAAAAAGCGGAAAATGGAACGGTCAGCAGTAACAAAAAGGCAAGTACGATGCCTTTGCTGAACACATTAGTTTTTCTCATAAATACAATAATTTGGTAAAGCGATAAATGTGATTGGGGTCAATCACCAATTAAGTCAAATTAACAGAATTTGGTCTGTGCTGTTCTGCCTACATCAATAAAAAAAAATTTAAGTCCAACAATTACATTTCAACGGAGAGACCGCTTTCAGTCCTTTCCTACAATTTAAACCTTCAGGGAGTGAATAATACAATTTCACATTTGAATGTTAAAATTGATTAATACAAATGTAAGTGTAGTGCCCCTAAGAAAGGGGTAAAAAAATGTGAATTAAGGGGAAATTTATATCCGACCTGAAAGCTATACTGCCGGGATATCCCGGCAATACATTACCTTACAAACATTTACAGAAAGTCGTCTTTAACTGTGGTGCTGTTTAAGGTAGTCGGTAGGCTTCACGCCCATCTCTTTGGTGAAGCACTTACTGAAGTATTTGGGATCGGAAAAGCCGACCATAAAACCGACCTCGGAGACGGACAATTTATCCTGGCGGAAAATTTGGGCCGCTTTTTTGATGCGCATGGAACGGATGAACTCTACCAGGGAAAGACCGGTGAGACCTTTCACCTTTTTCAGGATGATGGAGTGACTCATATGCATTTCGTCGATGAGGAAGGACACGTCGAAGGTGGGATCGGACAGCTTCTGCTCGGTAATTTCCATAAGCCGTTTCAAAAAGCGCTCGTCCATTGGCGTAATGGCCTCCTCGGTGGGTTCGAGCACCATTTGTTTGCTGAAGCGCTGCTTAAAGGCCTCACGCGATTGCAATACGGAAGCCACCTGGGCTTCCAACACATGAATGTTGAAGGGCTTGGTCAGATAAGAGTCGGCACCGGATTCGAAACCTTCGACCATGTGCTCATCATCGGTGCGGGCCGTGAGCATCACCACGGGAATGTGACAGGTCTCCTTACTGGTTTTCAGTGCACGTGTCACCTCTATTCCGCTCATCCCCGGCAACATCACATCACAAATAACCAGATCGGGCATCAGTCTCGCCAGTTCTTCATGGGCCTTTCGGCCGTTATGAAACACAATGGTTCTGAATCGGGGAGCAAAAACTTTTCGGAGATAGTCTGCCAGGTCGGCATCGTCTTCCACAACCACCAAAAGCGGCTGCTTTTGGTCGCCCTTGCCGGCCGACAATCCCTGCTCTGAGTCGCTCAAGTCTGGGGAACTGCTTTCCTCTGTAACTTCCTCCTGATGCGAATAAGCCTGGTCCTGCTGCAGGTTGCCCTCGGGCAGCAGCACTTCAAAGCAACAGCCCTTAGCGTCGAGATTGTAGGCTTTAACACTGCCCTTCATTTTCTCCACAAAATCACGCACTATGGAGAGGCCAATTCCCGAACCGGCTAAGTGCTCATAACCTTCGCTGCGTACCTGATAAAAACGATTAAATACACTATCGATTTCGCTTTCAGGAATGCCTGGTCCCTCATCGCAAAAGCGCAGGGTGTACCAGGATTCGGCCTCTGAATTTTGACTGTAATCGATGCTCAGGTGCAAGGTGCTTCCTGGCGGTGCATATTTCACCGAATTGGACAAAAGATTATGCACAACGGTGGTCAACAAGCGCTTATCGGCAGAGACCAGGCTTTCGTTGGGGGCCTTAATCTCCACTTGCACCTTGTTTTGCCGCAATAGGGGCTCAAAGTCGAGCAGGGTTTCCTGCACCAGAGTCTCAAGCGGAAACACCGAGTTGCGCAGACTCAGTTCTCCTTTGTCCATTTTCCGCAGTTCGAGGAGTTGGTTGACCTGGGTCAGCAGGCGTTTCACATTCCTGTAGATCATATTCAACACATCGCGGGTCTCCCGGTCGAGCTCCTGCCGGTCGATCAACTGCTGCAACGGAGCATGAATCAAGGTCAGGGGAGTACGGATTTCATGCGACACATTGGTGAAGAAGCGCATTTTGGCCTCGGCAATTTCGGTTTCTTTTTTGTGTTCCAGACTTTCGATGATCAGCTGATTCTTCTTTTTTACGGCAATCAGGGAGTATTTCCTGAAAACAAAGAGTAAGAAAAGGAAGAACAGTCCGTACAAGAGGTAGGCCCATACCGTAAGGTACACGGGCGGATCGATTATAAGGGTAAGCTCCCGCATCCCGGGGGCCCAAACACCATCGTTGTTGGTAGCCCTGACTTGCAGGGTATAGGTGCCAAAACGCAGGTTGGTATAGGTTACCCGGCGATTTTGACTGCCGGTTTCCTGCCACTCGTCGTTAAAACCCACCAGGCGGTAGGCGTAACGGATCTTGTCGGGACTGGAAAAGTGGAGGGCCGAAAACTCAAAGGAGATCTCATTGTCGGAGTGGGCCAAACGCAGCTCCTCACTCGAAAAGATGTTTTTATCGAGCAGCACCCGGTTGCCGATTTTTTGACGGGGCAACACGCTGCGGTTGTGCAGTCGAAAATCGGTAATGGCCACCCGTGCATCAAAGGGGTTGTTCACAATGCTGTCGGGATGAAAGATGGTGATGCCGTTGACGCCACCAAAAAACAAGTGACCGCTTGCGGCATCACGAAAGGCGCTGTTGAGGTTGAATTGCTCCCCGGGCAGACCATCGTTGCGCCCAAAAGAAACCAGTTTACCACTGGATGGATGGTAACGACAAAGGCCCTTGTTGGTCCCCAGCCATAAATGTCCCGTTTCGTCCTCACGAATACTGTAAACGAGTCCCCCCGGCAAACCATCCTGCTCGCTGAGGTGACTGAAGCTGACCTGCCCCTTCAATATTTCAGAAACAGGAGTACTGCGACCAAGCTCTATTTTGTTGAGTCCCCGCCCGGTAGCTACCCATAGATTGCCGTAACTGTCCTCCCGAATGTCGTACACATCGTTGTAGGCCAGGGTATTTGTCTCCCCGCTTTTATGACGAAACACAGTAAAACTACCTCGTCGCCGCATCACATCCTCAATGGGCGCAACACTGAGTCCGCCCCCCTTGGTACCTACCCACAGCAAATCGCGCGAATCTTTAAACACCGCCAGGGCCTTATCACTGCCCAGTCCCAACATGTGGGCCGGGGTTTCGTTGTAGCGCTCAATTTGACGAGAGTACTTGTTGATGTAACCGATGCCCTGCCCCCAGGTACCAAACCAAATGTTGTCGCGATCGTCTTCGAAGAGGGAAAAAATGAAGCCATCGACAACGTAGCTGTCGAAACGCCGACCGTCGTACACCACCAGACTGTTGGCGGCTGATCCTATCCAAAGCATGCTGTCGCTGTCGAGCAAGAGGGCGGATATCTCACTTTTCCAGGCCCCGTCGCGCAGGATGACCCGGGGAATGTTTTGCAGGCGCTGCAGCTGACCGCCGCTGCGACGAAAAACATCAATACCCGAAGCGGCCGTGCCCACCGCCAAAACATTCTCATTCCCTGTGATGGCCGTCACCAGGTTGTCGCTGAGACCGCTTTGCTGCCCGGGCAGCAAAACTTTAAACTGCTTGGCGTACAAATCGAGATAAACCAGCTCATGACTTTCGGTGCCGACCCACAGTACCCCTGTCCGGTCAATCAACAAAGCATTGATGATGTTGTCGGGGATGCCGTTCTCCGTACTTTCCGAATAAGTAAAAACCTCCTTCACCGTATTGTCGGCCATTCGGACCAGTCCCCCACCCCTGGTGGCCAGCCAGAGATTGGCCTGGTCGTCTTCAGTAAAATCTTCGACCCAGTCGACCGGCAAACGCCTTCCTTCAGGCGCTTCGGCATGAAAACGTTGCACCCGCCAGCTGTTGTTGTTGAGGCGATGGGTTAGTCGAAACAGTCCATCGTAGGAAGAGGCCCACAACTGGCCCTGGCTGTCGCGCCGTATCTTGGTGAAAACGGTTCGTTCGATGGTTTCCTCTGAAATGGAGCGAAAGGCTGTCCCGTCATCCATATCGTATTCGAACAGGCCTTCCTCTGCGCCAACAAGCAGCTTGCGCTCGCTGTGCTGGTAAACCGATACCACGGAAATATTCTTACGTATGGGACCAAAGGGCTCATTGGTGTGTCGCCGGTAGATGGCATTGCGCGAGGCATTAACAAAGCGGCCTTTGTCCTCCCCCTCCCCGGCTTCATAGTAAAACAAGCCCTCAGAAGTCCCCGCCCAAAGCCGCCCCTGCCGGTCGATGTACAAGTCGCGAATGAGGTCGTCGTAGGTAAGACCGCTGTAGCGGGTAATGCGACTGTTCGATAAATCGAGTCGGTTGATGCCCCCGCTGCGGGTGCCTATCCACAAGTAGCGATTATCCTGTAATTCGAGGCAGCTGATTTCATTATTGGAAAGGGTGCCATCGTCGTCTATGTCGTACTTGTAACTGACGTACTTGTAGCCGTCGAAACGATTGAGTCCGTCCTTGGTCCCAATCCACAAAAAACCCAGACTGTCCTGAACCATAGCCAGTACCGAGGACTGAGAAAGCGAGGATGGGGTCAGCACATTACGAAAGCTGCTGCCGGCCAGCATGGAAGTATGCCACATCAACAAGACCAGGAAGGCCAAAAGAGAAGCGTTTTTGAAAAATCGATTTCTGTCTGACTGGGCGCCACAACGCCTCTGCATAGAACCGCCATCCCATCTGCTGCTCTTCAATTTTTCTTTCATAATGTTTCTTCTCTAGTGGCTGTACAACAAACTCCGCAACATGCTGCCATTACAGGACAGCACAGACAAGGTGAATTTTCCACAAATATTGTGAAAATTTTTCAATACAACTACAACAAAGCCTCTACCTCTTTAAGCACACGCTGCTGCTTTGAGGGTAAAAGCCCTAATGAATCAAGAAGTTCAGGCTTTTCGTGCAGCTGTCGACAAAGCACGGTCCCGCTGGCCAAAAGCTTTTGCTTTTCGGCCTTGGTGAGGGAAGTAAGTGTAGTTATGGGAAACAAATGATGTTGTTCTACCAAGTGCTTCAGGTTCTGCTCCTGAGGAAAATCCCAGCTCATTAAATTCAAACCACTACAAATTCCAAAGGCCTGGGCATCGGAGGTAAAGCGGGTATTGGTGACCACCCAGCCCTGAAATTCAAAATCGCGGT
>DUOK01000298.1 GCA_012838865.1 Bacteroidales bacterium | reverse complement strand
TGCAGCATGCCGCGGTAGGCGGCAGCGTCGTTGAGGGTGGCCACAGCCTTGGCTACTTCTTTGTCGAAGCGCAGGTTGTATAGGATGGCACCACTTTGGTAGTAATAGCGGCGCATCAGCTCCATAGCCAGCAGTTCGCTGACCTCGTCCCGGGCCAATTCCAGGGAACGTTCGACATTGGGAGTCAGAATTTTTTCCAGCTCGGCGAAGGCTTCCTCTCCCAGTTCATAGTATTCTTCTTTTTGGGCAGCGCTTTTGAGTTTCTTAAACTGGTCGTTCGATTCCGATTCGTAGCGGAAATCTTCCAGACCCTTCACATAGCCGATGAACTTCCGGTAGAGTTCGTCGCTGACTGAAAAGTCCTGCGGTTGAGCAATGCTGCTGTTTTTAACGGCATATTCTGTGGCAAAATCGAAGATGCTTTGCTGCATCATCAGGGCTATGGTGATGTTGCTGTACTTTTTGGGTTCAAGGGTGACATCGGGGGAGATGCCGCCGCCATCGAGGACAACGCGGCCACCCTTGGTCTGAAACTCCTTCATCAGAGAATCGGGAATCAGAGCCACACTGCCGTCTTCGTTGCGCTTGGCGTAGTCTACCGCCTGAATACAGCGCCCGCTGGGGATGTAGTACTTGGCGGTGGTTACTTTAAGGCTGGAGTTGTAGGCCAGATTGCGGGTGGTTTGCACCAGGCCCTTGCCAAAGGAGCGTTGACCAATAATCAGTGCCCGGTCATGGTCCTGCAGGGCACCGGCTACAATCTCGGAGGCAGAGGCCGAACCGCGGTTGATCATGACGGCCATGGGCATGAGGGTGTCGATGGGTGCACGCGGAGCCCGGTAAGTTTTGTCCCATTGGGCGACTTTGCCACGGGTGCTTACCACCTCGCTGCCCCGTGGCAAAAACAGGTTGGCGATTTTTACCGATTCGTCCATCAGGCCACCGGGGTTGCCACGCAGGTCGAGCACCAATTGCTGCATGTTATGGTTTTGTTTCAAATCGTTGAAGGCCTTCTCCACTTCGCCGGCGCAGTTCTGTGTGAAGTTGTTCAGAATGATGACGCCGGTCTTTGCATCGAGCATGCCGTAGTAGGGCACAGGGTTGATTTGAATGACGCGTCGTTGAATGGTGATTTCCAATTGTTTATCTGCTCCGGGTCGGTCCACCGTAACTTTCACCTCGGTGCCGGCCGGGCCCTTTAGTTTTTCACTGACCTGAGCGGTTTCTTTGCCCTTCATTGTCTCCCCGTCAATTTTCAGGATGCGGTCGCCCGCACGGAGTCCGGATTGCTGCGCCGGCATGCCCTCATAGGGTTCTGACACCACCACATAATCACCTCTTTTGGTAATGAGGGAACCTATGCCGCCGTATTCTCCGGTGGTCATGAAACGAAAATCGTCCATGTCTTCCTCAGGGATATAGGTGGTATAGGGATCGAGCGATTCCAGCATGGCTTCGATGCCCGTGGTTATTAATTTTTCCGGGTCGGTTTCATCTACATAGTAACTGTTCAGTTCCCTAAAAAGGGAGTAAAAAATATCCAGGTTTTTTACTATCTCGAAATTCCTGTTGTCGTTGCCTGCGGCAATGAAGGTTACTGAAATAACCACGCTGGCCAGGATGGTCGCCAGCCAGCCCCTGGGGCTTAATCCACGTCTTCTTGTCATTGTGTTTGCTTTTTTGGAATACCGTCACCTAACAGGTGTTCAGTCTCGCAACTATCATTCCCTTATGTTGTTTTGTCGAGCCTGAATCTACAAATTTAAGATTAATTGTCAATTATTCGCTCTCACTTACAAAAGTTCGTTGTAAACGCTTGCCCTCATCATCTACCAGGATAAGTGTATGGCGGCCGGCCCGGGGCAATATTTCCATTTCGTGTACAAGGTAGGTACTGCCCAGGTATTGTTGGTTAAGGTACCAGTGTATACGGCTTTCGCTTTTGCGGTGTACGGCACGGGCAACAATGCGGGAGGGACTGCCGTCGAAGTTTCGGGGGACCAATACCCGGGTGCGTGCCGGCGGGTATATCAAATCCATTGGTTGACTGTCGTCGGTTTGTTCTGTGCCGGGTTTCCAGGGCGGAAGCACCTGATGCCGGGGATGTTTTTGCCGATAGTACCATTCCATTATGGGCGGCAGCACCAGGAAGGAATGGCTCTGCAGTTGTCCCGGTGCTTCGTGGCTCAGGTTGCTGCGGTAGCGTCCGTCGGCTGTGAGATGTACTTTTTGGTGGTAGGGGCAGGGCTTGGAGGGGCGTACGCTGCGAGGTACCATAAGGGTGTCATGCGGACAGGCGGGGCCGGCTCGGAAACCACTTTCGCGGCAAACCGGTGCTTTTTCCATATCGTCGTGAGGCACAGGAAAGCGATCGCTGTGGGGCAGGAGGCCAAACAATTCGAAAAGGAGCGGGCCGGCTGCCAGTCCCCCCACAATACCCGGTCGTCCTTCGCCGCTGGCATTGCCGACCCAAACAGCCACCACATAGTCTTTACTCACGCCCAGGCCCCAGGCGTCTCTGAAACCATAACTGGTGCCGGTTTTCCAGGCAATTTGTCGCGCCGAACCGAAGTGCTCCCAACCCGCCTCTTCCGGGGGGCGTTCTACGCTGGTCAGGGCACTGAGGGTGGAGTAAATGGCTCCGGCCCGAAGATGCGTGGCCTGAAAGCTTTGAGGGCCTGCCGGCCTGTCGCTTGGATGCGGGCTCAGACTGAGGGGATGAAAATCTCCGCGCCGGTAGCGGCCTTCTTCTTCGCAGTAATGATTCAGTGTGCGCACCATAGCGGCATAGGCGCCGGCCAGCTCCCAAAGGGTGCTTTCTCCTCCACCCAAAATCAAGCTCAGGCCATAGTGGTTATAGTCTTTGTTTAAACTATGTAGTCCCATGTCCTGTAATTGACGGAGAAAACGGTCGCCGTCATAATCGTGTAGTAAGCGCACAAAAGGAATGTTGAGCGAGCGGGCCAGGGCTTCGTTGGCGGGCACGGCTCCGTCGAAGCCTCTTTGGTAGTTTTGGGGTGTAAAGCCCCGGTAATAGGTGGGCACGTCGGGCAGGAGGCTTTGGGGAAGCAGGGTTCCGTCTTGTAAAGCCAGGGCATAAAGAAAGGGTTTAAGTACGCTTCCGGGACTCCTGGTCGACTGTATGATGTCTACCTGATGTCCTTTTTCAGATCCCTCCCCGCTGCTGTTGCCGATGTAGACCAGCACTTCTCCACTTTCCACAGCGGCGATTAAGGCTGCTGCATTGTGTATTTGATTGCCCTGCAGGCGCTTGCTGTGTCGTTCTGTTATTTCCCCAGCCAGTTGCTGAAGGTGGGCATCGATGCTGCTTGTACGCCGGGTGCCTCTGGCCGTTTTCAGTTGCTGGTCGAGCAGATGCGGTGCCAGACGTGGCAAAGGTGCAGGGGCAGGCGGCAAGTCCTCTTGCAGGGCCAGAAAATATTCCTGTTCATCCAAAGCTTGGTTTTCGTAGAGACGCAGCAATAAGCGATTGCGTTTTTCAAGCAGCTCGTCTCTTCCTTTGGCCAGGTGCAGGAGCGAGGGGGCATTGGGCAGTACCGCCAGCAGGGCGGTTTCGGCGGGAGTCAGATGCCCCGGGTCGTGCCGGAAATACCGCCACGAGGCCGCTTCGAGTCCCACCGTATTGCCGCCGTAAGGGGCATGTGCTGCGTAAAGGGCCAGAATGGAATCTTTACTGAGGGCTGCTTCCAGGCGCAGGGCCAGCAGCATCTCCCATAGTTTGTTGGGCAAAGTCCGCGATGCCGGTCGTGCCAGACGTACCACCTGCATGCTGATGGTGCTGCCGCCACTGACCACCCTGCCGTGCTTCCAATTCCACCAGGCGGCCCTCAGCAGGGCCACGGGGTTGATGCCGGGATGCCGGTAAAAGTGACGGTCTTCAAAAAGCAGCACTGCCTCCCGGTACAGCAGCGGCACCGAGTCGCCCGGCGGAAAGCGCCATTGTTCGTCGGCAGCAATGTGAGCGCCCAGGAGCTGGTGTTTCCGGTCACTGAGTACCGTGGCGTAGGGAGCATCAAACTGCAGCACCGGCAAGCAGAGGAACCCAAGAAATAGAAAGAATAAGCCCGCCAGTGCTTTTTTATACTTGTTTTTAAGCTTTAATTGGCGCGACATATTTTACTGATGATAAATTAGTTTATCCGAAAAAGGATAGTATTTGAATGCAGACAATGAGGAGCACCATGGCCACGGGATAAACGGTGGCGTAGGCCACTGCCGGCGCATTGGTGTCGGTCAGAGGTGTAGCCGCTGCGAGGCCCGGCGTACTGGTCATGGCTCCGGTTACGGTGCCCATTAGGGTTAAGAAATTCATCCCCTTTAAGAAACGGGCAGCAATCACCGCCAGCAACATCGGCACCAGCGTAATGAGTCCCCCAATCAGGAAGAGGTTGATGCCATAGGTCTGGAAGGTCTCCACCATATTGGCCCCGGCCTTCGTGCCGACTTCCACCAAAAAAAACATAAGCCCCAGTTGGCGCAGCAGCTGGGTGGCTGCGCCCGACATGCTCCAGATAATGGGCCCGGTGCGGCCGATGCGACTCAGAATCATACCGACCAGCAGAACGCCGCCGGTTAAACCCGGATTAAAAGTAAAGGTATCTCCGCTGCCAAAGCTGAGCGAAAGATTGCCCAGTAAAACGCCAAGTACGATGCCGAGGGCGATGGGGAAAAAATCGGTGTCGGAAAGTTTTTTGTCGTTGTTGCCAAAAAAGCTGCCCACCTGACGCATGTTTTCGCGACTGCAGGCCACCATCAGTTTATCGCCCATTTGCAAGCGCATGGAGGGGGAGGGCGTGATGTCGATGCCGCTTCGGCGCACCCTGGTAACCGTTGCCTGGTAGTTGGCCCAGAGGTTGAAATTACCCAGGGGCTTGTTCACTGCATCTTTGTTGGTGACCAGTACCGATTGCACTTCGTAGGATTTGTGCAGGGGAATTTCTTTGTCGGTGGCGTGTCCAATCAGGAGCTTTATTTTTTCAAGCGCCTCTTCGGTGCCCACGGCCTTCACCAGGTCGCCTTTGTGCAAGATGGCTTCGGGTGAGGGAATTAAGGATTCGCCCTCGTGCATGATGCGTGAAATGACCGCACCGGTCATCGTCCGGATCCGCAGTTCCTTTATTGATTTACTGATTATGGCCTCGTTGTCGACCTGAAAAGTCTGGCTTTGGATGTCGGGGAAACCCAGGTGGCTTTCTTTTTCGTATTCTTCTTCGGCCTGCCTGATGTTGGCGCGGGTGATTTTGGGGTAGAGGCGAACAAATAAAATAACGCCGATAACCCCAAAAGGATAGGCGATACCGTAACCTATAGAAATCAGAGGTGAAGAAGTCACGTCGGTGGCGGCTGCCAAACCCGGGGTACTGGTCATTGCACCTGTCAGCAGACCGAGGGCCACCGGCATCTCAATACCCGTGTAATAAAACGCGGCAAAAGCCAAAAGAGAGGCCGAGACTATAACAATGGTGGTGAGTACCATAAGCGAACGTCCCTGTTTGCGAAACGAATCGAAAAAGCCTGGTCCCGCCTGCATTCCGATGGTATAGATAAAGAGCACCAGTCCCAGTGTACCTATAACCGGCGGAATGACCACATTGTAATGTCCAAAAAGCAGGGCAACAAAAATGATGGCCGAAATGTCGAGCGAGACCCCGCCCAGTTTGATGTTGCCGAGCACAAAGCCCAGGCAGATGATTACGAACAGTGCGAAATAGGGTTGAGAAAGAAGTTCCATATAAGACCAGGTTTTAAAAAAGCTGAGACAAATTTAGGGGAATATTGTTTTGCAGGCCCTAATTTTTCATCAAATATAGCCCTTTAAAAACAAAGCAGTTCCCCCCGAAGGGGAAACTGCTGTTCTGTTGCGGCATTGCTCTTGTTATTTCAAGTCAAAAACTGCCTTGGCTTTAATTTCTTGTGATGAAGCGCCAACCAGTACTTCAAAGCGTCCTGGTTCAGCTGCCCAGGCTTGTTCCTGGTCGTTGTAGTATTGCAGCAAATCCTCGTTGATGACAAAGCTGACTTCGCGACTTTCGCCCGCCTTCAGTTCCACCTTTTGAAAGCCCTTGAGTTCTTTTGGCGGACGCGGCAGCGCCGATTTTTTGTCCGACAAATACAACTGGACAACCTCGCTGCCGTCGCGGTCTCCGTTATTGGTTAGCGTAATGGTGCAGGTGAGACTTTCGCCCTTTTTCATTTCTTTTGCGCTCATGCGAAGTTTGCTGTAACTAAAATGGGTATAGCTCAAGCCGTGTCCAAAGGGAAACAAAGGCTTGATGTTCTTAGCATCGTGCCAGCGGTAGCCCACCAGCAGGCCCTCTTTATATTCCACGTTGCCGTTTTCACCCGGGTAGGCCCCCAGGGCGTGCGCAGCATTGTCGCTCAGCTTTACCGGAAAACTGAAAGGCAGTTTGCCCGAGGGGTTTACTTTGCCGGTAAGCACATTTGCTAGCGCATTTCCCGCCTCCGATCCCAAGAACCAGCCCTGCACGATGGCCGGCACTTCGTTGATCCAGGGCATGGCCACAGCGTTGCCTGAAATATTGACCACCACCAGATTGGGATTGATGGCGGCCAGACGGCGGATCAAGGCATCCTGGTTGTAAGGAAGGTCGAGCGCCAGACGGTCGCTGCCCTCACTGTCCTGTTGGTGACTCTTGTTCAATCCCCCAATAAAGATGACGTAGTCGCACTGAGCGGCCAGCTCCTCAGCTTCTTCAAAAAGTTCTGCTTCGCTGCGCTCATCGCTTAAATCCTGGCCTGTGCTCACCTTATTGTACTCGGTGCCCACATCTCCTACATAGCCCCGGGCGAAAAGCACTTCCACAACGGGACCCAGCGCAGTTTTAAGTCCATCGAGAGGCGATGTTTCATAGCGTGCCTTCAGAGATGAGCTGCCGCCGCCAACGGTCATCATTTTGATGGCGTTTTCACCAATCACCGCTACTTTTTGTCCCGCCACTACCTGCAGGGGTAAAAGCTGTTTGTCGTTTTTGAGCAGCACGATTCCTTCCTGGGCAATTTCCAGGGCAGCACGTGAATGCTCCTCTCCGGTAAAGGCGCCAAAGGGGCGGTTTCGGTTCATTTCCGTTCTGAAAATGAGACGCAGCACGTTGCGCGCCTTGGCATCCAGCTCCTCAGTGCCCACCTCGCCCGAGCGAATCAGGCGAAGATAAGGAAGGGCCAAATGGTAGTTGTCGTAAGCATTCGATTGGCCCCAGCTCAGACCATCGGTCCAGGTGCCAAACTCCATGTCCAGTCCCTTGAAAATGGCCTCACGCGTATCGTGCACGCCACCCCAGTCTGAGATGACCACGCCGTCAAAGCCCCACTCTTCCCGCAGGATTTGGTTAAGGAGGTAGTGGTTGTGGCAGCAATGTTCGCCCCGGAATTTGTTGTAGGCACCCATAATGGCCCAGGCGCCCCCTTCCTGTACCGCCGCCTTAAAAGCCGGCAGATAAATCTCCCGCAGCGTGCGCTCGTCCACCTGAACATCAATGGAGCCCCTTTCGGTTTCCTGATTGTTTACGGCATAGTGCTTCACGCAGGCGGCTACGCCGTTGCTTTGAACGCCCTTTACATAGGGCACCACCATTTTCGAGGCCAGAAAAGGGTCTTCGCCCATGTATTCAAAGTTGCGTCCATTTAAGGGGGTGCGGTAGATGTTGACGCCGGGCCCCAAAAGTACCGTCTTTTTTCGGTAGCGGGCTTCTTCCCCAATGGCCACTCCGTAACGCAGCGCCATGTTTTCATTCCAGGTGGCCGCCAGGGCCGTAAGCGCAGGAAAGGCGGTACAAGAGTCGTTGGTCCACCCCGCCTGTTCCCATTCGTCCCACAGCACTTCGGGCCGAATGCCGTGGGGCCCGTCGGTCATCCATACTTCCGGAATACCCAAACGGGGTACACCCGCCGAGCTGAATTTCGACTGGGCATGCAGGAGGGCGACTTTCTCTTCAATAGTCAGGCGCTGTAAAGCGTCTTCTATCCTTGTCTCCAGGTCCTGCTTATCGTCCAGAAAAACCGGAAGATCTTGAGCAGTAAGCGTGCCCATTCCAACTAAAAGAAGCAGGCCGGCGCCAAAAAGTAATTGTCTCATAGTATGTGTTGTTAGATGTGAATTTCTTTCAATTTTACGAAATAGCTGACTGAATTTCAATTCTTTCTTGATCCGGATCCGTTTTTTGGGAATCCGACAGCAGGTCGCAGCCCAATTGTTTAATGGTTTTGCCGGGAAGTCTTATCTTTGAGTTCTGGGTTGGTTGGCGTGTTTTGCCGGGTGGACTTGGATATCAGAGGTGTGCTGACTTGGCTATTTTTGAAATTTGCGTTTGATAAATACTTAAAATATAGTGTTATGAATAATTTACTTGTTGTTATGCTTTTATTTTTGACCGGCCTTGTATCAGAGCCCCTGCAGGCAGAACTCAGGAGCACCACCTTTGTAGTGGCTGCCGATGGGAACGGAGATTTTAAAAGCATCCAGGCAGCCATTGATGCCACCAAGGCTTTTCCTGATGCCCCCATTCATATTTTCATCAAAAATGGTATTTATGCAGAAAAGGTAAGGGTTTATTCTTGGAACACAGATCTGTCGCTAATTGGTGAAAATAAAGACAGTGTGATTATTACCTACAGTGATTATTTCGATAAAATAGCCCTGGGTCGCAACAGCACCTTTCACACTTATACGCTTAAGGTGGAGGCCAATGATTTTCATATGGAGAACATTACGGTAGAAAATGCCGCTGGTCCTGTAGGGCAAGCCGTTGCCCTGCATGTGGAGGGCGATCGTTGCAGTTTTGTGAATTGTCGCTTTCTGGGTCACCAGGATACGGTTTACGCTGCCGGAGAAGGGGCACGACAGTATTTTAAGCACTGCTTCATCGGCGGCACCACCGATTTTATTTTCGGCGCTTCCACCGCTTTGTTTGACGCTTGCGAAATTCACAGTCTGGCCAACTCCTACATCACCGCCGCCAGTACCCCTGAAAAGGAAGCCTACGGATATTGGTTCCGGGCTTGTCGGTTTACCGCGGCTGAAGACGTCTCTAAGGTTTACCTGGGTCGGCCCTGGCGCGACCATGCCTGGGTTTTGGTGAGCAGTTCTACCCTGGGTGCACATATTGCAGCGGAAGGCTGGAGCAATTGGTCGGGCACCCAACGCGATAAAAGTGCCCGCTATTTCGAGTACAACAATACGGGGGCGGGCGCGGCTACTTGTGAAAGGGTGCCTTGGTCGGAGCAACTGAGCACCAAAGCCGCTGCGGAACTTAGTACGGAAGTGTTTTTCAGCCGGGGAACATCCACCTGGTTGCCGACAGCACTTGAGGATCAGCAGTCTTCGAATAAATTAAAGTAAAACTTTACTCAAAATAAATATTTAACTTGAATATAATGACTTGTGTTACTCCATTAACTGAACTGGAAGAGCGTCTGCTTCGTTTCCGTCAGCGCATGAATGCGCGCCATCCGAAATGGGAAATGGCCGTGGTTTTCAGTAAAATGAACCTGTTGTATTTCTGTGGGTGTATGCCGGAGGGCATGCTGGTGTTGCCCCGTGAAGGCGAGCCTGTACTTTGGGTACGCCGCAGCTTTGAGCGCAGCCGCGAGGAATCAGCATTTAAGGACATTCGGCCCATGAACAGTTACCGGGATGCGGCAGCTGCCTATCCGAACTTGCCCGGGAGTGTGCATTTGGAGACGGAGTTTGTTCCCCTTTCGATGTATCAACGTTTTCAAAAACACTTTCCCTTTGCGGAGTACCACAGTATGGATTACGACCTGGGCATGACTAAGGCGGTGAAAAGCCCTTGGGAATTGGCCCACATGGAGGATGCCGGTCGTCGCCACCAGCGGGTTCTTGAGGTGCGGGTCCCCGAGATTCTGGAAGAGGGAATGACGGAGTTTGAACTGGCCGGACGCTTGTACGGGGTGATGCTGGAGGAAGGTCACATGGGGGTGGCCCGTTTTAACATGTTCGATACGGAGATGGTGGTGGGTCAGCTGGGCTTTGGCGAGAGCTCCCTTTACCCAACCAGTTTTAACGGTCCCGGAGGGAACTACGGTCAACAACCCGCCATGCCCGGTTTGGGCAGCCGGGAGCGGCGCCTGAAAAAGGGAGAGTTGGTTTTTGTGGATATGGGGCTGGCTGTGAATGGATACCATACCGATAAAACCCTGGTTTATCAGTTTGGGGGACGCCTGCCGGATGAGGCGCTGCGAATTCACGAGCAATGCGTGGATATACAGCACAGGATTGCTGCAGCCTTGCAACCCGGCGCCCGGCCATCAGACATCTATCGGAGCGTTATGGAAAGTTTGTCGCCCCAGTTTCAGGAAAACTTTATGGGCTATGGTGCGCGACGCGTGAAGTTTTTGGGGCACGCTATTGGATTGGCTGTGGATGAACTGCCTGTTTTGGCCGAGGGTTTTGATGAGCCTCTGGAAGCCCGTACCGTTTTTGCAGTAGAGCCCAAAAAAGGCATAAAAGGAGTGGGGATGGTCGGCATCGAAAATACTTTTGTGGTGGAAGAGGGTGGTGGTCGCTGCCTTACCGGCAGCCATCCCGGTATGATGCTTGTGGACTGAAAGCGGCTTTTCTTATGACGGCCTGAATCTAAGCAGATAGCAGGCTCTTCTGGGGCTTAAGTGCATGTTGTTACAGAAGAGGGTGTCCCGATTTTCGGGACACCCTCTGTTATTTATTGCTGAGTGTATTTTTCTCGTTGAAAGGTACTAAACCTTAAGGGATCCAGACTTTCATTATTTTCTGTTGGGTTCCTGCTGTGGCTCTGATGATCCAGAAGCCTTTGCTCAGCGACAGTACGGTGTTGCCGCTCACAAAGTAGCGGGCCTGCAAACTGCCCTGCAGGTTGTAGACCTGTATTTGAAGGGGAGTCTGCACCCCGTTCACATGCAGGGTTTCACCAAGCACAGTCAGGTCCACATCCAATTCTGCTTTGGGTGAAAGAAGCCCGGTTGTTTCGTCGGCAATGAGTGCACTCAGTGGGTCCCATCCATCGCTTCCTTTGGTGAAATTCA
>DUOK01000297.1 GCA_012838865.1 Bacteroidales bacterium | reverse complement strand
GTATTGCTTACAAAATGAATGGGGCCATTGACCAGGTACTCACCGGCAGGAACCACAATACGCCCACCACCAGCCTCCCGGCTGGCAGTCATTGCCGCAGAAAAAGCCGCCTTATTGTCGCCCAGTCCATCGGCCGAAGCGCCGAAATCACTCAACAAAAAGTCCCGCTCAGGAAAGACCGGCGCCACAATGCGGGCCAGAATTTCTTCTTTGGTATCCAGCACTTGGGTTTCGTCCCCGGAGGGAGACTCGCCTTGCTGCATACATGAAGGCAAACACATAAGGGCCAACAGGCCCAGTCCAGTCAATAAATACCTGCTCATAACAGAAAAATTTAGTTTTCCGGGCTTTGCCCGGGAAGCTGAAGCGTCTTCAGCGCGTCAAACACCAGCTGGGCCACAACCTGGGCACCTGCCATATTAAAATGTGTATTATCAGTACGTCCTTCCGGATAGCCAGCATAAACACCCGGCTCGAGGTTCATGAAATATTTAGGCCCCAAGGAATCCGGTCCCACCGGGGTAAAAGCCTTCATCGAAAGCTCATTGAGATCGATCAAAGCCACTTTGAGCTCTTGGGCCAATTCCTTCATCTTAGCAGGATAATCCCCGTGCTGATTATACATCTGCAAATCCTCATTCCACTTATGATTACCCGTTACGGGCGTCACCAGTATGGGAATACCACCCCTTTCTCGGGTTTGGGTAACGAACAAACGCAGGTATTCCTGGTAAGCATCGGGAGCCGTAAAGCGCTCTGGCTTATTGGCAGAGGCATCGTTGTGGCCAAATTGAATCAACACCAAATCACCTGGCTGAACGGCTTCTACAAGAGCACGCCAGCGTCCCTCCTGAAAGAAAGTCTTGGTGCTCCGACCACCAATGGCGCGGTTATCCACCTTAACCGAATCGGAGGGGAACCATTGACGCACCTGGTCGAGACTATCGGCCACTAAAAACTCAGGCAAACGCTGTCCCCAACCTGTCATCGGGTAACGCTTTTCCATGTAATCGGCATACTTGCTGTAATCGGCAACGGTACTGTCGCCTGCCAAAAACACCGTACGCTCTTTTCTTTCCTCATCAGTTCCACAACTCCATGCGAGCAACAAAAACACCAGCAGCAAGGATCCATTTCTCTTTCTCATTGTCTTAAAATTTGTTTAAAAATTGAACCATTGTCCAAAAATACAAAAACAAGACTAAAGAACAGAGAGACTGTTGAGGTACACTTCCAAATTGCTGTAGTTTGAGCACAAATTATACTGCCAGGCATCATCAGCGTCCTCCGGATTCAGGCCCCGACTTAACTCCCAGCGATCGGGCATACCATCCTTGTCGCTGTCGCTCAGGGCAGGATATTGTTGCAAAACTGGCCAGGCACCTACCTCTTCCTGACTGTCGAGAATGCCCTTACGTCCATAAAGTGCCACGCCGTTACGTACCTCATAAACCAATCTCCGGTCCAAGGCATCGCGAACAACCATCCCCGCCTTTTGCAAAACGGCAGTATAGGCCTCCCGGGCATCACGCACTTCGTAATCGGACACCACAAAAGGAACGGATACCAACATACTGTCCACCGGCCCCTTACTGGTACTCACACCAAGACGGTTGTCGGCAGTAACATCAGGACTACCTGCCATCATATTCCCCCTCACGTAAAAATCACCAAAAGGCGCATAAGGTTCCACAAAACGCTCCCGTTCATCCTTTGCCGTTGCCGGTCCGGGTTTAAAGTAGTTGCCTACAATATTGTAGTGTCCTTCCTCGCCCGCATAAATGGCTTTCTCGGCATAGTTGTACACCACATTATTGACCAGCTCCATCAACTCCTGCTCGTCGCCCTTCAGCGTTCGGCCACCTTGTAAACGGGGATTGCGACTGGTATGGTGCACCAACAGGTTGTGATGAAAGGTCGCTTTGTTTCCGCCCCAAATGCCGC